>NZ_JAUBPP010000008.1:37540-233627 GCF_036700765.1 Microcoleus sp. S1D4
CTAGTAGTAATTGTATAAATCAGCGTATCGCCCGCCTTGATGGTTGCCGGAGCAGTCTTTTGGGTGACAATATCGGCGACTGCACCAATGGTCGTAATGACTTGTCCCCCCGGCTCACCGGGCGCTGCGATGACCGAGCCGTTGTTGTTTGTCAGGTCGGGGTCAAAAGTGTCCGATGTACTCGAAACCACGTTGAGGATGCTTGTCAGCGTCGGTGGCGGTACAAATCTGATCGTGCGGCTCTGGCTGCTGCCGCTGGCTAAAGTCGGGATCGGGAAATCGATCGTCCCTGTGGTTTCGTTGTAGGTTCCGCCGTCGGACACCGTGACATTTTTTAAGCCGGGAATCAGGCTGTCGGTGATGACTAGGTTGGTCGCGGTACTAGGGCCGTTGTTGCTAGTAGTAATTGTATAAATCAGCGTATCGCCCGCCTTGATGGTTGCCGGAGCAGTCTTTTGGGTGACAATATCGGCCCCAGGACTGACGCTGGTGGACACGGTAGCACTGGGGTCGGTACCGTTGTTGTTGTTGGGAGTCAAGTCGGGAGTGATCGAGCTACTTCTGGCGGTGTTGCTGATGGAAGTTGCCGTCAGGGGTACTGTGAAGCCGATCGTCCGGTTGACTGTCTCACCGTTGGCGATCGCCACGGGTGGGAAGGTGACAATGCCTGTCACTGCATCGTAAGTGCCGTCGTTAGATGCCGTGACTCCCGTTAATCCGGGAACGATGCTGTCAGTGATGGTTACAGCTTGTGCCGGACTGGGGCCGTTGTTGAGTGTGGCGATGCTGTAGCTGACCGAGCTGCCGGGGACAGCAGTGGTAGAGCCGGTTTTGGTGGTTGCCAGATCGGCGTTGGGCGTAATAGTTGTCGTAACACTAGAGTTAGTGGGAGTTCCCTCTTTGTTGGTGGTGGAGCCGTTGTTGTTACTGGCGATCGGGTCATAAGTCCTCGAGCGGCTCCGAGCCGTGTTGCTGATGGTGTTAAGCGTGGCTGGCGCAACGAAACTGACGGTGCGGGGCTCAGTCGCCCCGTTTGCCAGCGTCGCCACCGGTGGAAAGGAGACAATGCCGGTTTGTGCGTCATAGCTCCCGCCGTTGGAAAAGCTGACTCCTGTTAAACCCGGAATAATGCTGTCAGTGATGGTCACGTCGATCGCTGGGTCGGGCCCCCTATTAGTCGTGTTCAGCGTGTAGGTGACGGTTGACCCGGCTGCTGCAGTCAGATTGCCGCTCTTGGTAGTGACTACATCCGCGACTGTATTGACAATTGTGGTAAAGACTACACCAGGCCCATCGACTTGTCCCGGCGGGAATATAGCGCTGTTGTTGCTGAGGTCAGGGTCGAAAGTCGAGCTATTGCTGAATGCAATGTTAGAAAAAGTGGTACCGACAGGTAAATCAGACCGCACATTAACTGTCACGCTGTAAGTGAGAGTCTCGCCCGGATTGAGAACGGGAACTACAGGCCAGGTGACAGACTTCGTTTGGTTCTGGTAAGTGCCATTATCCGAGAGATTGAGAATTGGCGGGTTTCCGGGGGGAATGAGCAGTTCAAAAGGTATTTCGTCTTGAATCTTGACGTTTCTAGCCGGTGCTGGCCCTTTGTTGACCGTTGTAATCGTGTAGGTAATGCTGCCCCCTGGCTTGATGAACGCAGGGCCGGTCTTGATCGTGCTCACGTCAGCCGAGATAGTCGGAGGATTTACCGTCTCGACTACCAGGTTTTGAAGTTCGTGAATGTTGTTGGCACCTCCTGTGGAACTGCCAAAACCAAATTTGAAAATTGGCGGTACTGGGCCGTTTTTGGTTGCCAAGTTGGGGATGTCGATCACTGTAGTTTCGTAGGTGCCGTCAAAATTCCTATCGAAGGCAACGGTGAGGCGATTGGGTTCCACCTTGTCGTTAGATGGATTTAGGGTAACTTGAACGGCTCTTCTGGCTGCATTGCGATCGCTCGTGAACGTATTGCTGAAATTAAAACTACTGCCGGCAACAGGGCCACTAAAGTCAATGCTCGTAGGAATGTTATCGATGCCGAAGGGAACGATCGCATTTGTTAAAAACGAATAACTATTTGCTTGATTTCCTCTAATAGTTACTGAATCAGGTCTGAAAGAACCAATAGAGGAGCCGGGAATCGAAGGAGGCTCCGGGCCAGAGCGCCCTTCTGTGGATGTTGAAAAATTGCCAAACTCGTCAAGCCCAATGCCTAAATAACCTCCGTCAATACCGGGTGTACCCGTTCGTGGAGCATAAGCCAGAGAACCGCCATAACCCCCAGTCCTGGTTGGGCTAACAGTGCCATCAATCAAGAAGAAACCCAGCCCGTCTCCTGGCTGAGGACTAATAAAGGGTTGCGGAGACTGAAATTGCTCGCTTGAACCGTAGGAATAAAAATCAAACTTAACTCTGATACCGTCGGTTGAAGGAATGGGGTTGTTGTAGATGACGAAGGCTTCCCGGTTGTTTACTGCTGGAGTTAATCGCAGGGCGCCATCGCCTGGAACACTGCCTCCGACCGCCGGAAGTATGCCGGATACAGTCCCTCCGGTAATGCCGGGGATATCTTGAGAAGATGCTGGTCCCCCAGCCGGATTGAACAGCGCACCGCGTGTTCCCCCGTAAATCCAAGGCCCCCTAACTGTGGCGTTCTTGAAAGTTTCGTTAACTAATGTGCCTAGGGTGTAGCTGTATGCTTCGAGCGCTACTTTTTCAATGGCGATACTCGCCTCGATTTCCCCTGTCGCAAATTCTAATTTCCAGTCGCCGCCTAGTGCCGCACTCCCCGTCAAGTTGTCGGAGGCTGCAATATCTGCACCACTAATTGCCTTCAGCCACCGCACGAAGGCCCGGCCGCTTTCTCCGGCTGCGACACTACACCCGCACAACAAGATAGCTCCTCTCTCGCTGAGGCTTTTTCCCCACTGCTGCAACAAATGGCTGTAGGTTTCTATGTTGTCGCTGCTCAGGGCGATCGACCCTAGTTGCACTGCTGCTTCTCGACCGTGAGAAATTATTTGCAGGCTGTCTAAATTGCTACAACTAGCCAGAATTGTAGTAATTTGCTCGACTCCATCCCGCTGCGAGTCGAGTATAAATACTTCTGTACCTGCTGTTGCTCCGCTTGCCAAGCTGTCGTATTGCTCTACTCTGGCATCGAGGAACAGCACATTTTTTACACTCCGGGAGATCGGCGATTTTGTTGCTGGCAAAAATTCTGTTTGGGAGTTCCCAATTCCCGCGCTCTCATCGTTTTGTGAAGAATACAGACACCAGTCTCCATTTACTTGTTGTATTTTTTGAGCGGGATGAGTTACTGTTATTCGGGATGTTTTGTTAGTAATGCTTGCGGTGGTATTGCTTACTTTTTGGGTTGTAAAAATTGGTTTGTTGCAGATGCTTTGCATGGTAGAATTCCCTGAGTAATAATTGCCGTAAGATGCCAGTTTCAAGATAATAGCGATATCGGAAAAAAAAGCTTGGATTGCAGAGTTATCAGCTCTGCAGCTTGAATGTAATCGAGAGCAAGAGGCTTATTTTACTCAGCACAAAGCTGTGCTATCTCGCTCTTTGATAGCATTGCAAATATAGTCAGCGCAACCGCTGAAGATAGGGAAATTAAATTCCACTAATCTATCTATTGGGAGATATTTCGCATTCGATTTTTGCGATAGAGTGTATTTTTATACCCGCATTTTTTTTACATCCGGCAACGGACAATAACAAGAATTCTCAAAAATTTATTTTATGAGGTTTCTGTCGATCGTCCAATGCAGTTTACGGGTAGAGAAATTTCACTATTTCTGAACTAAGAAACCGGGCTTGACAGACAAAAAGAGTTCCTTGCAGCCCTCACTCCCGGTAAAAAACCCGGTTTCTTGGGTTTTGGTGCGCTAGCCCCCTTCGCAATCGCCCAAAGAGATTAATTAAGGATGGGATTGCTAGAAAGCGGCCGGGACATAATTAGACCGGCAGCATCCAAAACCTGCGATTAAACTGAAACATACATACCCTGTAGCGACGAGGTGTCTTAAAAATTTATGAGTTGCAGTCTGGAGACAACAATTCTGGTTTGAGACTGCGTTTATTTGCACAAAAACAGATTGGTACAGCTAGCAAGAAACTTCTCACTCAAACTGTCAACTTATAGTCTTCTAGCGAGTTTATGTTTGAGGTTAATGGTCGGGACAATTGTTTGTACACAATTTTTCATGATGTTTTGCAGAAATCGAGTTGCAGATGTGTTCGTCAGCTACTGACGATTTTTATTCGCTCATTTTTTCAACTGCAGGAGGGCGTCTAGGAGACTAGGAACTAACTTGATTCCTAGATTTTTCGCCACCAAACTCAGATTTATTCTCTAAACCTGGTTTTTGCGTGCAAGTCCTCAACTAGAAAAGCACCGCATCGCAGTCTGCCACTTATAGCAACTGTAACCAAGCAATACTGCTCGATTAATTTTTAATTGCTGAGTTTTGGCACGGCTTGTGCTGAAAAAGATCCAACAACAATCCTTACACTTAAGTACATACTAACTTATCAATTACTGCATCAGCAAATTTACGTAGATAGTAGCCCTATTACAAGCTATATCTTTTCACCGCGAACGTCAAGAGTTCTGGCTCGGTAGTAGCAACAATCAAGACATGGCCCTGAAGGGTTGACTGCACAACGGATCTAATGAGAGCGGGCGTTGTACTCGCGATCTCGCCGATCGCATAACCAAGGTCTTCTACGTAAGTGCGATCGACCGTTGCTAGTTGATTTCGCGCCAGTATGTTTGCTACCGCCAGCCCGGCCGCTGCAATTTTATCTTGGGCTTGGGGCCGATCGCATCACCCACAAAGACAGCAGCGACGGAGCTAAACCTATGAAAATAATCAGGATAGCAGTTAGTACATTTAGTCAACTTGTATGGGGAATATTTTCTTTAATTTAGGCGATCGACAACAGAAAATTATCCGCCGAAAGACGGTTTTAAATCATAAAAGTTCCCGGCCAAGTTTCAAACTTGCCGGTACGTTAGCCGTTTGCTGGCTGCTACTCGCGGGAGAGCGGTTATTTTACCAAACTAGACAGGAGAAACCGGGTTTAGTTCAAAAACAGACAAGCCCGTAATAGGTTCGCTCGTTCGGACTTCAATCCTCTTTAAATCAGAGGACTAAAATCCTCACTACGAACGGTTGGAAAAAATCCGGTTCCTCTCAAAAACCAAAACGGTTAAACCTTAGCAACATCCGCCGCTAAATCCATCAATGTACTAGAAGCCTCCACCTTCGCAACATCCAACAAAGTCTTTAAAACCGAATCGGGATTCAAACTAATCGAATCAATTCCCAACTCCACCAAGAATCGAGCAAACTCAGGATAATCGCTTGGTGCTTGACCGCAAATTCCAATCTTGCGATCGTACTTTTTCGCCGCTTTAATGGCAATTTCTATCATCCGCTTCACAGCTTCATTACGTTCATCAAAAATGTGGGCGACTAAAGCAGAATCTCGGTCTAATCCTAATGTTAGCTGAGTTAGATCGTTAGAGCCGATCGAGAATCCGTCAAAAACTTGGGCAAATTCATCAGCAAATATGACATTGCTAGGCAATTCGCACATCACATAAACTTGCAAGCCGTTTTCACCCTTGACTAAACCGTGTTTGGCCATCTCAGCTAAGACTTTTCGACCTTCCTCCGGCGTGCGACAAAACGGAATCATCGGAATCACATTTGTCAAGCCCATTTCGTCGCGAACTCGCTTCAATGCTTTGCATTCCAAAGCGTAAGCTTCGCGGTAATTCGGGTCGTAATAGCGAGAAGCGCCGCGCCACCCGATCATCGGGTTTTCTTCTTTGGGTTCAAACTGCCGCCCTCCCAAAAGATTAGCATATTCGTTGCTCTTGAAATCGCTCATCCGCACGATGACAGGATTGGGATAAAATGCGGCGGCGATGGTGGCAATTCCGCAGGCTAATTTGTCGGTAAAAAAATCTGGTTTGTGTTCGTAAAGTGCTGTGAGTTTGCCAATTCGACGCTTGACTGATTCGTCGGTCAATTCGTCAAAGTGAATCAGTGCTAGGGGGTGCGTTTTGATGTGGTTGGCGATGATGAATTCCAGCCGCGCTAAGCCTACGCCGTTGCAAGGAATTGCTGACAAACTAAAAGCTTCTTCTGGGTTGCCGACATTCATTAAAATTTGAGTGCGGGTGCGGGGCAAATTGTCGATCGCACTTTCTTGTATTTCAAACTCCAATAAACCCGAATAAACTTTGCCTTCGTCTCCTTCGGCACAACAAACAGTAATTTCTTGATTGTTTTGCAAGACTGTCGTAGCGTCGCCGGTGCCGACAATTGCGGGAATTCCCATTTCTCGGGCAATGATGGCAGCGTGGCAAGTGCGGCCGCCGGAATTGGTGACGATGGCGCTGGCTTTTTTCATAATCGGTTCCCAATCCGGGTCAGTTTTGTTGGTGACAAGAACTTCTCCAGCTTCAAATTCGGCGATTTTGTGAGAGTCTAAAATGATATGGGCTTTGCCTTGTCCGATCGCTTCGCCCACGGCGCGTCCCGTTGTCAAAACTGTGCTGGAACCGTGCAATTTGTAGTTCCGCAAAACTGTGGCGGATTTTTGTGATTGTACTGTTTCCGGTCGCGCTTGGACGACAAAAAGTTCGCCTGTATTGCCGTCTTTTGCCCACTCGATATCCATCGGCGTGTAGGTTCCCCGCACTTGGGAATAGTGTTCTTCGATCTGTATTGCCCAACGTGCTAGTTGCAGAATTTCGTCATCGTTAATGGCGTATTTACCGCGTTCTTTTGGCGATACTGAGACGTTTTTGGTGTATTTTGAACCGCCAAGATCGTACACCATTTTGATGTCTTTTGTACCGAGCAGTTTGTCGAGAATTGGGCGGAAACCTTGTTTTAATGTGGGTTTAAAAACTAGGTATTCGTCGGGGTTTACGGCTCCTTGAACGATGTTTTCTCCTAATCCGTAGGCGGCGGTAACTAATACGGCATTTTTGAAGCCGGTTTCGGTGTCGATGCTGAACATGACGCCGGAGGATGCTAAGTCCGATCGCACCATTTTTTGCACGCCGACGGATAAAGCGACTTCTAAGTGGTCGAAACCTCGGAGTTGGCGGTAGGAAATTGCTCTGTCGGTGAAGGTGGAGGCGAAGCATTTGTGGCAGCATTCGAGCACGCCGGTGCAGCCGTGAACGTTGAGGTAGGTTTCTTGCTGTCCGGCGAAACTCGCGTCTGGTAAGTCTTCGGCGGTGGCGGAGGAACGTACTGCTACGTCGGTGCCCTCGCCGTAGCGATCGCACAATTTTTCGTAAGCATCGGCGATCGCCGCTTGCAGTTCTTCTGGAAATGGTGTACTCAGAATCAATCCGCGCGCTTCCTTGCCTTTTTGTTGTAGGTTGTGCAGGTTTTCTACGTCTAAATCAGCAAATATTTCGCGCAATTTTGCTTCTAAACCCCCCGCAGAGATGAAGTAACGGTAAGCGTATGCTGTAGTTGCAAATCCGTTGGGGACGCTGACTCCTTTGGGTTTTAGCTGTTGGATCATTTCGCCCAAAGAAGCATTTTTACCGCCTACTAATGGGATGTCGGCGATCCCGACTTCATCAAACCACAATACTAAGGCTTTTTCTTTGGGAATTAAAAGTTGTTGTTGACTTGCTAATTTTTCTAGCATGAGTTTTTTCCTCTCAACTTCATTTCTGTTCTGTCAGTTGATATAGCCTGTCAAGCTCTCCTATGAGGTACTATCTGGCCTAGGGCATACCTCACTGTTTTAAGAACCGCTATATGAGATTTGAGATTGTACCTCTTCCATTCATTCACCAATAATCTGAAATAGCCTGGATCTGTGTTGATTCGCCTTTCATCTGTGGTTTATATCAAATCCTCTCTTCATCGAAATAGTAAATTCACTGTTGACTGTTGACCGTTGACTGTTGACTGTTAACTGTTGACTGTTGACATCATTTGAATCCGCAAGCTTAAACTATCGTCTCAACTTTTGGATCGATCGCGAGTTCCGCCTTCAAGTTGTGTATCGCTTTTGGGCTGGGGCGAAAGACAGTCAACAAAAAGCTGTCAACTTTTTAAGGTATTTTTGGGCGAAGTTTATCGAGTTTTTTCCTAGGCTGTATCCAGCAGAGTTTTTGATTTCCTATATTTCAATATTATCACTTTTTTTTATAAATAGCAAGACTGGTAGAAAAAATTTTCATTGCAAAAAGTTAAGAAATGGCTGTGGGGATTTTATGTAAGCTATTATAAAAAAAAACTGGCGAACAGATGAATATCTAAGATAGTTGCCACGGTTTTTTTGCACTGACCGCGCTGTGCGGGGACAGGGCTGGGATTGTGTTGGTAGCCGAATCTACGGGCAAAAAAGAATTTGTTGCTGGGGGCGATCGCCCAAAAAACACAACACCAAGCAGGTTTGTTTATTGAAAAAACCGAACTTCTCAAAACCGCAACACAAAAGTTTGATTCCTGATTGGCTTAACCTCATCGGAGCGCAAACACTCGTTCTATAGTATTAGATTTGAGTTGCCCTCAATGGCTTTCAATTATTGAATTATCTGCCTCTATCTGTGTCGTAACTTGGGAAATTTGCGGTTAACAGAGCGATCGAATATTTATGCCACTCAATTCTATTGTATAACCTTTGTAATGGGTTACTGCTAATAAAAAATGTTAACTGCGAGCTTTTTTTTCATGCTCAATTACCTTTTTTCCTACGAGCCGTAACTCATATTACCTTCCAAAGGCTGTAGTTGTTAAACCCGCAGGTTTTTAACTTTGAGCAGCGGTATTTTGGGGTATTCAATTATTTATATGCTATAATAGTTAGCTCGACTGCCTTATGACAAAAAACAAGGTATATGATATCAGTTTTGAACTCAACCGGAAAGAAAAACGGCTTTAAAGTTCTCTTGGTCGAAGATAATCAAGCCGAAGCCGAGCTGATCGAAGAATTATTATTAGAAAGAAACGTCAGGAGACCAGAAGCGCAAAGGCTTTCTGTAAGCTGTACAGACCGTCTCAGCACAGCGCAGCAACTTTTGAGCGGCGAACATTTTGATGTGATTTTACTAGACCTTTCCCTGCCAGACAGCCAAGACTTGAGTACAATTGTCAAGATACAAGAATACAGCCTCAATACTCCGATCGTCGTATTGACTGCCCGCAACGATGAAGAACTAGCCGTGAAGTCAATTCAAGCAGGAGCTCAGGATTATTTAGTCAAGCGAAAAATTGACAGCGAATTATTAATGCGATCGCTCCGCTACGCAGTCGAGCGGCAGCACAACCAAGAAGCTTTGCAAAAAAGTGAAGAAAAATATCGCTCGGTAGTCGAAAATTCCCTCGTCGGAATTGCAATTATTGCTCCTCCAATTTCCCCCGATTTAGTCGGAAAATGCGAGTGGTTGGAAGTTAACGATGCTTTGTGCAATTTACTGGGATACAACCGCGAAGAACTTCTGCAGGGAAATTGGGAAAGTTGGAGTTTTCCTGAAGATTTGCAGGCAAGTTTAGAGCAGTTAAATAAAATTTTGGCAGGGGAGAGCGAAGGCTATGTTTTAGATAAAAGGTGGCGGAAAAAAGACGGAAACACTGTTTATACGAGAGTTTCTTTGCGCTGTATTCGCGGCAGAGACGGCTCGATCGACCGGATGATTAAAATAATTTTGGACGTGAGCGATCGCTACCGCTACGAAGATGAATTAAAAGCATCAAAAGAGTTTTTGAATCACACGATCGATGCTACTCCCGATCCAATTTTTGTCAAAGATGAGCAGCACAAGTGGGTTGTATTAAACGACGCTTTTTGCGAGTTGATGGGCAAAAGGCGATCGGAACTGATTGGGAAATCTGGATACGAGTTTTTACCCGCAGCACAAGCAGATTTTTTTGAACAGCAAGACCTGGAAGTTTTCAAAAGAAGCCAGCCTCAAGAAACAGAAGAAATCTTTACTGATTCCGCAGGCAAAAAGCGGATTATATCTACAAAAAAGACAGTTTTCAAGAAAGCCAACGGTACTAAGATGTTGGTCGGAACAATGCGAGATGTGACCGAGTACAAGCGCCAGCAAATAGCGCTGCAGAAAAGCGAAGCTCGATTTCAAAAAATGGCAGCCAACGTGCCGGGAATGATTTATCAATTTCGGCTATCTCTTGATGGAAAAATATTTTTCCCCTATGTTTCTTCTGGTAGTATTCAGCTCTACAACTTAAGACCCGAAGAAATCGAAAAAAATGCCGATTTGCCTTTTGCAACAGTTTGTCCTGACGACATCTCAGACTTGCAGCGTTCGATCGCAACTTCAGCGACAACCCAGCAAGCTTGGCAACACCAGTGGCGGCAAGTTGTGGGAGAACGAGTGAAATGGCTGCAAGGCGCTGCCAAACCGGAAAAACAAGCCAACGGCGATATCATTTGGGATGGTTTGGTGATGGATATCACTGAATTAAAACAAACCCAGCAAGAGCGCGATCGCTTCTTTAATATTTCCCTAGATTTACTTTGCATTGCAGGTTTTGACGGCTATTTCAAACGCTTAAACTCTGCTTGGTCAAATCTATTAGGTTACAGCATAGCCGAACTTATAGCCAAACCTTTTCTAGAATTCTTGCATCCCGAAGACCTAGCAATAACTACAGCCGCGGTAGAAACACTAAAAAATGGCAACCCCGTCATTAACTTAGAAAACCGCTATATTTGCCGTGATGGTAGTTATAAATGGCTGTCGTGGACGGCATCGCCCTTTGCCGAAGAAGGTTTGATTTATGCAGTGGCCCGCGACGTAACACTGAGCAAACAAGCAGAAGCTGAATTACGTAAGAGCGAAGCCACCAACCGCGCTCTTTTAAACGCGATACCTGACATGATTTTTCGCTGTCGCGCCGACGGTACTTTGGTAGACTTTAAACCCGCAAAAGACCTCCTGACTCTAGTACCAGCAAACATATTTATTGGCCAAAAAGCACAAGACATATTGCCGTCTGCTTTTGCTGAAGAAATCTTGTCCGCTAATCAACAAGCCCTCGATACAGGGGAGGTTCAAGTTCTAGAATATCAACTGCCAATTCAGGATGCACTGTGCCATTTTGAAGCGAGAATTGTCTTCTGCACGGATGACGAAATTATCGCGATTGTCCGCGACATCACCAACCGCAAACGTTTCGAGTCAAAACTCCAGCGACAAGCCGCAGCAATGGCAGCGGCTTCCGAAGGCATCGGCATTGTTAATGCCAGCGGAGAGGTGATTTATGCCAACGCAGCTAAACTCAAAATCTACGGTTACAATTCCCTCGAAGAAATGTTGGGCAAAAGTTGGAAAATGTTTTATGCAGGCGCAGAACTTGCAAGGTTTGAGGGGGAAATTATGCCGACTTTAGCGCGGCAAGGTTATTGCAGCACTGAAGCTGTAGGCTGCCGCCGCGACGGCTCTCAATTCCCTCAAGAAATCTCGCTGACAGCCCTACCAGACGGCGAAATAATTTGCATTGTTCGCGATATTGCTGCGAAAAAGAAAGCTGAAGCAGAGTTACAAGATAGCAAGCGGTTTGGTGCTCGAATTGCTGAGGCAAGTCCTAATATTTTGTATGTTTGTGACTTAATAGAACAAAAAAATATCTATGCAAATGCTTCTATTTATCACATTCTCGGCTATACGGTAGAGGAGATTTTGGCGCTCGGGCCGTGGATGCTGTCAAGTTTCATCCACCCGGAAGATGCTATCAAAATGCCTGATTATTTACAGCAAGTCGAAACTGGCATTGAAGGGGATATATTTGAAATTGAATACCGCGTCAGGCATCAGGATGGTTCTTGGCGCTGGATTCTCAGCCGAGATACTGTTTTTGCTAAAACAGCAGAGGGTAAGTTAAAACAAATTCTCGGCACGGGAACTGATATTACTGAAAGCAAGCAAGCAGAAGATGAAATTAAGCTGTTGCTGGCGGCAACTCAAGCAATTAGTCAGTCGGCAGATTTTCACAGCGCCCTCCCGGATATTTTGCGGTTGTTGTGCAATGCGATCGGCTGGGATTTTGCGGAAGCTTGGATACCTGCGGCTAATGCTAGTGTTTTGGAACACAGCAAAACTTGGTATGCTAGCGATCGCGATTTAGATAAATTCGGCCGCGAAAGTAAGAAAATTAGATTCGCCCCCGGAGTGGGAGTGCCGGGACGGATTTGGTCAACCCAAAATGTAGAATGGATGGAAGATATTTCTGCCGTCAATAATTCGTTGTTTGCCCGATCGCAAATGGCGGCAGCAATCGGATTGAAAGCTTGTTTCGGAGTGCCGATTCGCACTAAATCTCAGGTGCTGGCAGTTTTACTATTTTGCAAGCGTTCTCGCTCGATTATGGAGCCGCGCGTAGTAGAGTTAGTCAAGGCGGTAGCAACTCAATTAGCTTCTCACATTCAGCGCAAACAAGCTGAAGAAAAATTGCGTAAAAGTGAAGAAAGGTGGCAGTTAGTTCTTAAAGGCAATCAAGACGGAATTTGGGATCTGAATCTTCAAACAGATGAAGCTTTTCGATCTGCCCGCTGGCAAGAAATTATCGGTTATGCAGACGGCGAAATCGACAGTTGCAACAGCGAATGGATCGATCGCATCCATCCAGACGATCGCGAGCGAGTGCAAGCAGCGCTCCAAGATTATCTCGATCGCCAAACCCTCAATTACGCCGCCGAATACCGCTTGCAGTGCAAAGACGGCAGCTACAAGTGGGTGCTAGCCCGCGCTCAAGCAGTGTGGGACGAAGCCGGAAACCCCCTGCGGATGGTGGGTTCGATGACGGATATCAGCGATCGCAAACAAGTAGAATTAGCTTTGCTGCAAGTCACTCAAGCCGTCGAAAGTACCAGCGACGCGATCGCCATCGCCGACTTAAAAGGGCGGTCTCTTTACCACAATCAAGCCTTCATTCAGCGTTACGGCTACAGGGTAGAAGAACTCAACGCTCTCGGCGATCGCGCAGCCCTTTATGTCCGGCCTAAAACTTACAAACAAATCTATAAAAACATTCGCCAAGGTCGCTCTTGGTGCGGCGAAATTGGGCTGCAAACTAAGAGCGGTGAAGCTGTTACCGCCCTGGTGCGAGCCGACACTATTAAAGATAAAAATTGCCATTCTATCGGCTTAATTGCAGTTATTACCGATATCACCCAACGCAAAGAAGCCGAAGCACTTTTGCACCAGCAATTAAAGCGCGAACAGTTGGCAACAGCCATGATGGAACGCATTCGTTCTTCTCTCAATCTCGAAGAAATTCTCACCAACGCTGTCGAAGAAGTGCGACATTTTTTGCAAGTAGACCGCACTGTTATTTACCAATTTAAGTCGGATTGGAGCGGGTTTATCGCTGTGGAGTCGGTAGCTGACAATTCCCTACAAATTCTAGGAACAGAAATTTATGACCCTTGTTTTGGAGAAACCTACGCTTCTCTTTACCAAGACGGTAGAATTAGAGCCACAGATGATGTTTACAATGCCGGCATCGCCGAATGTTACTTGACTTTGTTGGCTGGGTTGCAGGTGAGAGCGAGTCTGGTAGTGCCGATTTTGCAAGGCCAAAACTTGTGGGGGCTGTTAATTGCCCACCACTGCAAGGGCGCGCGTCCCTGGCAAAAAATGGAGGCAGAGTGCCTGAAACAATTGGGGGTGCAGTTGGCGATCGCGATCCAGCAATCGACCCTATTTGAACAAGCACAAACCGAAATTGCCGATCGCAAACAAGCAGAAGCTGCCCTGCAATTAGCCGCCGAATCCGCCGAATCCGCCAATCGCGCTAAAAGCGACTTTCTCGCCAACATGAGCCACGAATTGCGGACACCTTTGAACGGAATTTTAGGATACATTCAACTGCTAAAAACCGATCGCAATTTAACGGCAGATCAGCAGGAAAGTCTCAACAGCATTCACCAGTGCGGCAACCATCTGCTAACGCTGATTAATGACGTTTTAGACATCTCAAAAATCGAAGCTAGTAAAATGGAACTGTCACCGATAGACGTGCATTTTCCCAGTTTTGTTAAAAGTATTGTGGATTTGTTCCAGATGCGGTCGCAACAAAAAGGAATAACCTTTAATTATGAGCAAGTATCCGCGCTGCCAGACACAATTTTGGCTGACGAAAAAAGGTTGCGCCAAGTTTTGATTAATTTGCTCAGCAATGCAGTTAAGTTTACTAACAGCGGTGGGGTAACATTCAAAGTCGGTTATGCAGAAAATTCGGTAGAAAAACCTCCTCAAATTAACAGCCAAAAATTGAAATTAAAGCCAAAACTAGCGCCCAAAAAAAACAATTTAATCACAAATTTAGCCGCGCCGATGGCAACAGAAAAAGCGGGCGGAGCGATAATTTTAGCAGCAAATAAAAAGCAATTACGAGTTGCTAAAATTCGCTTTCAAGTCGAAGATACTGGCATGGGCATCGGGCAGGATAAATTAGAAGAAATATTTTTGCCTTTTCATCAAGTGGGCGATCGTAGCAATTTCGTCGAAGGTACCGGACTGGGGCTTTCCATCAGTCAAAAATTAGTCAATATGATGGGCAGCAAAATTCACGTTCAAAGTACCTCGGACAAAGGCAGCATATTTTGGTTGGATCTAGACTTGCCCGCAGTCGCCGAGTCTTCTCAACTCCCCGCCCCGCAAGAAAAACGCCGGCTTGTCGGTTTTAGCGGCCGCCAGCGGAAAGTGCTGATAGTGGACGATAACGAAGTAAATCGCGCCATCCTAAACAGGATGCTTTCTCGTTTGGGTTTTGAAATCGCCCAAGCCGTAGACGGCGAAGACTGCTTGCAAAAAGCACAGGAATTTCTACCGGATATAATTTTAATGGACTTGTTGATGCCGGTAATGGACGGTTGGGAAGCTACCAAGCTGCTGCGACAGTTGCCGGAATTAAAAGATGCAGTTATCCTTGCTTTATCTGCTAGCGTCTACGAGATTACGAGGCAAGAGAGTATACTTGCAGGTTGCAATGATTTTCTCACCAAGCCGATTCAAACTAACGAGCTTTTAGAATTATTGCGCCTGCATTTGAGACTAGAATGGATTTACGAAGACGGAACAGGAACCAAAAAACGGAAAGCTCAAACTCCCAAAATATCATCTGAGATTGCTGCTGCTGACTCAACAATAGTGTCTCCTAGCTCAGAGTCAATTTTAGTCTTGTTAAGATTGGCTGCAATGGGCGATATTGAAGCTATTCTGGAGGAAATTGCTAAACTCGAACATTCAGATCCGACATTAGCGCCTTTCGTCGATCGCCTGCGGCAACTTACTAAAGGATTTCAGCTCAAGCAAATTCGAGACTTTTTGAAGCAACATTTGTCCTAACATTGAGGGTAGTTAACAGAAAATTTAAAATTAGTTAAATCTCGCGCCCCGATCGTCATTGTCAATCAGGCAATACGCTTGCATTAAACCCGATCGCCCCTAGCCCCCTTGAAGAATGGGGGAATCCGAAGCGATCAAAGTCCCCCGACTATCCGGGGGATTTAGGGGATCTGCGGAAAATAAACACTGTTAACTGAACAGTATCGCCCTAAAACGGTGGTTGCAAATAGAAGTATCTACGAAGCAACCGGGTTTCTAGAGCCGCAGAACATTAGTTGAATCCGATTGTAAGTCACCATTGACAACTCACAAATCAAAAATTTGAAGATTTCCGTTGAATATGAAAGATCAGAATTCCACAAGAAGCATCATACTAATTGTAGATGACAACCAAACCAATCTCGACGTACTTTTCGAGCTGTTAAGGAATTACGGCTATAAAGTATTAGTGGCTCTAGATGGCGAAAGCGCGATCGAGCAAATCGAATACATCCATCCCGACCTAATTCTTTTGGACATCATGATGCCAGGAATTGACGGTTTTGAAACTTGCCTGCGTTTGAAAGCAGACCAGTCAACCCGAGACATTCCCATCATCTTCATGAGCGCCCTTTCCGACACCCTCGATAAAGTAAGAGGCTTTCAGACAGGAGCCGTTGACTACATCACCAAACCCTTCCAGCACGAAGAAGTATTGAGCCGCATTGAAACTCACCTGACAATCCGCAGCTTGCAAAAAAAACTCGAAGAAAAAAACCTCGAACTCGCCCACCTCAACCAAAACCTAGAAAGACTTGTCGAACAAAAAACCAAGCAATTGATCGACCAGGAAAAAACAGCAATCATCGGACGTTTGACTCAGGGCATGGTGCACAACTTCAGAAGTCCGCTGCAAGTAATCCAGACTAGCGCCGAATTGATTGAAACAAAAGCCACAGAAATGCAAGAAGACTCTTTTTTTAGTTATACAAAGTATACCTTTCAAGCTGTCACAAAAATCAATCAGATCATGGATACTCTGATGATGAAAAGCAGAGAAGAGCAAAAGCAAGATTTGCAGCCTGTGAATATCAACGATTTAGTACAGCGAGAAATTCAGTTATTGGAAGGAAATATGTATTTTAAAAATAAGATTAGAAAAAAATATTTTTATGACGAAGAAATTGTCACCGTTCCCTTGATTTATTCCTATATATCTCAAGTTTTTTATAACTTAATCAATAATGCAATGGATGCTATGTGGGCAAAGAAAATCCGGGAACTAACTATAGTGACCAGGCAAGATGACTCGAACATATACATGGATATTTCAGATAACGGATGCGGTATAGCACCTGAAGATTTATCAAAACTCTTTGACCCTTTTTACACATCAAAGCCACCTAAAGGCGAAGAAAAAACCGAAGGAGAACCGACAGGAACTGGTCTCGGACTTTATACTTGCCTTGAACTTTTAAAACCGTTTAACGGCGAGATTGCTATTAGCACTAATCTCGGTAAAGGCAGCGTATTTACAGTTGTGCTGCCCAAACAGCAGCCAACTCAACCGACCAATTAGATAACCGGAGTTAAGCTCACAATTAGGTTTTTGATCGGGTTTGTAGTGAGAACTTTAGTCCTCACTACGAACGGGCGTTACTTATCAGTGATTCAACCGAGACAATTTCCTAGCGTGTTCCGTAAATTCACTGTAATTGACCTAGGTTCGCAGTCACAAATGCAACTCTTTCTCGACAATCCGCGCTTTTTTGCCTTGACCCTTGCTATTTCCCTGCCAAAGGTTGTAAATTAAAACAGAGTAGTGTTGCAATATCAATAAAAAGATGATGATTTTAGCCCGCTAGGTGTGGGGCGAAGTCAATAATCTAGTGTCCCGTCGCGCAATAAGTAAGGTTCGTAGTGTGGACTTGAGTTCGTAATATACTGCCGATTAAAGTTCACACTACGAACGGTTTTTGTTATAATAATTGACCCGACAGGATATAATTTGCTGCTATAGACTCAATTTTACAAATAAATCTGGAGTCAGCAGGCATCCATCGCACTCTAAACCGTCCGGTTCAAATTATCCAAAAATCAGCTAGGTAGCTTCATCCGCTGCTACATTTTTATTAAATACTAAAAAATAGCAAAATGAAATCTGTTTGTGAGTCAACTTTAACGCTTGCTACTTTGAAAGTTCTGTTAGTAGAAGACTGTGCAGAAGATGCAGAACTCATTCAAGAATTGCTGTCTGAGTATGGGTTGAGAGGATCGATTGAGACGACGAATGTAGTTCGCCTTCAAGATGCTATAGAAATTTTAAGCTGCGAGATTTTTGATGTAATTTTATTAGACCTCACACTTCCTGACAGCCAAAAATTTAATACTTTTTTCCGGCTGCAAGATTGCGGGATCAATATTCCGATCGTCATTCTGACAGCGGCCGATGAGGAAGAAATGGCCGTCGAGTTAATTGCAGCAGGCGCCCAAGATTATTTGGTAAAAAAACAAGTAAACAGCAGGCTGCTGGTGCGGACGCTGCGTTGCGCGATCGCCCGCGAAAAACGGCAAGCACAATGGCAAAAAAGTCAAGTAAAATACCAGCAACTTGTTGACAATATCAAAGAAGTTGTTTTTGAAACAAATATTGCTGGCGATTGGACTTTTCTGAATCCGGCTTGGACGGAAATTACTGGATTTACCGTTGATGAAAGCTTAGGAAATTCCTGTTTGAGTTACATTCATCCAGACGACCAATTTCAATATTTAAATTTGTCCCGAAGCCTGAGCAAAAATCAAGGAACGTCTTGTTGCTATCAAATTCGATATCTTACCAAAAATGGCGATATTCGGTGGGTGGAAGTGCAGGTTTTTTTGATTTGGGGGCAGGGGGAGGCGCTGCGGACGACAGGAACTATCAACGATATTACGGATAAAGTTTTAGCATTAGAGGAACTGGAAGCTAGTAAAAACTTTTTGAAT
Organism: Microcoleus sp. S1D4; assembly: GCF_036700765.1. Classification (NCBI taxonomy): domain Bacteria; kingdom Bacillati; phylum Cyanobacteriota; class Cyanophyceae; order Oscillatoriales; family Microcoleaceae; genus Microcoleus; species Microcoleus sp. S1D4. The sequence goes on from NZ_JAUBPP010000008.1 coordinate 55,878, forward strand.
TATACAATCGATGCAGTTGCAGATCCAATTTTTGTCAAAGATGAACAGCACCGCTGGATACTGTTAAATGATGCTTTTTGCAAGCTGATGGGCAAGCCGCGCGAAGAACTGCTAGGTAAATCGGATTTCGACTTTTTCCCAAAAGAAGAAGCTGAGTTTTTTTGGGAGAAGGACGAACAAGTTTTTAGGACGGAGGAAGAAAACGAAACTGAGGAAATATTTACGGATGGCAGCGGTATCGGACACATTATTTCTACTAAAAAAACGATATTTGAAAATACCGACAGCCGTAAAATTCTTGTGGGGATAATTCGAGATATTAGTGAAGATAAGCGCAAACAATTAGCTCTGCAAGAAAGCGAAGCTAGATTGCAGCAACTTGCAGCCAATTTGCCGGGAATAATTTATCAATTTCGACTTTCAACTGATGGAAAAATGTCTTTCCCTTACATCTCTTCTGGATGCCGCGATTTATATGAACTGACACCAGAAGATATTCAGCTAAATCCCGAACTTATTTTCAATTGTGTTCCTCCAGATAACCGGGCAAAAATTTACGAATCAATTGCTGTTTCAGCGGCAAGTATCCAGCCGTGGCAGCAGGAATGGTGTGCGATTTTGCCTTCGGGAACAGTTAAGTGGATGCGAGGGGTTTCGAGACCGGAACGAGTGGATTTTCCGACAGCAAGAGGGCAGGAAGGGGATATTGTTTGGGAAGGCATGATACTGGATATTACTGATTTTAAACAGGCAGAAGCAGCTTTGCGGGAAACGGAAGCCAGATTTCGATCGCTCGTTGAGAGTATTCCCGGCGCTATCTGCCGCACTTTGTACGATGCTGATTGGACAATGGTGTTTATTAGCGATGAAATTCAGGCAATTAGCGGCTATCCGGCTGCGGATTTTACTGACAACAGCCGCTTGAGTTTTGCTAGCATTATCCACGAGGCAGACAAGGAAATGGTCGATCGACAAGTCAGCGCAGCGGTAGAGTCGAGACAGCCGTACAATCTAGAATACCGGATTGTTCGCGCTGACGGGGCGGTGCGGTGGATGTCGGAAAGAGGTAGACCGACTTACGATCGAGAAGGGTTAGTTTTGTGGCTCGACGGAGCGATTTTTGATATTACCGATCGCAAAACCGCCGAACTGACTCTGTGCTTGGTAACTCAAGCTGTAGACAGCGCTAGCGATGCGATCGCGATCGCAGATTTGAACGGTTGTTCAATTTATCACAATCAAGCATTTATTCAGCGCTACGGCTATACAGTTGATGAACTAAATAATGCCGGCGGCCCAGCAGTAATGTACGCCAAATCTCAAGATTTGAGAAAGTTATTTAGGGTACTGCGGAAAGGTTTGTCCTGGAACACTGAAATTGAACTCAAGGCTAAAAATGGCGAAATCATAGAAACTATATTGCGAGCTGACTGCATTAAAGATAGCGACACTAAACCAATAGGAATGATGGCAATAATTGCTGACCTCACAGAACTAAAACGCACCGAATCGGCATTAAAACTCAGTCAAGAGCGATTGCAGTTGGCGGTTTCCGGCAGCTCTTTGGGGCTGTGGGATTGGAATATAGCCACTGGCGAAACTTATTTCGACGCACACTGGAAATCAATGCTCGGTTACGCAGAAACTGAAATTGCCAATAACCTTGAAGCTTGGGAAAATTTGCTGCATCCCGAAGACAGGCTGAAGGCAAAGGAATCTTTAAAATCCTGTTTTGAAGGTCGCACCGATATCTATGAAGTTGAATTTCGGCTGCTCAACAAAGCGGGAAATTGGCAGTGGATTCTGGCGATGGGTAAGGTGGTCGAGTATGACGAATGGGGTGGGCCGCTGCGGATGACAGGCGCTCACAAAGATATCAGCACCCGCGTTGGGGCTGAAGCTGAAAAAACAGAGTTGATCGTATCTCTACAACAACTTGCCGAACAGTTGCAAGCAGCGCAAAAAATTGCCCGCATGGGGAATTGGGAATTCGATATTCAGACACAAATTATTACTTGGTCGGCGGAAGTATTTAGAATTTACGGTCGAGAATTGAATCAGCCGCCGACAATGGAAGAACTTTTAGAGCAAATTCATCCCGATGACAAAGAAAAGTTTACACAAGTTGTGCAAAAGGCAGTGACTGAAGGCACAGCTTACGACATTGACCACCGCATCTATTTTCCATCAGGAGAAATCCGGCACGTTAACGGTAAAGGACGAGTTGTTAAAAATGAGTTTGGTCAAGTGGTGCGGCTGTTTGGCACGGAAATGGATATTACCGATCGCAAAAAATCAGAAATTGCTTTGCAAGAAAGCGAAAAACGGTTTCGAGCTGTATTTGAACAAGCGGCCGTCGGCATTGTTAAAGTGCGACCAGACGGTTATTTTTTGAATGTAAATCCAGGCTTTTGCAATACTGTCGGGTACTCAGTATTGGAACTGAAAGCCCTAAATCTTTGGGATATTTCGCACCCGGAAGAGATAGCAGCAGATGTCGATATGGCAAAAAAACTGTTAGCTGGGGAAATCTTTAATTATGCACTTGAGAAACGCTTTGTACGCAAAGACGGTTCATTGGTTTGGGCGAACGTGACTGTATCTTTAGTACGGGATGAGTTTGGGGAACCGAATTACGGACTTGCTGTGATTGAAGATATTAGCGATCGCAAACTGGCCGAGTCTATTTTGCGCCAGCAACTAAAGCGAGAACGTTTGGTGGTAGGGATGCTGGAACGCATTCGATCTTCTCTAAATTTAGCCGAAATTTTGACAAAGGCTGTGGCTGAAGTCCGGCAATTTTTGGATACAAACCGGACAATTATTTATCGCTTTAATCCTGACTGGAGCGGTTTTGTAACTGTCGAATCTGTAGGCGAGAATTGGCAACCGCTTCTGGGAAGAACTATTAACGATTCTTGTTTAAAATCCACCAGCTATGCTGCTCACAAAGATAATCGCACTGTAGTGATCGATGATATTTACCAAGCTGGTCTTTCGCAGTGCCACATTGATTTGTTAAGTCAATTTCAGGTGCGAGCTAATTTGGTAGTGCCGATTTTGCAAGGCGAGAAGTTGTGGGGGCTATTGATTGCCCACGAGTGCGCGGCCCCCCGCCACTGGCAGGAAATTGAGGTGGAGTGTCTCAAACAAATTAGCGTGCAATTGGCGATCGCGATCCAGCAATCGACGCTGTTCGAGCAAGCACAAATTGAAATTGCCGATCGCAAACAAGCCGAGTCAGCTTTGCAGGAATCGGAAGCGCGAGAACGCTTAAAAGCACTAGAGTTGGAAGCAGCAATTAATAAACTTAAAACGACTCAAGCTCAACTCGTTCAAAATGAAAAAATGGTGAGTTTGGGTCAGTTAGTTGCTGGTGTTGCTCACGAAATTAACAACCCCGTCAGCTTCATTCACGGCAATATCAGTCCGGCTAGCGGTTACAGTTTAGATTTGCTGGAATTGATTCAAGTTTACCAGCAATACTGTCCCAATCCTCCGGCGGAAGTTTTGGATAAAATTGATGCGATCGATTTAGATTATATTGTTGAGGATTTTCCGAAACTGTTTACTTCGATGCAGGTAGGAACCGAGCGAATTGTAGAGATTGTCAAATCATTGCGTAACTTTTCCCGCTTGGACGAGTCGGCGGGGAAGTCGGTCAACATTCACGAGGGAATTGACAGCACTTTGATGATTTTGCAAAATCGGTTAAAATCTCACAGCAGCCGTCCGGCGATTCAGGTAATTAAACATTACCAGGAACTGCCGCAAGTTGAGTGTTTTCCGGGCGAGTTAAATCAGGTATTTATGAATATTTTAATTAATGCGATCGATGCTTTGGAAGAACGGGACAAAGGGCGGACGCTCCAGGAGTGCGATCGGCATCCGAGCACGATCGCGATTCGGACTTATCCGGCTGCTGCAGGCTTCGTAGCGGTATCTATTGCCGACAACGGCGGGGGGATACCGGACTCGGTGCGATCGAGGCTGTTTGACCCGTTTTTCACGACTAAACCAGTGGGCAAGGGGACGGGTTTGGGACTGTCGATTTCTCACTCGATTGTAGTCGATCGGCACGGCGGTCGCTTGAGCTGTATTTCGACACCGGGGGAAGGATCGGAGTTTGTGATTGAAATTCCAGTGCGATCGAATTTAACTGGTAGGAGTTCTAATTTGGGAAAATAAATTAGGAATTGGAAATAAAAAATTAGACGATCAATTGCATTTATTGACTTTCCTCGGAATGAAATCATCTGCATTAATCTATGTTCATCTACCTGTCATGTGGGGTAGATATATCAATCAAAGTATACAATTCAATTCAATGTTATTCTTCCTTATGCCCTCTTCCTTCTTCCTTCTTCCTTCTTCCCTCTTCCTTGTTCATTCTTCCCTCTTCCTTCTTCCCTCTTCCCTCACATCAAAATCGGCGTAGATTCCGACTTGCTGCTAGCGTGACAAATGCGATTTTTACCTTCAGTTTTAGCTTGAAAAAGGGCGCTGTCAGCGCTGCGAATTAAGGTGTAGGGAGATTCCTGCGAATCAGGCATCGCTGTGGCAATTCCGCAACTGAGGGTAAGATAAGGGCCGATCGGCGATCGCGCGTGAGGCAATTTCAAACTGGCAATATCGTCGCAAATTTTCCGGGCGACAACGTTTGCCCCTTCGACGCTGGTATTGGGCAGCACTACGGCAAATTCTTCGCCACCGTAGCGGGCGGCAAAATCCCCAGCCCGCTTGCTAGAAGAGGCGATCGCGCTGGCAACTTGGCGCAAACAATCGTCGCCGCCGACGTGGCCGTAAAACTCGTTGTAAAGTTTAAAAAAGTCGATGTCCAACATAATTAAAGAAAGCGGCAGTTCCTCTCTTGCCAATCTGCGCCACTCCAATATCAAAACGCGATCGAACTGGCGGCGGTTGGCAATGCCCGTCAGTCCGTCAGTAGTTGCCAGTTGCTGCAATTTTTGATTGGCTATTGCGAGCTGGCGGTAAAGTTGAGATTGTTCGATCGCGATCGCCACTTGATTTGCTAAGTGCTGTAAAAAATCTATTTCCCACTGCTGCCATTCCCTCATACCACTGCAATTGTATGCTGTCAGCATTCCCCACAATTTATTGCAATTTTCACTCCTCAAATCCGGCGTACTAGAACCCTGCGCCTGCGGTTGAGCAGCCTGCCAAGAGATATAATCTTCCACTGCATCTGGTGTCTTTTCTGCTTCCCAAAAAGTGCCTTCTAGTCTGTTATTTGCCGTTTCCCAGTCGCTCGATTGCCAAATTGGCACGCTTAAAACTGCTGCAATTTCACAATCTGCCAGCAACTCTTTGTAACTGCCAGACAATTCGGCAGCGCTGACATCTGCTATTGCTTGTACCGACTGAGATTCGACCAAAACAAAGCATGACACCGCCATTGCAGCACTAATATTTTGATTTTCAATATAACCCAATGGCAAACCATCACCTGCGGCGATCGCACCTTGTTGTTCTTCCTCGTCGAGTTGAGAAGCCCAATCGTGACAGCGATAAATTAAAACGCGGTCTGTTTTCAGAAATTGGCGCACTTCTGCGACGGTACTTTGAAGAATGCTTGCCCCGTCTATTGACGATCGAATATGTTGGATCATTTGTCCCAACAGCCGCTCCCGGAGAGCTTGTTGTCGCAATTGTTCTTCGACTTGCTGGCGTTCGATCGCGTAATGGATCGCCCGCACCAGCAGAGTTCTGTGAAATCTTCCCTTCACCAAACAATCTTGAGCCCCCGATCGCAATAGCGACAGCGCCGTATTATCATCATTGATATCCGTCAGCACCACCACCGCCACTGTGGGCGATCGGGCTTTCAAAATGGCAATATCCTGCCTTCCTCCCAAGCTGTCTGACACTGACAAATCCAACAGTATTGCATCAAATTTTTCTGCTTCTAAACACGCCAGTCCTTTCTCCAGAGACTTAACAGTTTGAAGGCAAAACAGAGACTCGCTGAATGACCCTAAAAGGTCTTCAATCAGCGTCGCATCTGCGAGGTCATCCTCAACCAACAAAATTTTCAGACATTGATGACGTGTTAACACAACTATAGCGTTCGCAGCGGGTTGAATGAAACTTTTTTGTTTTGAAATCTATACTTACCCTGCAATATGTCGGTCTATCAAATGTAGCCTACAATCACACTATCCATCTCAACGTCAATTAAAGCTTACAGATCCCGACGCGGGAGCGAAACAATTTCAAACCAATACTTACATAAAGTCTTCATTACTTCAACCAATCCTTCAAAAGTGACTGGTTTAGATATGAAAGAATTAGCACCCAAGCTATAGCAAAGCAAGATATCTCCGCTGCGGTGCGACGTTGTGAGAATCACCACCGGAATTTGTTGTAAATCCGGGTCAGCTCTGATCGAAGTTAGTGTTTCTCGCCCGTCTAGCCTCGGCATATTCAGATCCAAAAGTATCAAGTCTGGCTGGTGCCAATTGCTGATACCAGCATATTCACCGCGACCGTACAAATAGTCTAGCACTTGTTCTCCATTTTCCACAAATTTTATTTTAATTGTTAATCGCACTTCTCGCATTGCTTCCTGCATCAAAAAGCGCGTGTCCTCGTCATCGTTGGCTATTAGAAGAGTAAAGCTTTTATTGTTATAATTCACGACTTTACCTCACCACCAAGAAATTTTGTGAAGTAGGGGGACTTGGAGCGGTGTCCGATCGCCTGCAAAGCATCTCTAGTCCTCATCCGGCCAACCAAGCTGAAAAAATTGCCATTATGTTGCAACAATTTGAGACTTTGCATAATGCGCCAAGCTTTGCGAATTCGGCTTGTTTCACTTGGCACTCTGTCCGAGAACAGGCCAACTGCCAAGACATCACAAATGCTAGTCTGCGAATTACTAGGGAAACGACTGCATCCCAAAGCAAGATGCTCGGGATAAATTTGAAATAAACTGACAAGTCTTGCACGCACCGCTGATTGTTAAGTTGTATAAGGATCGAGCTAATATATTGATCGTGATAGATTTTGAACTCGATGTCATCAGTGAATATGCTACTCTTTTACCAGCATTTGTGTAAAGACAAGATAAAGTTATTTAAAATTCCAGTAAAACCAGTTTCAAAAAACCATCCAACTCTAGGCCCGCGATCCAAGCCCGGACACCTATTCCCAATTCGCAATGCCCCAATTCCCCAATCTCAAATCTCAAATCTCAAATGGTTGATGACAGCAGGGGGACTCCTGACTTCACTTAGCTACAGGAAAAGAAAAATAAAAAGTCGAGCCTCGACCCGGTTCTGATTCTACCCAAAGGCTTCCACCGTGGCGATCGACAATTCTTTGACAAATCGCTAAACCGATACCGGTTCCAGAATATTCTTTTTGCGCGTGCAAGCGCTGAAAAATCTGAAAAATTCGCGGATAGTGCTCTTCGGCAATACCAATACCGTTGTCCTGCACCCAAAACACCCAGTTATCCCCCTGACGCAAAGCGCCCACCTGTACCACCGGCACCCTGTGGCTGCAGTATTTAATGGCATTGCCAATTAAATTTTGAAACAGTTGCAGTAGTTGAAAACAGTCACCTGCGATCCTTGGCAAATCGCCCCTAGTTACAGAAGCTTGATTCTGGCGGATCGCCAACTGTAAATTAGCGCAAGCATCATCAAAAACCAGATTACAATCAATTAAATCGAAACGTTTCTGACTGCGACTAACCCGCGAATACTCTAGCAAAGCATCAATCAGCACCTGCATCCGCAGGCAAGAATTAACAATATTGTCGAGAAATTTAATTGCTTGGGGATCGAGTTGGTTTTGAAAGCGCTTTTCTAATAGTTTAGCATAGCCGGCAATCGTGCTCAAAGGCGCTTGCAAATCGTGAGAAGCCACGTAAGCAAACTGTTCGAGTTCGGCATTAGAACGAGTTAATTCTTCAGCATAGCGGGTTTGAGTCTCTAAACTCGCTTGGAGCAATTCTTGTACCCGCTTGCGCTCGGAAATATCCTCGATCGCACAAATCAAATACTGCGCCGTCCCCTCAGCATCGCGGATTGTCGAAACAGTAACGTTCGCCCAGCGCACTTCCCCATCTTTGCAGAGCAAACGCTTTTCCAGAGAAAAAGTTTGCATCTCCCCGGACAACAGCAAGCGCACGTATTCCGTGTCAGCTTCGATGTCATCGGGATCAGTAATTGCCCGCCAATGAAGCTGCAACAATTCCGATTCTGTATAGCGGACAATTTGACAAAAGCCGGGATTCACCCGGATAAATTGACCGCACAGCGCAGTTTTCGCTATACCGACTGCCGCTTGCTCGAAGATTGCGCGGAAGCGTTCTTCGCTTTCTCGCAGGGCAATTTCGGCTTTTTTGCGATCGGTTATATTGCGAAATGTTACTGCCAGACCATCGTTTAATTTGACCGCGACAAGGTGCAGCCAAACACCTGAATTTCGCTCGCATTCGTAATAAAATTCTTGGTCTACAGTTTCTCCTGTTTCTACTACAGAAACGTACAAATTAAATAACTTGCTATTACGAATTTCGGCAATTTCTACCAACAAATACTTGCCAACTATCTCATTTAATGGCACATCCGAAATTTGTTCAGCAGCACGGTTGACTAACAGCCACAGGAAATCCACAATATTTCCCTGATTGTTGCGGACAGCAGAATAAGCCACCACACCGTCTAAGGAACTATTTAAGATGCTAGCAAGCAGCGATTGCGACTGTTGCAGTTGAGCATTTTGCTCTTTGAGTTGCTGTTGCAGTTTTTGCAAGCTGACTTGCTTGTCGATGCGTGCTAAAACTTCTTCTATTTGAAATGGTTTGGCAATATAGTCCGCGCCACCAACTCGAAAAGCTTGTAATTTATCGTTAATATCATCTAGTACGCTTAAAAAAATCACCGGAATTTGTGCGGTTTCCGCTGTCGATTTCAGTCGGCGACAAACTTCATAACCGTTCATTTCTGGCATTCTAATGTCGAGTAAAATTAAATCGGGGCAATGGGCGATCGCAGAATTCAACGCCAGTTGACCGCAAATAGCTCGATAAACTTGATATCCCTGGGCTGTTAGTAGTTGAGATAAGAACCGCAGATTGCTCGGTTGGTCGTCTACCACCAATATTTTAATTTGGCTTTTATCCATTTATTTTAAACTCGATTGAGTTAAATCCATTATCCTGTCGAGCCGGTAATCGACAAGCAAATCTTTTAAAGCCTCAGCTAAAGTTGGATGACTTTCAGAAATGCGATCGACAATTTGAATCGCCAGCTCTTCATTAACATCATTAGCTGCGCCGTAGAGTTCCTGCACCCAACTTCCAGGCATCTGGGCCAGCAGTGGCAGGAAAAATGAATCGGGTTTTTCGCTGGCAAAATAACGCCGCCAAGCCCCCGCTTCCAGTCGGGGCAACTCTTGATAGATATAGCGCACTCCCAAGTAGCAAGCCATCTTATCAAAAAGGATTTGTTCTTGAAAAGGTTTCCGCACAAAATCGTCGCAACCTGCGGCAATAATTTCGCCTTTTCTTTCCTCAAAAGTGCTAGCAGTCAAAGCAATAATTACAGTTCGCGGCTTAGTTGGTTCCTCTTTAGCTCTAATTTTTTTGACAGCTTCAAAACCGTCCATTACTGGCATTCGCGTATCCAGCCAAATTAAATCCGGCTGCCAACTTTCCCAAAGTTCAACAGCTTGGAAGCCGTTTTCGGCTTCTCGGACTTCAAAACCAATTGGTTGCAGTATTTTTACCAGCAGCAGCCGATTTTCTTGATTGTCGTCAACTGCTAAAATCCGATAAACTGGTCTATCTGGTTCCACTCCGATTACCCGCTGCAAAGTCGCGACTGTTATTTCCGACGAAATAGCAGCAAATACTCGGATGTTGAATTTAAAACTGGTTCCCTCGCCTAAAACACTTTCTACCCCAATCTCTCCGCCCATTATTTCTACAAATTTTTTAGTAATTGTCAAACCCAATCCCGTACCATCAACCGCTTTTTTGCCAGCTTCTGTTTGCACGAAAGCATCAAATAAAGTATCAATTTCTGCTGCTGCTATGCCAACTCCCGTATCTTCTACTTCAAATAAAATTAAATATTGTTCGGCGCTGCTAGAACTAGGAGAAATTTCTGATGCTGCGGGATGGTGCTTGTCTTCCACCCTCGCTCGCAGCCAAATGCTGCCGCCGTTTTCCGTAAATTTCATGGCATTTCCCAACAGATTGATCAAGCAGACGCGCAGCTTTTTTTCGTCAGTTTTTATATATTGGGGAACATCGGTCTCCACGGAAAATCTCAGTTGGAAATTTTTGGTTTCAGCTTTGATTTGAAACATATCTTCGAGAGTGTCGAGGAGTTGATAAAGGTCAAAGCTGCGTTCGTCTAAGCCAATTATCCCGGCTTCTATTTTCGACAAGTCTAAAACATCGTTAATTAGTTCCAGCAAATGTTGACCGCTGCGGTTAATAATTCGGAGATTTTCGAGATTTTCGTGGCTCAGTAAAGAGTCGCGGCTCATGACTTGGGTGAAACCCAGGATGGCATTCAGGGGAGTCCGCAATTCGTGGTTCATGTTGGCAACAAATTGACTTTTTGCTAGGGATGCAGCGGCTGCGGCTTCTTCGGCTTTTTTGCGTTCTATTATTTCTTGTTGGAGTTCGGTATTGCGATCGAGCAATTGTCTTTTTAGTCTTTGGATAGTCAGTTGGTGTTCGATCCGCGCTAAAACTTCTTCTATTTGAAAGGGTTTTGTGATGTAATCTACCCCTCCAACTTGAAAGGCGGTTACTTTGTCCAATACTTCATCTAAAGCGCTGATAAAAATAACGGGAATTTCTGCTGTCTTCGGATCGGCTTTGAGCTGCGTGCAAACTTCGTAGCCGTCCATTTCCGGCATTTTAATGTCAAGTAAAATCAAGTCTGGAGAACCCGAGCGCGCGGCTCTAATTGCCATTTTGCCGTTGATTACGCCCCGGACTTTGTACCCCCCATCCGACAGGGTGGCTGATAAAACTTGCAAATTTTCTGGGGTGTCATCAACAATTAATATGTTGCCTTTATTCTCTTCTGTTTGATTTCCGATCATTGATGCTATTTGTTGTTAAATTTAAAATTACTAAAATTATGAAAATAGATGAAATTGTTATTGTAGCACTTGCTCGTGAATCACCTGCTTTTGTGTTTACAAAACTTACGAATACTAACCTAAAAAACCAAGTTTTTATAAGCGGATAGGACTCGGGTTAAAAAGTAGTTGGACGCGCCAATTATAGCGAGAAAGTACACCCGGACAAACCATACATAATTAGGCTCTACGTTCCAGACTTAAATAGTCGATCGACCTAAATCATCAATCATCCCTAACCCGCCTCTGTCCCCTAGAACCTCGAACTTCAACTGACCTCCGTTAAATCCGTTACATCCGTTATATCCCGTACATTGTTCGTTTGTCTAACTTCCTTCAAAGATTTCTAAACTCCTCAATCAAATCAATAATCCGATCGCACCGGAAGTTATTCGCCAAATCGGCGATCGCCCTGCTGAAACCAAGATTAATCGCAGGAATCGACGACAGCAGTCGAAAAATCTCCTCGTTATCAACCGCATCCGCCGCAGCGTACAATTTATCAACCCATTGGGCCGGCATCCCTTCAAACAATGAAGCATTCAGCGTAAAAGGTACATCAGCAGTTTCAGATGCCCAAACGTCACCGGGTGCGACAGCATCCGAACTCGGCGAAGCTTCTCGATCGTAAATATAGCGAACTCCCAGATACTTAGCCATCTTTTCCAGAATCACTTGCTCCCGAAAAGGCTTCGCCACAAAATCATCGCAACCAGCAGACAAAATCATCGATCGCTCCTCATCAAAAGCACTCGCCGTCAGAGCAATAATCACCGTTGCTTGACCTTTCAAATGCGCTTTAATTTGTTTGGTAGCTTCGTAGCCGTCCATCACCGGCATCCGCATATCCATCCAAATCAAATGAGGTGCCCAACTCGACCACACGGACACAGCTTCAACCCCATTTTCAGCGTCCCGCACCGCAAAACCAAGCGATGCCAGCATTCTGACTAACAGCAAGCGGCTTTCCAGGCGATCGTCAACAGCTAAAATCCGATATTCCGGCTGTCCCGGTTCCAGCCCCACAACCAAACGTGCTGTTTGAGCCACCTGAATTTTCACTGCATTTGGTAGCGAAACTTTAACATCAAATCTAAAAATACTGCCGTTACCGACACTGCTTGTCACCGTCATTTGTCCTCCCATTAACTGCACGAACTGTTGGCTGATCGGCAAGCCTAAACCAGTTCCTTCTTGAGCTTTTCTCCCGCTTTCTGTTTGCACAAAAGGTTTAAACAAATTATCCATTTCTTGGGCCGAAATTCCCGCACCCGTGTCTTCAACTTCAAATTGCAAGCAGCAATTGTCACTCGGCGGAATCTCTCCGCGATTTTTGTCTGACAGCAGCTCATGTTTGACCCTCAAATTAACACCGCCTTCCGCCGTAAACTTGATCGCATTTCCTACCATATTAATCAATACTTGGCGCAACTTGCTTTCATCCGTTTCTACATATTGAGGTAAGTCTGGAGTCGAATCAAAAATTAACTGCAAGCTTTTTTTTTCGGCTGGCAGCTTCAGCATCTCTTCAGTGTTTCTTAACATTCTGTGCAAATCAAAGGTGCTGTTATTAACTGTCACCAGCCCGACTTCAATTTTTGACATTTGCAGAATATTGTTGATCAGATCCAGTAAATGTTCCCCGCTGCGGCTAATAATTCCTAAGTATTGCTTTTGGTCGGCATCGAGGACTTCCGCACGGGCAAGCAGTTGGGTGAAACCGAGAATTGCGTTGAGGGGAGTTCGCAATTCGTGGCTCATATTCGAGAGGAATTCGCTTTTTGCCTTGTTGGCTCTGTCGGCTTCTTCTTTGGCTTTTTTCAGGGCTGTTTCTGCTTGTTTGCGCTCAGTAATATCGCTGGCTGTTCCTGTTGTACCGCTGATATTTCCGTCTGCGTCCAATCGCGCGATCGCCTTTGTATTGACATCGATCGATCGGCTATCTTTTCCTATTACTATACTTTCGTACTGAAACACATCATCTCCCGTCAACAAGCGCTGCTGCAGTTCCCTGTTCCAGTCTATTTGTCCGGGTGCCAAGAAATCGCCAAAAGAACATCCGAGCATTTCTTCAGCTTCGTAACCGTAGATTTGTTTGACTGCTTGGTTCACAAAAGTAATGTGTCCTTGGGCATCGCAAGACCAGATAATATCTTGGGAAGTTTCAACTAAATGGCGGTATTTTTCTTCGCTCTCTGCTAGAGCTCTTTCTGCCAGCTTGCGGGCAGTAATGTCCATCAAAGTTGTGAAGAGTTTTATCAGTTGCCCTTGTTCGTTGACCACTGGTTCTCCTCTGGATTCGATGTAGCGGATGAAGCCGCCTTCACTTGTTTCTGACGGGAAATTATCCGCACCAATTGTCGCTTCAGGCCGCACAATTCTAAATTCCAGACTGTAGCATTGTCCGCTAGCAATAGCAGCGTCGATCGTTGTTTGCCATTTTTGTCGATCGTCGGGATGCACGTATTGCGAAAACTCAGCTACTGTTGGCGCAGCCCGGGTTGAATCGAGACCAAAAACTTGAGATAATTCTTCCGACCAAGTAGTTGTATTAGCAGAGAAATCGCATTCCCAATTGCCGAGGCGGGCGATTCTTTGTGCTGCTGCTAAAGAAGCCGCTAAAGCGCGGAGTTTTTCTTCTGCCAATTTGCGATCGCTAATATCTTGAATCACAGAAATCACGCAAGTTTCGCCATGAATTTCAATGATTTCAGCAGACAGCAATCCAGTTCTGAGTTCCCCAGTTTTAGTGTACCAATCAAATTCGTAGTTGCGAACAATTTGTTGTTCTCCTAACATTTCAAACAACTTTGACCGGGATTCTATACTTTTCCAAATATTAAAATCGAGCGCCGTGCGATCTAGAATCTCTGCTGCTGAATAACCGATAGTCTGGCAAAATGCCTCATTAATTTCTAAATAACTACCATCTTGAAATCGGGTAATAGTAATCGGGTTAGGAGAAGAACGAAAAGCTTTAGCAAACTTTTCCTCAGACAAGCGCAGTTGTGCAGTCCGTTCCTCCACTAAAGTTTCTAATTCTTGATTCAGCGTTTGGAGTTGAGCATTTTGTTCCGCTAATTGCTTCTCCATAAAATAGCTGTTGACCGCTTCTTTTACGGTCAACTTCAAATCTTCTGACTGCCAAGGCTTCGATATATAGCGGTACAACTTAGCATATTTAATAGTATTCGCCACTGCTTCGAGGTCTGCTTGTCCCGTCAGCATAATTTTGATGGTTTTAGGCAAAATTTTGTGAATTTGCTTCAGCAATTCGTCCCCTTTAATATTCGGCATCAGATAGTCCGAAATTACTGCGACAATTTCGCTGCCCTCTGCCAGCAATTCATCTATTAACTCTAAAGCATCTTCGCCCCCTTCAGCAATTTCTAATAAATGTTCTTCTCCCAGAGCTTTTTTTAACTCGATTTTCAAACTTTCAAGAATTATCGGTTCGTCATCCACGCAAATAATCACAGGTTTATTGTTCATATTTTTGCCAAACCAGATTTTATAGTTTCTACTAATTCTTGGCCATCCCACGGCTTATACAAACATCGGTGCAAGTTCGCTTGTTTTTTTACCCGTTCTATTGCAACTTCGTCGGCTTGACCTGTCAGCATAACTTTCACAATTTTGGGATATTTTTGGTGAACCTGGATTAAAAATTCATCTCCTTTAATACCGGGCATTAACCAGTCCGATACTATGACCAAAATATCGCTTTCATCTTCTTCTCTAAGTTCCTCGATAATTTCCATAGCTTCATCGGCATTTTCTGCTACCTCATACAGGTAAGCATCGCCAAATTCTTTTTTAAGTTGAATTTTTAAACTATTTAAAACCACAATTTCATCGTCAACGCACAGAATTACTGGTTTGGACATAAAATTTTACTCATCTTTGAGTTTTAAATTAGAGGGAGATTGCGCCGAATTTTTAATTTCACTCAGTGATTTCGACCGGCAAAGATACAGTAAACTTGGTTTGACCTGGCACGCTTTCTACTTGCAGTTTACCTTGGTGTTTTTCAATAATTTTGTGAACTATATCCAATCCCAAGCCGCTGCCTTCTCCAGCAGATTTAGTCGTAAAAAAAGGCTCAAAAATTCTTGGCATAATCTCAGGAGGAATGCCTTTGCCGCTGTCGGTAATACTGACAAAAATTGTCTTATTTTGGTGTTTTACATCAATTTTTAAAATTCCTTTGTTGCCCATCGCTTGTAAAGCATTGTGAAGCAAGTTTGTCCACACTTGATTTAGTTCATCAGGATAGCATAGCACAAAGGGCAAATCAGTACCATAGTTTTTTACTACTTCTACACCGTGTTTGATTTGGTAGTGGTAAAGCGTTAAAACGGTATCAATGCCGTCAGTAATATTTGCGATAGCCTTGGAGCCAGACTGGTCGTAACGAGAGTAGCTTTTTAAAGCAAAAACAATTTTTGCAGCCCTATCTGTCGCAGTAGCAATATTTTTAGTGCTTTTTTGTACCGTAGCGAATTCGTAGGCAATTTGTAAAATATTTAGATTTTTGGGGTCTTTCAACAAAGGTAAAAAAGGTTCTACGTTATTGCAGATACCAATATCTAACAATGTACAGGCAAGGCTATCTGCGTTGTCAATTGCTTCTGATTCTAATTGCCGCTGCACAAGTTTTTTCAACTGACGTTTTTCTTTACTAGATAACCTGTCTGTTTCCTCGCTTGATTTATGCAGTAGGGCAAAGAAATCCTGCTGCCGTTCCGGGGATAGTTGCTGAAAAAATATCGGTAAATGCTGCAATTGTCTGCCCCAGAAGTCGGCGATGTTCTGCACAGAGGAGCGAATCGCCCCCAAGGGAGAATTGATTTCGTGGGCAACTCCGGCAATTAACTGTCCGAGTGCTGCCATTTTTTCTGATTGAATCAGTTCTTGCTGAGTGCGCTTTAGTTCTTGCAGCGTATGAGCTAATTCCGCATTTTTTTTGTGCAGCGCCGACTCTGCTAGTTTGCGGTCGCTGATGTTACGAGCAACCCAAATTACAGCATTTTTTGAGAACAAAGAAATACAGGCAGAAAACCAAATTTCGCGATCGGCTACTGTTAAGCTATAGTCGAAATTGATGGTTTTTTGCGTTTCTAATACTTGCTTAACTAACTTCCACCAATCATCTGGGTTATCTTCATCAAAAAAATGTTCTATAGTCAAGCTGACTGTATCGCAATCAGGATCAGAAAAGGCTGCTGTATTGGTCGGCAAAACTTCTATGTTGCCCTGAATGTCGAGTACGAGAACGATATCTGTCATGGCTTCAAAAATTCCGCGAACTTTGGTTTCAGAAAAATATAACTTTTCTTCTAGCAATTTGCGTTCGCTAATTTTTTGCTGCAATTCTTCGTTGCTGGCAGCTAGTTGAACAGTGCGCTCTTGCACTCGCTGTTCGAGTTCGGTGTTCAGGCGTCGGACTTCCTCTTCTGCTGTGGCGCGGTCTTGTATTTCCTGCTTTAACTGACTGTTAGCGTTAATTAGTTCTAAAGTTCGCTGTTGAATTTGTTCTTCTAAATTTTCATTTAAAAGTCGCAGTTGTTCCTCTACTTCGCTTCTCAGAAAAGCTTCTTTTTGCAATTGTTCGTTCACTTCTTTTAACTCCTGAATTTTATTGATCACTGTTTCTTGTAAAAGCTCGATATTGTGCATTTCTACCGGATCTAAAACCTGCCGCAGCGTACTTTGGGTCACAATTCCGGCTAAATATCCTGCTGCGTCATTACCTCAGAAATTGTCAGCCCTGCTAGGGGTATTTCGCTAGCAGTTATTTGGACAACATCGCGCTCCGTCAAAATCCAGATCGGTTGCCGCTCAAACGCGATTAAAACGCAACTGGCGCTCGCCTCAGTCATGGCGGCGATCGCAACTTTCAAGGGTGTGTCTGGAGGTAGCACAGGCGGTTTGAGGTCGATCGCCTGTTCGAGCAAGTGTTGGTTATCATAAATTGTGGTTGACATAAATAAGCAAATTAAGGGGTAGAAATCGAAGTATAATCTGCAATTAAGACACTATAATAATTAAATATTTGCTTTATTTATTACCCCGCTCTCGGAATTATGAAAGTTGATCGATCGGCGGTTGAGGCAGCAGGATTATAAAGTTTACTTTATTCTGAAACGACAATTAATACTATTTAAAATTTGACCTTTTACAGTGTCAACAGCCCGATTGCGATCGAAGTTTAACATCCGTCTAATATCATTTTTGATTTGACATTTTTCATTAAAAAATTAACAATTGGCAATCACCGATCGCATAACGGTTTAGAACGCGCCCCTAAATTTGTATGTTTTTAACCAGCCCAAAAATGGATACCGTGCCACGCAATTCTCTCATATCAATTCCGGTTGCACTCATACATGATGTTAACAGTTAACAGTTAACTGTTAACAGTCAACAGTGAATTTACTATTCCGATGAAGAGAGAATTTGATATCATCTAGAGCCAAAACATTGAGATTCCTGTATTTGCTCCGGCGATTCACGGCACTGCAAGTAAATCTCAAAATCTCAACTCTAAAATCGAATGACATCCGTCTAAAGTTGCATTTTTGGTCGTACATCATATAATTTCGGGTGCAAAGCGGGCTAAATGGCGATCGAAATTGACACAGTAAACGTCCTTTGACCGATCGCCGATCTTACTTCTATCTTAGCCGAATGTTTTTCGACAACTTTCTTAACAATATCCAATCCCAAGCCAGAGCCTTCGCCAGCGGGTTTTGTGGTAAAAAACGGGTCAAATATGCGCGGCAAAACCTCCGGCCCAATTCCCTTGCTGCGAATATTTGACGATAACGAACATCCTCTGATTTAAAGCTCTCAGCTATATGCTGAAAACTCCACAATTGTCCATCGCTTGTAAAGCATTGTGAATCAGATTTATCCAAACTTGATTTAGTGCAGCCGCTGATATGTGTCCGCAGCGATCGCCCCAAATATTCTGATACTTGCCTGTTACCGCTAAGCCACGAGCTTCATCAATTCTTCATAAATCTAAAATCTAAAATCTTTAATCTTTAATCTCAAATGGTAGAACCCTGCCTTTGCGAGCTAGCATTCAAGGCAAGGTTATTATTAAGTATTCGGAATTCAGAGCCAATAGCCCATTGCTCCGAGCGCGGATTCGGCTGCCGAGCAATGGGCTACTCGCCCAATCGAGTTATTTTAGAGCTGCGTTCGACCAACATCAGGACTACATAAATAGTCATGACATAACCGGCGGCCAGAACGGGAATAATTAGAGGAATATCGCGATAATTCATAATGATAACCAAAAGTCAAGGACGAGGAGGAGAAGGATAAGTTCAATACCTACGACATTAAGTCAGCACCCAAGGCAATAACTTGGTTCTGAAGGCTGCTTTTCCATATCAAGGCTGGGGGAACATTTAGGCGTTCCCGGTCAGTGGATTTTAGATTTTAGGTTTTAGATTAAAGATTTACTCGCAGATGAATCACTGGAGCAGGCACTAGCCTCTAAAATGTTCGATCTCTCTACGACTGTTGTCGATTTTAGATTTTAGGTTTTAGATTTGAGATTCACTCGCAGATCAATCATCGGAGCAGGCACTAGCCTCTAAAATGTTCGATCTCTCCACGACTGTTGTCGGTGGCTTCCGTTTTTCGGCGGGGTCAATAATGATTTACTGCTTTACAGGTGCTTAAACAACGTAAAACCATCCACTTTAGCTACTTTGAGCTACCGCGCACATAAGATGCGCTAGTCTTAAATTCTGAAAATTTTTAGTCCCAAGGAACTAAAAATCTGTCCCAGAAATTTTTGCTGCGATCTGACTAATAAGGCTGGTTATACGAAATTCTTACAGGCACCTGAAAGCTACCTGCCCGCCTGGATTAATCACAGCCTGTACTTAATGTATAGAATTGTTTAAATCCTTAATACCCATAATAACACAGGGTTTCTGGGATTTACAGATTTTTCGACAATATACTTAACAATTCGTTACAATTGGGGGGAACGGCTCTGGCAGCAGGCTACTGGCTGGAGGTAGTCGGGTGACTTCGATCGGGCTACCGATCGCAAATCAGTGGCGATCGCCAAAATTTCTCTTCCCTGTTGCAAAGAATTACCTTAAAATAAAGATATGATATGTAAAATTTTGTTACTTTACGGCTTGAGTCGGCGTATCCATGATCTCTAGCACTGTCCTATTTTCCTCGGTTGAAGAAGACCTGCGACTGTTGACAGAAAACTTAAAACAGTTAGTGGGTGCCCGTCATCCCATCTTGTACGCGGCTGCAGAATACTTATTCGGCACAAAGGGAAAACGGGTAAGACCCGCAATAGTCTTGTTGATGGCCAAGGCGACTATGCCCGATGGTGCCATCACAGAAAAACACCGCCGCCTCGCGGAAATCACCGAAATGATTCACACGGCCAGTCTAGTTCACGACGACGTGGTGGACGAGTCGGACTTGCGGCGGGGAGTACCGACGGTACACAGTCGGTTTAACAACCGAGTGGCAGTATTGGCGGGAGATTTTCTGTTCGCTCAATCTTCGTGGCATTTGGCAAATCTGGACAACCTGCCAGTAGTCAAACTGCTTTCGGAAGTGATTATGGATTTAGCAGAGGGGGAAATTCAACAGGGACTAAATGGATTTGACACCAGTTTGTCGATCGAAGCGTACCTCGAAAAAAGTTACTACAAAACAGCATCTTTAATTGCCAACAGTTCCAAAGCAGCGGGATGTTTGAGCGAAGTTTCACCGGAAATAGCAGAAGATTTGTATAACTACGGTCGCCACATTGGTTTGGCATTCCAAATAGTAGATGATATATTAGATTTCACCGCTTCAACGGAAACTTTGGGGAAACCTGCAGGCTCGGATCTGATCGGCGGAAATCTGACAGCGCCAGCGCTATTTGCCCTAGAAGAAAAGCCTTATTTGGAAGTTCTCATAGAACGCGAGTTCGCTCAAGAAGGAGATATAGAACAGGCTTTGACATTGGTAGCAGATTCTCAAGGCATAGTGCGATCGCGCGAACTAGCAACAAATCACGCGCAGAAAGCTGTCGAATACTTGGCAGCGCTGCCCAATTCAGAGTCCCGCCAAGCTTTGATAGATTTAGCAGATTACGTTTTGAGCCGACTTTATTAGCAGGAAGAAGGAAGACGGAAGAAGGAAGAAGGAAGAAGGAAGAAGGAAGAAGGAACTGGGTATTAGTTACCAGCTTGGGGCTGCCAATTCCCAAGTCCCAAGTCCCAATTCCTAACTCCCAATTTCCAATCTCTAACTATGCGATATCCGGGGGCAGATTGCTAGAATTTGACTGTAAAGCCGATCGGTACTGTTGCAAATAAACGTTAATTAATTCCTGCACTTGCTGGCGAGGGATTTCCGTCCCTACTTCCTGATTACCGGGATTTTCAAAAAAAACAATGCTGTCTAGACCTTCGAGGGCGATCATCTGAAATAAAATGTGAGTAACAGGCAAACACACGGGCCTGACGCGATCGCCCCCAGCCGCCGCTGCGGAGGACGCATCTTCAAGAGTGGGAAAAGCATAAATCACCTTTTTTTCCCGTCCCGGTTGCTTGAGATTGCTCAAAACCACGATCGCCCAACTTTCGTCTACCGCTTGCAGGATAGAGTATTCCAAGTGCTGTAGCTGTTGGGCAATTAAAATCAGCGCCGGGGCGATCGCCTTTAAAATTTGTGGCGTCGAACCGTCGGGCGGGGCTTTGTCGATCAGTGCTTCAATCTGTTGGTCTAAATCCATCAGTCAGTTAATTAGAGATTTGAGTTTCAAATTTTCAGGGTAACAGGTGCAGGTTAAAGTATGTAAATACCCGGCACTGCCCACTATAAAATCTAAAATTATAAATTTAAAGTCCCAGGGTGTGCTACTTTCAAAGTGAGCTGTCAACCATCATGCGGGAAATCGGCCAGAGCGTGGAAACCATATTTCAACTGCTGTTAGACGAACTAAAAAAGTCCACTCGGGCGTCTGAGCAGAACTGCCAAGATGTAGCAGGGCGACTCGCAGCAGAAGTCACCAGGATATGCACAGAAAGCCAGCGGATTCAAGACTCAGGAGATATAGAAGGTGCAGCCGAGAGCCTCGCCCGGCACCGCTTGCAACAATGTCTCCACTATGAAAATTTAGGATCTGGGCCAGGGCGAGTAGAATTGCACAGTACCCTCAGCGCGATCGTCTATCGCTCCATCACCCCTCCCCAGTTGCAGTCTAGCTATCAGGCGCGAATAGAACTGATCAAAGATTTTTTGCAAGGATTTTATCTCGAAGCTTTAAAGGCTTTCCGGCGCGAAACCCAACTACCACCGACCTACAGCCCCCGCACTCGCTTAGAACTAGCAGAGTACATGGCCTTTGTAGAGCGCTTCGGCAAACGGCGCATTCCCTTACCTCGGAACCGCAGCCAGCAACTAATTATTTTACGGGCCAAAACATTTTCCCAGCAGCAGCCCAAAGAAACCTCTGTAGATATGGAACAAGCCGCCGACGGAGGGGCTTGGGATTCTGACCAAACTTGGAACGACACCTCCGTGCACTCGGTGCGGGAAGCAATGGCCGGACATGGTTCATCTGCAATTCGCCCCCCAGCCGACGAGTCAGAATCTCTGCGGCAAAACGTGATTGACGAATTAGTCGCCTACTTAAAAGAGCGCAACCAAGAAGAATGCGCCGATTACTTCGTGCTGCGCTTGCAAGACTTGCCGACTAACGAAATAGAGTCGATCCTGGGCATAACTCCCCGCCAAAGAGACTATTTGCAGCAGCGCTTCAAGTACCACTTGCTCAGGTTCGCCATGTCGCACCGTTGGGAACTCGTTCACCAGTGGCTGGAAGCAGACTTAGACAAAAATTTAGGTTTGCTGCCTTCTCAGTGGCAGTCCTTTGGCGAACAAATTGGCCCAGAGGGACAGCGTTTGTTACAGTTGAAACAACAAGGTCTGTCAGAGTCAGCGATCGCGCAAACCCTCGGCAGCACGGTAGCCCAGGTACAGAAACGGTGGTTTAAATTGCTGGAACTTGCCTGGGAATTGCGAAATCGTTCAGATTCCGGAGAAGGGGCATCTACTGATGAATAACGAAACGAACAGGGATGCAGAGGCTTTCGAGCGCCATTTTTTAGACTGGATATTGCAGGCGCCAATCCCGAATGCCTCTAGCGAAGAGCAGGAAAACGTCAATGACCCCCTTCCCTCAGAAGAGTGGGGCGAAACAGAAGAGAATTCCGGGCTGGAATACTGGGAATGGGACGAACCAGACCCGCTGGACTATCAAGTGGGTTCGCAGAGCATTTCACCCGCACAACCCCTGACTATTGGAGAAATACCGACCGTGCAAGACCGTTTTCAGACCTTGTTAAAAGAAAGGCTTAGATCCGAAATTGAAGCCAACCCGCCGCTGTTCCCCTGGGAAACAGAACTCAAGAGCTACGAACACGACTATCCAGACGATGCAGTCCCCCAATGGGTTCCACCCCTGCACCTCTGGACTCCCCAACTAAAAAATATTAGATGGGGTCGCCTGCCAATTCCGATCGCCCAAGGGGTTTTTGCTCAACTGCTAGAACCTTGTCAGCAATTGGTAATGTCGTCGCTGCGGGAAGGCTCGAAATTAGTTCGCGCTGTAGATAGTTTGTTTCCGGGCCAGTCTGAGGAACTCAACCAATTAGCTGGTTTCGTACTCAGAGGTGCTACCAGAGGAATTACAGGTTTAGAAGTAGAAGATTTACCGAATTACGAAGCGGCAACTATCGATCAACAAATGCTAATGTCGTTGTTGGCCGCCCGAGAAATCATTGAGTCTCTAACTTTGAATTGTCCTGTAAACCAGCCCCCTATTTCGCGGGAGTGGCTGACTGCTTTGGGCTCCCTGACTCTCTCTGCTCAATACCTGTCTAACCGCAACACAGAACCACCAAGGCCGTGTTTAAGAGTTGAGTGCGAATTTCCAGGGGGAGGAAGTTTGGAACTCAAGGGAGGAGATGCCGAAGCAACTGCACAGCGTCCGAATTCCGGGCATTTAAGTGTGGAGTTGTTTGACCCGCAACCTGACAAGACTTATGCCCTAGAAGTCAAATTCCAAAACTTCGATACTAGACCTCTGATGTTTGCTATTCGTCCAACTTTGGCTGGATAAAACAGCAACTATCGAGGTAAAATTAGAGTAGTTAACTGCGTTTTTTACTCTACGGTTTGACCTCACACAAAAACAGATACAATCTGCTGATTTCTGTCGCGGAAAGCCAAAAAAATTAGAGACGAATTAAAGCCCCCAGATTCATCTGTGAAGTTAATCTGTGGATTCAATCTCAAATCGAATGGCAGAGAAATAAGATTTAGATATTAGTTAAAACCCAGATAAATCTGTGGATTTAATCTAAAATCTAAAATCTAAAATCTAAAATCGTTGGATGGGTGCACATGACAACTGATAACCTGCGAAATATACCTGTTTTGGGTAAACTGTGGGAGCGGATAGAGGCAATGCCTCCGCCGGTGACTGAGGATTCTTTACTGCTGCGAATCCTAGTTCAGTTGTTGGTAATTGTGGGAATTGTGGCTACTGATGTTGCTTCTGAAGAAAGCCTGAACCTGTGGGCTGTGCCTGTTAGTATTGTGGGAGCAACTTGGAGTTGGTACCGCCGCCGCGATCGCAATGTAGCCGCTAAATTCTGCATAGCTATTGGAATGCTGGTGGCGCTGTTCGCCTTTTTTACCCGCTTGGTGGGAGAATTAAACGATACGCGGTTAGTTTTGGCGCAACTGTTAATTAACATTCAAGTGTTGCACAGTTTCGATTTGCCCCGCCGCAAGGATTTGGGCTATTCGGTCGTCATCGGGCTGATTTTGTTGAGTGTAGCGGCGACCATCAGTCAAACGCTGACTTTTGGGCCGCTGCTGTTGGTATTTTTGGCTTTAGTGCTGCCGACTTTGGTGCTGGATTACCGCTCGCGCTTGGGACTCTCGAAGCTAGAAAACATCAATCCGGCGACAGAAAGTAGAAGTAAAAACAACAATTTATCGCTATTTGCTGCTACTTTATCTCCCAAGTATTTTAGTTTGTTGTTGTTGATAACTGTAGGGTTGGGGCTGGCTATTTTTGCGTTTTTGCCGCGCCTCCCAGGCTATCAATTGCGGACTTTTCCCGTGAGTGCTCCTATTGAATATCAGGGCGAGTTTGACTCGCGCAGCATTACCAATCCGGGGTATGTCAGGGGGGGGAATCAAAAAGGAACTGGCGGAGGGAAGGGGAGAAACCCAGACAAAGGGCCAGGAGAGGTAGACTCTACTTTTTATTACGGTTTCAACCAGCGCATCAATCAAAATTTGCGGGGGGTATTAAAACCTCAAGTGGTGATGCGGGTGCGATCGCAGGCGGCGGGTTTTTGGCGAGTGTTGGGCTTTGACAAATATACCGGTCAGGGTTGGGAAGTTTCGCGCAACGACGACGCTTTTAAGGTGAATCGACCTCGCTGGTCTTATCAATTTTATCTGAATCCCTATCCGAATGCGCCCCGCACTCAAGAGGTGATTCAAAGTTATACTATTCTTGCTCAGTTACCAAATTTGATTCCGGCTTTAAACAAGCCGAAGGAACTTTATTTTCCGACGCAGGAAGTGGCGATTGATGCGGAGGGAGGTTTGCGATCGCCTGTGGAGTTGGCGGAAGGTTTGACTTATACGGTGATTTCTAACGTACCTTTTCGCGATCGCTCCTTGTTGGGGCAAACTGGTACTAATTACCCGAAAAATATTCGCAAATTCTATTTGGACGTGCCGCCAGAAATTGCCCAGAAAGTGCGAGAAAAAACTGAAGAAATCTTGTTGGGGAGAACAAGAGTGGCTAAGTCGGACAGGGCGATCGATTCTCCCTACGAAAAAGCTCTGTACTTAGCTCAATATTTGAAGCAAAACCCGAATTACAAACTTGTCAAAGCTTTGCCTTATTTAGAAGAAACTGAAGATTTAGTCGAGGGTTTTCTGTTTGGCTATCAAAACACGCAAGACGGCAAAAAAGTTACAGGCGGATACCCCGACCATTTTTCGACGGTACTGACAATTATGCTGAGGTCGATCGGGATTCCGGCGCGAGTGGCTGGCGGTTTCGATACGGGAGAATTCAACCCGTTTACTGGTTTGTATGTGGTGAAAAATACCGACGCTTTCTTGATGACGGAGGTATATTTTCCTAAATACGGCTGGTTTGGTTTTAATCCGATTCCCGGTTATCCGCTGATTCCGGCTTCGGTGGAAGACAACCAGACTTTTAGCGCGCTGGAATCGTTTTGGAAGTGGATCGCGGCTTGGCTACCGACTCCTCTCAGAAGCGGGCTGGATTCAGTTATAGGTTTTGTAATTGGCTGGATCAGTTTGATTCTGGGTTGGTTTCTGGGACAGTTTGCTAGGGGTTGGGTGGGGTTATTTACTGGGTTGATTAGCGCGATCGCCTTTGGGTTTATTGGCTGGTTAATTTGGCAAGGGTGGCGCAAGTGGCGCTACCGCCGCTGGCTGCATAAGTTGCCGCCGGTGGAGGGGGTTTATCAGCAAATGCTGAAGGATTTGGCAAGTCGCGGATTTGCCAAGCAGAAAGCTCAAACGCCTTTGGAATATGCAAAGACAATGCGCGGCCACCATGCAACTGATGAAGCCGAAGTAATTGAGGAAGTTTCGCAAGCTTACGTGCGGTGGAAGTATGGCGGCGAAGCGGGAAATTTGAGTCAGTTGCGACAGTTGGTGGACAATTTGAGGCGATCGCACTTAAGGAAACTGAAAAAGTTAAGGTAAAATTTGGTTCTTCATCTGCGTGAATCCGCGTCCATCCATTGTCATCTGCGGTTAAGAAATTCTCTTTTTTTTAACCGCAGATAGAGGCAGATAGAGGCAGATTAACGCAGGTACCCAGTTTTATTTACCGTGCCGATGGTAACTGGATTTGGACATTGGCTTTTTCAGCTAAATCAGTTACATTGTTGGTAAAATCGGTCATATTTGCGATCGGACCAGCAATGCCCGCCGCGATCGCCAAAATAACACCCAATTTTTTGGCAATCAGTTTCATATTGCGCTTGTCTTGGGGTTTATTTAGTTGTGCTTCCACGTTGTCAATTTCCGTCAACACTTCTTCGCGCTCGTCTTCAGGAAATTGGGCGGCGGTTTCACGCATCGATGAAATCAGTTTTAGAATTTCCGCGGTATTCGCGTTATTGTTTAGAATAAATTGACTGTTATTAACTTCGGCGTTGTCGCTGCCGATAACACCGGACATCGGGCCGTTGAAGTTGTTGGTTTTGGCAGAAGTTTCAGTCTTTTGTTCGGGGTTCATGTTTAAGTGTACGTTGTAAATATTTTGCTGCGCTCTAGAAGACTCTACCGAATCAAATCGATCGATTCCAGAAAGTCGCTCTTGTTCCCATTGGCGGGAATAGTCGGGAAAATCGTCCATTAAGCCCCGCACATTCACATTCTCGTAGGATATTTCACATTCCACTGTGTACTTCCGATTGTCCAAACGGCGGCGCAAGTTATCAAAGGCATAGAGATGAGGATTTTGGCTACCTTTGCATTTGGCACAATTGCAAGGGATGAATTCTTGATATTTTAGGCGTTTATCGTAAGTAGCATGAATTTTCCAGAGTTCGTGGCGGATTTTGTCTAATAAAGATTTTTTCTGGGTTCCAGATACGCGGATGCGGATTTCTCGTTGATGATAGTTCTCGATGACTTCGGCTTTGGCGTAGTTGTCGGTGAGGACAACGCCGTCACGCCAGACAATATCGGTACTTTTTATCCGGCAAATCAAGCCGTGTATCTCTACAATCAGCCTGGTGATGATGCCTTTGGGCATAAACTCGTATTCGTAGCGCACGATTAGGTTGTCGCTGTCATCCCAGTCATAGTTGCGCGGTTCGAGAGGGAGACGTTGCGGGGCGATGTAGTGTCCCGATTGGCCGATTTCGTAACAGATTTTGAAGCTTTTCATGAGCTGGAGTAGCTTGTCGTGAAGGTAGTCGTATTCGTCGTCACTCCAGATTTCGCTGAGGTTTTCGTCGGTGAAGTGTCCGTAATTGGCGATGACTTGTTCGTTATGGGTGACTTTGTAGACGGCATTGGTTGCCCATTCGGGACGGAGGATGACTAGGTTCTGGAGGATAGATTCTTTCTTAGTGTCAGGATCTTTTTGGAAGTGGAGGATAATACCAAGGTCGTGCAGGTATTTGCTCATACTCAGCATCGTGCGTTGGTCGGATTTGTCAAAGCCTTGGCTGGCGCAGATGTCGTAGAACTCATGGATATCAATGTAGTTTCTGCTTCGGGCGTAGTTTTCCAGGACATGACGGACGTTTGCCCAGGGCCTGGGGATGGGGATGCCGACGTGGTTGAGTTGGGTGATGTTTTTTTGCAGGTAGCATTGGAGTTCATCGAGTCCGCGATTGTGGGCGAGGTTGGTGTTGAGGGATTCTTTTAAATTGGCAAAGTCGCCGCGCAGTTGGGAGACGTTGATGTCGCAGCAGCGGTCTTGTTTTTCGTTGTGGACGAGAAGGACGGGACTGGCGCTGCTGAGGAGTTCGATGATGCTCAGCCAGTAGGAGAGGTTGGGGTTTTCGCGGCGGTTATCGACTAGGAGAATGTAGAAGGAACGTTCGGTGAGGAAGAATTGGTGGGTGGCGTGGTAGATTTCCTGTCCGCCGAAGTCCCAGATGTGGACGCGAAAGGTTTTGCCGTTGTATGGGAATTCCCAGCGGCTGACATCAATGCCTTCGGTGGAGGGTTCTTGTTCTTGGAGTTTGTAGTCGGAGTTGAGGAGTTTTTTCGCGAGGGTGGTTTTTCCGGCTTCGCCTTCGCCGACGATGAGCAGTTTGGCTTCGTAGAGTTCTTCGGTGTCGTTGGGATTGCGGGTTTGGAAGTAGAAGTCGAGGATGGTTCGCAAATCGTCTTGGAGGATTTCGGGAGGAATCGGGAGCGGATTACTCTTCAAGTGCAGTTTTTCGAGCTTCTCCATGCCACGAATCGCCTCTGGGATTACCGTAATCTGATTGCCAATTAGGTCAAGAACTGTCAGATTCGACAGTTGCCCGATCGCCTCTGGGATTAGCGTAATCTGATTGTTCCAGAGGTAAAGCTGTGTCAGATTCGACAGTTGGCCGATCGCCTCTGGGATTAGCGTAATCTGATTGCCAATTAGGTTAAGAACTGTCAGATTCGACAGTTGCCCGATCGCCTCTGGGATTGCGGTAATCTGATTGGTATGGAGGAGAAGCATTGTCAGATTCGACAGTTGCCCGATCGCCTCTGGGATGACGGTAATCTGATTGCCACCGAGGTTAAGCATTGTCAGATTCGATAGTCGGGCGATCGCCTCTGGGATTACCGTAATCTGATTGCTACTGAGGCTAAGCGATGTTAGATTCGATAGTCGGGCGATCGCCTCTGGGATGACCGTAATCTGATTGTTATCGAGGCTAAGCCATGTTAGATTTGATAGTCGGGCGATCGCCTCTGGGATGGAGGTAATCTGATTGTTATTGAGGTTAAGTATTTTTAAGTTGGTTAATTGAAGAACAACATCAGGAAACTCAGTTAGCTTATTTCCAACCCATTTTCGTTTTTCCTGATCGAATTTCACCAACACCAACGACTCAAGCTGCGTGCACTTGCCAATCTCCGGCGGCAATTCCTCCAACCCCAACCCTGCCAAATCCAATTCTGTCTGGTCCTCATCAGCCGCTTTGTCGATTAACTGCAACAACTCCTCTCTCGTCATATCTTTTGTCTCCCCGTAGTCTTCATTTTATTGTGACAGGATTTTTTGGTTGATGGGGAATTGCCCGCGCGTCATCTAAGAAACCGGGTTTTTTCGGGTTTCTACGCTATCACCAAGAATTCTGGCAAAAACCCGGTTTCTGACCACTCGTGCATCAGTCCTGTTTATGTTAATGGGAGATGGACGATCTGATGTTGGTATTCGTTATCAAACGAACCATCAGCAATCAAAATTAATTCCTCAATATTTTGCCCAATACTTAAATCTGAGTTCAAAACTCAAATTCCTGGAATATGGCTGAAAGCAGACATATTATCTGCCAGATGGACGGGCATTGACTTGCGGTTGTTGGTGACTAAAATAAAACCATTATCCTCACACCAAATCAAAATATCTGGATCGAGAGTGCTTTTCGGAGGTGTACCAATGTCGCCCACTGCCCAAACTACTAAATCGGGGCGTTTCCGGCGAAGTTGTGTAGCATAAATTGGCGTAACATTCTCATCCATCAAATATTTAAGCGCCATTTCTCAAGTATCCTGGATTGCAGTTTGACTTTCCCGTTCAGCCTTCAATTTTCGCAATCTTTCCGCAGCCGGATGCGGATTTGTTGCTTGCATTTTTCGCTGCTGATGCGACCATTCCAACCAATCTTGTATATATCTACTTACTGATTCCTTGTTTAGCAAATAATACAAAATAGTTGTGTAAACTTCTGCTAAAGTTAGAGATGGATAGAATTGCTGAATTTCTTCTGGGGTGCGTTCCCGATGCAAATATTCATACAGCACGGTCTCAATCCCGATGCGATGTCCTTTAATCCGAATATCATCCGGTGCTAAGAAATCAAAATACTGATTCATTTCCATATCTAAAATCCCTCTTTTAGCTATCTACTATTCTACTATTCGGTTTGATGAGAAACTATAATGCGATCGATTTCTGCGCGGTGGCGATCGTAATAACGCCAAGCATTCTCTAAATCGCGATCGGATAAACCTGGATAATTCCGAAGTAATTCCGCCTCATCAGCCCCCTGTTGGTGAAGCGAAACCAGCGTCCAAACAGGAATGCGGGTGTTGCGAATTCGGGCATATCCTCCACACACTCCAGGCGTACTCTGAATCGCCCTAGCTGAGAGTTTTTCTTGAAACAGCAAACTCTTTTCAGGTGTCAGCGACTCAATGACTTGAATTAAGGAGTCAACCAACTGAATGTTCATAGCTGATAATTTACGCAATGTAGAATAGTGCGATCGCTCAAACTATCATAGCAAATTTCCCCCAACACCAAAGTCTCAAGCCCAGTGCACTTGCCAATCTCCGGCGGCAATTCCTCCAACTCCAAACTCGGCAAATCCAATTTTGTCTCGCCCTCATCCGTCGCTTTGTCGATTAACTGCATCAATAATAATACGATCGATTTCTTCCGGGTGGCGATCGTATGATTAAAACAACGGTTAAAAGATGAAAGCCAATGATGACCAGCCTGAATGTGGATACGGCACTGCTACAAGAGGCGATCGAACTACAATGAGAAAATTCGCTGGAAACCTTAGTTGAAATCGCCTTGCGCGAATACATTCAACGCCGCAAACAACCGCACTATCTCGAACTTAGCTTTGGAGAATCTCTCGGTGCATTTCTGGAAAAATATCAAGTGCACGAATTGAGCTTAAATCCCGATCGAATTTGGGAAGATGTTCGCGCCGGAACAAAGCGTTAAGAGTAGTGCGGATAAAAGGACTTGAATTAACACTTAGGCTTCAAATTACGATTTTCCGCCGTCCTAGCGCTTTTCTCTACTCACTCTGAAAGTCCTGTCTTGCACTTGAGCGAAGACTGAGCTACTTGATGTATGGTCTATACAGCAAGCAAACTCAACATTTTAGAGCTGGGAGCGAAAGATGAGCGAAAAGTTTAATTCAGTCACAACAAATACTACCGCCGACTACCTTATCGGCTACGAGCGGATTTTGGACTATTTCAAGCAAGCCCAGAAGGAATGCCCTAAAGGAGTAGGACTCAAAAGAGACAGCAAAGCTAGTGGGGGTTACATAACGCTTCAGTTCAAGTTAGGTAACAAGCGGGTCAACAAAACCTGCGGGTGCTATCTGACGATGCAGGGTATTACTGACGCTACGAGAAAAGCTCATTTAGTCGCTAATGCTCTAAGCTCGTTCTCTAGTGAGTCTCAGTTTTTAGCGTGGTACGATGATACGATTCTAGAAAAAAATATCATCAAAAATGATTTGATGACGTTTGGTGATGCGATAGCAAAAGTAGAGAAAGATTACTGGGATGGACGTACTAAACGCCGTCAACAGCGCGACAAAAATAGTATCAGTCAGCAGAATACTTGGGATGCCGTTTACGGTCACGATTACAAGCTTTTACCACGGAATACGGTTGTCAACTTAACGGATATTCTGTCGGTAATCAATAGTAAAAAACAAGGCAGTAAATGTTTTAAAAACTGCTTGTGTGCCATGAAAAAGTTAGCTGAAGTTATCGGCAATACTGATATACTCGCTCATCTCAAGGAGATTGACGGAAGACAAACGGAGTTTAGAAAAGACCTGCAATCAGTATCCATTGACGAATTTATTAAATTCTGTGAAGATGTTTTAGATGTCCCTCTTGGCAATAAACGATACAATTTAGAGCAGCGACGCTGTTGGTTATGGGTGTTCTCAATGCAAGTGGTGTATGGTTTTCGAGTACACGAAGTCTTTGCTATTCAAAACATTGACAAATCATTTAAGACAGAGGATGGAATTATTATTCAGGCACTGACCGAGCCAGACAACGTGAGAATGATTGCTGTAGTGGGCGACAAAACATCACTAGATACAACGACTAAGACTGGCTACCGACTGTGCGTACCGATGTTAGCACCGACTCATCCTGACTTAATAGAGCGTTTAGGAATCAAGTCGGGTAAACCACCTGAAATCTGTTTATTGTCAGATAGTCCCAAAACAATTGCTGGCATATACAGTCGCCGTGCTTGGACTACTTTGAAAAGATGGAATAAAGGTTTTACTCAGTCTCACGCTTTACGTCATTTGGCTAATCTTAATGGTCAGATGGCTGGGATGTCTCAGGAGACGAGAGCCAAAAATTTGGGACATTCAACGCAGATGAACGAAGGCACTTACAAGAAGCGAGCTAATACCAAAACGACAATTGATTTATTGACTCGATTTACAAAGGAAGCTATTCCTTTGAGTAGTGCTATTCAGGTGCTCAAGCAAATAGGAAGCGACGCACAATGTATTAGATTATTGGCTGCTATTTACGGCATTACTCCCGACGAAGTGATAGAGTTGCTTGCCGAATAATTGGAAACAAAAGTTTACAGTCTCTGTGTTGACAGATGGCTGTGAAACTGCGATCGTATGTAACTAAGGAAGATTTGATGCGCGACTGACTAGCGTACCACCGCTAACCAAGTCACGACTTCCCCAAACCGTTTATCAGCAACGTTTGGAGCCTAAATATAATGCCACATTCAGCCGATTGTCCCAAGAGGCGATCGCAACACTTAACGTTTCCGGGTGCGGGGGCTAGCCATGACTGAGCCTCCCGTACATTACCGCCGCATTGACAAACTCAAGGCGATCGCTTTCGAGCGCGGTTTCACCAACGAAGACGCAAAGCAGTTTGGGAAGCTTTCCAAGACTTCCACATGGGAAGCGCTGCTAGAGCTTTATCTTGTTGACGGCGAATCACTAGACAGTGTAGACACTGTAGACATTACTCTCAATGTTGTAGACACTGCAGACACAATACCTGAATCCTTTAATACAGTAGCTGTAGACAGTGTAGACACTGGCTGGACTAACGACGGTTCCTTCCCCGTCTGCGACTTTACCCGCCAGACTTCCACCAACTTTTTAGAATGGGTTGATTTTTCTCAACTCATCGCACTTGTACTCGCATCGGCGGGGGTCTTTGTGCTGGCAATGTCAATGTGGCGACAAATCAATCCTCTCAATCTGTTTCCCCCAGTTCGCATCAACATTCAAATCGGAGCAGCAAAGTAATGGGACTCATGCAAAAACTGTTGAGCGGTGGTAGCAATCAAGCTGCTACCCAGTCCGGCGGTGGAATTGTCCACGACGGAACACACGCAATCGACAAAAATAAAGTGATGGCCGCCACCTCAGCGGATGCAATCAGCCCGTTAAACCCCGGTAAATTTGCAGCAGGCGAGCGCTCGGTTCCCATCATTCAGAAGCCTCGCTATTTCACCGAAGAAGAAGCGGATGCAATGAAAGAGCTTGCCAAGCAAAAGACCGAGGGAGCCAGACAATCCAAGCGCGGTTATGAAGCTGCGGGGAAGATTGAAGAAGCTGATGCAAAAGTTCACAAGTACCACCGCAAGTATGAAGGCGTGGTGGCTGACAACGAACTCGTTAAAAAGCGCGCTGATGCTCGACTTGGCAAACACTTACACGCTCAACGCCCTGCCTATGCTCGGCTTGGAATGAGTCTCGACCAAGCGGCCAGCAATGCTGAAACTCGCATCGGCGAAATTAGAGCCAAATTGCAAGGGGCGAAACCATGACAAAGGCGATCGCAATTTTCAACGATTTTTTGATGGTTGCGGTTGCCTCTAGCTTTTTCTGCTGGCTGGCTTCCTTGCATCCTCAAGCCTTGGCGCTCGTCCGCGCTGCTTACATAATTTTTGCTGTGCTGTGGATGCTGAGCTGGATGCTCGACGATTGGCTGATTGCACGGCTCAAAATCAAAGCGCTCGATTTGCAGGGCATTTTGTGTCTAGCATTTGCAGCCGTGGCGATCGGATTGGGGGTGATGATATGTCGCTCTTAAAAATATCGGTGCTGACGGTTTCGAGTTTCACCCTTTGGCTAGCGCCACCGTTTATTCTCAGCCGAAAGATTCCTTTGCACAACTTGACTACAGGATTGGCCTTAATCGGCTCCTGGGCTTGCTGCTTTGAAGCTCGCAGGGTTGCCGTCAAACTCAACCAAGTTGAGGAATTCGAGGCAATGAAAAACGCGGCAATTAACGCTGATGTCGCAGATGAACTCGCAACAGAGATTTATGTCTCCGAACAGCAACGGCGCATAGAAGCTGAGGAAATTCTCAACACGAATCAGCGAACAGGACGCGCAAACGAGACAGAACTCAATTCGATAAAAGAATCACTAGAACTGTTGATTCAAAAGACTTCTGCCGATTCTAGCGAACTGGCAGTCGTGAATTTATCTGCTAGGGAGCGCGAACAAATCGAATCAATTCTGCAATGTCACGTCAAAGGCCTCCACGGCAAAAATAAAATCCTCAAAGAAATTTGGGGTGTGAGCCCCGGTAGCAGTCAAGCTTACCGCAACGCAAAGGCTGAGTATGAATACTTACTTCCATTTATTAAGGAGGAAAAAGAAGAATGAAAACGCGGGCCGGGGGGGGCTGGTTTAGGGTCTGCCCCCCGGCCGCGACACCCAGAATTTAAGGCGCCGCAGGCAACCGGAACCGAGTAATACCCGGTACACTCTTTAACAAGTAGAAAAAAAGCTTAATAGATAATGTTAGTTAATAATTAGCAAAAAATAGATAATAAACAATTTATCATCTATTGTGATGTGTTTTTTGACTACTTGATTCCTTCTTTAAGCTCTTGGGTTTCTTTACGAGCGGGATTTTTTCGATGTTCCGCAGAGCTTGCTTGCCGAAGTTGCACAGACTCCGCCGGAACTTCGGAAAAATAGCCGCAACTCTCCGGCAAGATGTACGATTCAAATTGGTGGAACCCTAACCTTGAGCAATTGAGGTGCATCCGGTAGGCAGCCCATGAAATGCTTTGACAAGAGAAAGAGTAGGCGCGATTTGTACCAGTTCGGCTGTATGAATCCGGGAATCTCCCAAAGTAGGTTGTTAGGAGGGGCGGGTTAAAACCCGGTAAACAGACGGCCCGGTGATAAGCGCCGTGAGTGCATACGACTCACACATTGAGCTAGATTCGATTCTCATTTGCACGAGATAACTGGCTTTTTATCGGATAGGGAAAGGAAGCAAAACAATTTATAGTCTTGCCTTTCAACGATATAAAGCTCGTTCCAATTCGTGCTTCAAGCTTTTAAAAATTCAAGTAAACACCAAAAAACCGCTGCTCTTCAAATTGGACTCTGATGCTGCAACGGCTTTTGGTACTAAACCCGCTTTTTAGGGCGGTAAATTCATGAATTCATCATACCCCAATGGGTCAAATTCTGCATCCCAAAATTCAACCTTCATCAGCCCCAAACACCTCGCCGAGTGGGTTGAAGGTTCAGCCGTATCAGAAGCGATCGCCCGTCTCAATATCGAATCGCTAACAGCAAAAGAACTCAACGAACGCATCCAGCCCAAAGAACCAATCAAAACAGGTGGTTGGTGGTGTCGCAGCATCAACTGGCGCACTGGGGTAAAAACAGGGAACCGCTACGGACAGGGCAAGCCGGACAAGCCGCACCAACCAGAAGGGCAAAAACCGCGCAAATACCTAACAGCATCAGGGACTGAACCCGACGCAATCTTTCTAGCCATGCCAGACAGAGATTACTGGTTCAAGACTCGCAACGACCTCTCTGTTCCCCGGCACTGGACAGAAGGGGTTAAAAAGGCTGGCTCTGGACTGAGCATCGGCTTAGCAACCATTGCTTTGACAGGAGTTTGGAACTGGGGCAAAGACGGGCAACTAGCAAAAGAGGTTGAAAACTGGGTGCAACCCGAAACTGTTCACTACATAGACTTTGATTCTGACTATGCGGGCAACTCATCTTGCCGTGCAGCCATTTTGAAGCTTGGCCGCTTGCTAGAAGAACGCGGATGCGAGGTCTACATAACAACTTGGGATGCCCAATTCAAAGGGATGGATGACTTTATCAAAGCTAACGGTGGCGATGCCTTCAAAGAGGCTGTAGCGAACGCGCCAACCCTAGACAAATGGGAGAAACAGCTCAAAAAAAGCGATCGCAAAAAAGCTGCTTTAACCCCTAATAAATTTCTTACCTCTCACGCGCATACGCGAGAAGATGTAGTATGCCAGAAGTATGACAGTAGTGCAAATGACTACATCCCTGATATAGCAACGCCTCCAGAGCTTAGTTACGTCCAAAAGGCGGAGGCTTCACTGTACTCTGAGGGGCATTGGGTGTCGATTGCGGGTCAAATTTACCAATTTGCCGACGGTTATTATCAACTGCGGTCGGAACCTTCGGAAAAACGCCGTATCCGTGATTGGCTCAGTACCTATTTTGAGAACGTTAAGGGCGTATACCGCTGCAACCGTGCCAGCTCTGCCAGCATTAATCAGGTTTACGACTGGGTGGTTGCAGGTTTGGCGGTAGAGATTGATGCCGTGAACCCGCCGGGTCTGAACTGCTCTAACGGGGTTCTCAGGATTAATCCCGATGGTTCCCATACTTTTGCCCCGCACAATCCTAAGCAGGTCTACACCTACATTGGTGGCAAATACGACTCCAGTATTAGCCCCGTAGATTGCGATCGCCTTTTAGAGTGTCTGGAACCACAACAGCGTGAAATTTTCCTTAGAACGGTTGCTGCTGCACTGTGTCTACCGCTGGCTCGCCTGAAGATGTCGCGGGTTAAAGGACTGCTTTGTCACGGCGATGGCAGTAACGGTAAGGATACTTTGCGGACTGCTTTGGTGGCGGTGTTGGGACGGGGTGTGACAGGCAAAAGCTTAAAGGACTTTCAGGTTTATGACAGCGGGAGAAAGTTTCCTCTTGCTGGCCTGGAGAATTCTTTGTGCAACTGGTCTAGCGAAAACGCAGACGCGGTGAAACTGGATAAGCTGCAAAGTCTCAAGCAGTTCATCACGGGCGATGAGCTGACAATTGAGCACAAGGGGCGTGGCGAGTATCCGTACAAGCCAGAGGCTATATTCCTTGCTAACTGCAATGTTTTGCCAAGTATCAGCAGTGATGCAGAGGCTATCAGGAGTCGTTACTGCATTTTGAGCTTCAAGAAAACTTACGCGGTTGGGGCTGACTCTGGGAAGGGCCAGTTAGAAGCTGACCCTCGGTTCAAAGAAGACCCCAATTTTATTTTGGAACGGATTGCGCCGGCACTTCTCAACAGGATGCTGGAGCGGATACCGTTGCTGCTGGCTGAGGGGATTAATTACGGCTCTAGTGACGCAGCTTTACGGGAAGCTCAGGAAAAGTCTCAGCATCTGTGGCAGTTTGTCAGAGATATGGGATATGAGGCCGGCCAAGGTGAGCGCGTTTATGCCAAGGACTTGTGGCAAGAGTTGCGGGATTGGTATGTAGAGGCTGGCATTCTTGAGATTGAGGGTGAGAAGGAAAAATTGGTTTGGAACGAGTTGCCGGGGCGCGATACTCCTGTAAAGGCTATCAACCAAGTGTTTGCGCGGTTCAGTGAGTTGTTCCCTAGATTGCAAAAACATCGACACACAGAAAGGGGCTTCGAGTCTCAGCGAATGATGGGTGAAGCTTACTATCTTGGTATCTGCAAACAAAATTCCAAAATAAGTAAAAAATCATCCTCAGCATCCTCAGCACTTGACTCTACGGTACTTTCATCCTCAGCACTGCTTCAGCAAAAAAATTCTGCTGAGGATGGTGCTGAGGCAGTAACCCTTACACAGAGAGCTGCTGAGGATGCTGAGGACGAAAACTCACTTCTTTTGGAGTTATGCAATTCTTTGTCAAAACTCACCCTGTCTCAAAGACAAAAACTGACAAAACTCACCGGCATTCCCTGCTCTGACCCCATCAAAGCATTCAGACTCGGAGACGAAGTGGCTGGTAACAATCCAGAGGACATTAGCTATAACTGGCACGGTCGCATCGTTGAGATTCACACGAGCATCGGTTGCAAGGTTGACTGGCAAGAGCGCGACGGCATGAAGGGCGGACGGGTAATCTCAATGCTCTTCTGTAACCTGCGGAAAATTTAGCCGCTGACTGACAATTGACGGCTAAACTTTATCCCCCTTAACTGGGGGATTTTCATGTCTACAAATCTTGTAGACAAAATGTTGACAGTGTAGACAGTTGCCTGTTATTGTAGACAAATACTGTATACAAGTGTCTACAATGAGTCAAAGTCAAGTCGTATCGTTTAGAGCTTCCGGTCACTTCCTAAACTGGATAGAGGCTCAGAGGTTAGACGGTGAGTCGGTTAATCAAGCAGCACAACGCATTCTCAAGGAAGTCTCAGGTACATCTACAGTGCCGTCTACAACCTTGTCTACAGATTTGTCTACACGAAACAATGATAGCGTCGCGTCTACAAATGTTGTAGACATTGTAGACAAGGCTGTAGCCGATTGTATTGCCCCACTAATTCAACGAATAGCTGCCATTGAAGAACGTCTGGAACAACTCGGTGTTAGCCTACTAGACAACCACTAGACACAGTGCTAGCATATAACTAGACAACCACTAGACACAGCGCTAGCATATAACTAGACAACCACTAGACACAGCGCTAGCATATAACTAGACAACCACTAGACAGGTACTAAACATGACAGACAGATGCCAGCTTAACTTGAGATTGGACGGTCGCCGTGACTTGCTCGAAACCATTAAAGATGTCGCAGCAGCAGAGGGTTTGAGCGTCAATGCTTGGGTAGTGCGAACTTTAGAGCAAGCGGCCAACCAGGCAGTATCAGCGCCGACAACCCAACATCAAACACAAGTGTCCGAAATTTCGGACATCGAACCAGTGCTAGACAACTTGCTAGACACTAAGC
Source organism: Microcoleus sp. S1D4 (assembly GCF_036700765.1). Taxonomy (NCBI): domain Bacteria; kingdom Bacillati; phylum Cyanobacteriota; class Cyanophyceae; order Oscillatoriales; family Microcoleaceae; genus Microcoleus; species Microcoleus sp. S1D4. Next base: position 94,558 of record NZ_JAUBPP010000008.1, read on the forward strand.
TAGACACTCTGCTAGCGGCTAAATTAGCAGGGATTGAAGAACGCTTGGGAAAATTGAGTGCCTGAGTGACGGCAACGATGAATCACTCAGGCAGGAATTGAAAGCGGCCAACAAGCAACTTACAGAGTGGGATGCAGAACTCAATCAGTTACACGAGCGCAACGGCGATTTGGTTTTAGAAGTTCAGATGCTGAGGCAAGAACTCAAGAAAGAACGCGCCGATCGGGAAGCAAATCAAAACTCAGCTCCGACCGACGCGGATTTTCCAGAGCCGGCAGACTTGCTCAACCAGTTGAAAGCCAGACGCAAAAAGTCCGGGGCAAACTTGGCAGATATAGAGGTGCTTTTGGAAATACTTAGCACCTAAAAGAGCGAAGGATGAGCGGACAGCGTAAGTTTTAATGGCGTAACAAACCTGAAACTATTGATGTACAAAGCATTGAGTTTAGTGCGGATAAAAGGACTTGAACCTTCACTCCTTTCGGAACCAGAACCTAAATCTGGCGCGTCTGCCAATTTCGCCATATCCGCATTTTGACACCGAACTAACATAGCACAGCACAAAGCCATGCGTCAAGAGCCAGAAACCCGGTTATTTTTGGACACCGGGTTCAATCATGAATTATAGCCACAGCAATTTTCCGTATATTTAACTCGTCACTTAGTTTTGCCCGATCGCCTTCCAAGTGATTTCGTCAACCACGCCGTCAACCGTCAAACCCTTATACTCCTGAAAGCTCTTGACAGCCGTAGTAGTGCGAGTGCCAAAAATCCCGTCAATCGGGCCCGGATCGTAACCCTGCATTTCCAAACGCACCTGTAGCGTCTTCACCTTAGAACCCGCCGCGCCTTTAGTCAGAGCAGTTGCAGGATTTGTCGGAACCGAAGCACTCTTCTGAACTCGATCGTCGCTTGGAAGTGCAGCATTGCTTTGCAAACTTTCGGGAGCTGACACCGGATCTGCTGCTAAAGCAGTCCAAGTTTGTTTATCCACAATACCGTCGGAATTCAAACGCTGAGACTTCTGAAAAGCACTCACAGCCGATTTGGTGCGAGAACCGTAGGAACCGTCGATCGTCCCGATCGCAAAACCGTGAACTTGCAACCGCTGCTGTATGGCCGCAACTTCAGGCCCATCTGCTCCCGCCGAAATAGTTTTTTCCTTTCTCACAGGCTGCTGCTCCCCTGAATAAAAAGGCTTATTAAACATACCTCCTTGGGAATTTGCCTCCGGCTGTGTAGACGCACCAGGATCCGCGGGACTCACAAAGTCTCTGCGGTATTGTTCCTGAACAAAGGGTTTGGAGTCGAAGGCTGCATTTGCCTTTTTGGTCAACCCAGGAGCGAACAGAGCTAGCAAGCTAAAAATCGTAACAGTAGTTAAACGCATAAGTTTCATCCTGTTGGTAAAGTTTGACAAGGTTTCCCTGTTTTCATGTTTCTCAATCTCATTGTATTACCCGGATCGCTTTCTAAGAAATATCTTTCCAGGCCTTTAGAAATTCGGCAATGGGACCGGAGCGGTCAGAAGTTGCTAGTTGGAAGTTACGAATTGAAAGTAGGGGCCGTTTCGCGCTATTCCTTAGAAACCGGGTTTCTGAGGAGATGTTTCGTTACCAGAGTCAATATTTTCGTAGAAACTGGGTTTCTTAGCAATAGTCCTACGGTACAAAACCGGCTCTCCTTCACAAATCTTTACTAGCTGGTTTTGTACAAAGTCGATCGCTCCGAGGCCAACTTTTTTCTCTCAACCGGCCCCTACAAATCCCAAATCGCCACTTATCGGTTCGTGTGTTCTGCCAATAAAGCCTTCGCTCTCGGCTTGTAAATCAGATAAAACAGCTCTTCTATATAGCGGAGCATATCTTCGCGGTTTTCCTGAGACGAGTAGTTCCAAAAACCGTAAGTCTTGGCCAGAGTCAGCAGCCTGCTAGTATGAATTTTCCAGGTATAGGTGCTGTAAACTAGGTCAATTCCTCGCGTTGAAATTTCATACCAATAGTTAGGATTTTGTTCGCATTTCGATAAAAAATCGAGAATTTTTTGGGCAGTTTCCTGGTGGCTTGTCTGGTTGATATAAAACCCATTTACCCCATCTTGAATAATTTCCAGCAGGCCGCCAAACTGAGTCCCAAAAGTCGGAATACCGGTAATCATTGCTTCGAGAATTGTCAAGCCGAAAGCTTCAAATAAAGGCGGCTGAACAAATATACCTTGGCCGTCGGCGATTACCCGGTAGATTTCGCCGGACAGGCTTTTGGAAAGCCACACTCCCCTGATTTGATTTTTTTTTATTTGACCTAAAAAATAGAGCGATACTATCTGAGTATCGCCCTATTTTTTGGGGCTGGTACTTTTTTTAATCTCATTGTAAAGTTTGCAATCAGAAATTACTATCCCTCAAATGACATAAAATTCCCCGTATTTGTGGCGAATGTAGCGGACAAAAGGATCGATAGTTAAAGGTGAACCGGTCACGCGATCGATCAATTCAACTGCAGTGTATTTGCGGCCGTGCTGGTAGATGTTTTGTTTGAGCCAGTCGTGGAGTAGAGTAAAGTTTCCCTGTTCTATTTGTACGGTAATTTCGGGATTGCTTTTGACTGCGGTTTCGTAGAATTGAGCGCTCATCAAGTTGCCGAGGGTGTAACCTTGGAACATTCCGCCGATCGTCCCGACGTACCAGTGAACATCCTGCATCGCACCATCGCTGTCGGTGGCGGGGACAACGCCGAGATCTCTTTTATAACGTTCGTTCCAGGCTTCGGGGAGGTCTCGGACTGCAAGTTTGCCCTCTACCATTGCCAATTCTAGGTCAAAGCGGATGGCGACGTGGAGGTTGTAGGTTACTTCGTCGGCGTCGGTGCGGACGAGCGATCGCGAGACTTTGTTAATTGCCCGGTAAAATGTGTCAGTGGATACCTGTCCCAACTGTCGCAAAAATACGCCTTGGAGTTGCGGGTAAAAACATTCCCAAAAACCGCGGCTGCGCCCGACCAAATTTTCCCAAAGCCGCGACTGGCTTTCGTGCACGCCGGAGGAAATGCCGCCAGCCAGAAGCGTACCTTCAAATTCTGGGGAATTGCCGAGTTCGTAGAGGGCGTGTCCGGCTTCGTGGATGCTGCTGAACAAAGCTTGATCCAAATGATCTTCGTAGACGCGGGTGGTGATTCGCACGTCGTCTATGGAGAAGTTGGTCATGAAGGGGTGGAGGGTGGTGTCTTGCCGTCCGCGCTGGAAATCATACCCCATCCGTTCTACGACTGTGCGGGTGAATTCTAGTTGCTGGGCTTCTGAGAAGTATTGATGCAAGCAGGAGTCGTCGGCGACGGGTTGAGAGGTGATCGCTTCGACTATTGGGACTAATTCTTGACGCAGTTGGGCGAATAGGGGGCGCAACAGGGATACTTTCATGCCGTAGTCGCTGCGATCGATCAAAGGATCGGCGATATGTTCGTATCCGGGGAAAAAGTCGGCGTATTGCCTACTTAATTCTAGGGTTTTTTCGAGATAGGGTTCGACTTTTGCGAAGTTGTTGTCTGCTTTGGCTGTGGCCCAAGCTTCGTAGGAGTCGGCTTGGTGGCGGCAGAGTGCGGACATGAAGGCTGCGGGGACTCTGGCGGCGCGATCGTAGTCTCTGCGGGCGATGCGGATCAGGCTGGCTGGGATGGAGTCGTAGGGGAGGGCTTGTTCGTAGAAACGCAAGTCTTCTAGGAGTTCGCCTATTTTGGGGTCAGTAAATTTTTCGTGGGATATTTGTTTGAGAGTGGCCAACTGGCGGCCTCTGGCGGTTGCACCTTTGGCGGGCATATAAGTCGCCTGATCCCAATGCAGCAGCGACGAGGCTGATTCGATGTCAGTAACTTCTCTGAGGTGGGCTGCAAGTTGAGCAAATTTTGCTTGAGTTTTGTCTAGGGTTTGCATGATTGGCGTTGGAGGTACTGTTTTGCCTAAAAAGGTTACAGTGCGGCATTGGTATCCATCAATCATTGCTACCCTGAAATCAAGCTAAAAACCGCACTTCTTCCCGTATTGTACGCAATTTCGAGTCATTCTGGCAGAGTTCACGGTATTTCTTCGGATTGAGCTCGATCGCCCTTGATAGATTTTCGATCGCCTTGCTGGTGATGGTTGCTAAAGCTTCGGGGTTGTTTGTACCATCGCCTGCTGCTTTTTCTAGGAGGTAAATGCAAGCTTTTTGATAGTAAAGATTTGGGTCGTCGGGTTTGAGTGCGATGATTTTATCGTAGGACTCTCTGGCTTCGGTAAATCGTTGGATTTTTTTGAGGGCAACGGCGCGGTTGTACCACGCTTCGGTGTTTTCTGGCTGCAACTCTACGGTTTTGTCCCAAGAGGCGATTGCTTCTTCAAACCGCTGTAAGTTGGCCAAGGCCAGGCCGCGGTTGTACCAGGTTTCGCTATTCTCTGGCTTGAGTGCGAGGGCTTTGTCCCAGGAGGCAATCGCAGTTTCAAATTTTCCCATTTGGGCGATCGCGGTGCCGCGTTTGTTCCAGACTTCGGGGGAATCCGGCCGCAGTTGCAGGGTTTTGTCGTAGGAGGCGACGGCTTCGGGGTAGAGTTTTTCGTCGGCTAGGGCGACGGCGCGGTTGTACCAGGCTTGATGCAAGTCTGGTTTTAGTTCGATTGCTTTGTCGTAGGAGGCGATCGCCGCTGTGTTTTGGCCGGAGGTTTTCAGGGCTAGCGCTCTATTGTACCAAGCTTCGGAGTAGTCTGCTTTGATGGCGATCGCTTTGTCGTAGGAGTCGATCGCTTCTGATAATTTTTCCAAATTTACCAGAGTGTTGCCGCGGTTCGTCCAAGCTTCGTGATAGTTTGGCTGGAGTTTGATCGCCTGTTCGTAGGAGGTGATGGCGTCTGAGAGTCTGTCGATCTTCCGCAAAATGTTGGCGCGATTGTACCAGGCTTCTGGATTGTTTGGTTGAATTTTTAAAGATTGGTTGTAGGCCAATATGGCTTCGGGTAGCCGTCCCAATTTTCTGAGGGCTACGCCTTTGTTGTACCAGGCTTCGTAAAATTTTGGTTCGAGTTCGATCGCCTTTGACCACGATTCTAGCGCGGCTGACAAGCGTCCCATTGTTTCTAGGGCGTTACCGCGATCGTACAGCGTTTGAGCTTTTTGGGCGTTGACCGATCTGGATTGTTCCCCCGAGTCGATCTGCTTTTCTATGCTGGCTAATTTCTGCAAGGGGTTTCACCTCATTATTTTTTGTAAAATTGTCGCTTTTTCTTTATATTGATTAAGTTTTCGCTGTCGATCGCAATTGATCGATCGCCTATATTTGGTTATTTATGGCAATTTTATAGTAACTCTGCAATTTTTTCAACCTTTTCTAATCTATTATACGCAAGTTTCTTGTTTTTAGGTATAGATTAATACTATTTTTTTTCATAAATTGCGTAGAAGCGTAAAAAGGGCGATCGCACTCAGGTATCACAAACCTCACCCAAGATTTAAATGTCTTTTTCAGGGTCGAGAATCGAACCAAAATTAGGCTCTATCGCTACTGTTTTAATCCATTCTGAGTCGTGGAAGGGCAAGCCATCAGCTAAAGTGTAGATATCTTCCGCTGAGTCTCTCAGAGAATCAAAGGCTGGATTTGCGATCGTAGCTTTTAGCCATTCATATTCTTGTAGTTTTGCTTTATCAATTAGGGCTGCTTCTAGGACTTTCAGTCGCTTGAAATCTGCATAAGTAATAATAGCAGCGATCGCCCTTCCTTCCTGTTCTATGACAATTCGTTCTCCAGTATCCTCGACATAGGCGATGAGTTCGGGAAATCTGTCATTGGTTACGGTTACATTTAGTTGAGTCATCTTTTACCTCACTCTTAATTATTCTCTCAAACTATCTATCCTTGAATCAAGGCTTGAAACCGAGTATGCGATCGAATGCTGTCAAAATCCGAGTCAGTTTTTGCCATTTCTCGGTATTTGTCAGGATTCAGATTGATGGCTTGCTGCAAATTCTCAATCGCTCGGTCAATTTGACTCTGTAACGCATAGCAGCAAGCCTGATGATAAATTTGAGATCTTTTATATTGTACCAGACTCGATCTCTATCTGGTTTGAATTCTAAGGCTTTGTCGTAGGAGGCTATTGCATCTTTAAGCCTACCTAAATTACCCAGTGCATAGCCCCGATTGTACCAGGTTTCGTGGTTCTCTGGTTTGAATTCTAAGGCTTTGTCGAAGGAGGCGATCGCATCTTTAAGCCTGCCTAAATTACCGAGTGCAAGGCCCCGATTGTACCATACTTCGTGTAGATCTGGTGTGATTTCTAAGGCTTTCTCATAAGAGGCGATCGCATCTTCAAACAGGCATAAATTATGCAATGCAAGACCGCGGCTGTCCCAGGCTTGGTGATAATCTGGTTTGATTTCTAAGGCTTTCTCGTAAGAGGCAATCGCATCTTCAAGCCAGCCTAAATTATTCAGTATATAGCCCCGACTATACCAGGCTTGGTGATAATTTGGTTTGATTTCTAAGGCTTTGTCGTAGGAGGCGATCGCATCTTCAAGCCTTCCTAAATCATTCAGTGTATAGCCCCGACTATACCAGGCTTCGTAGTCATCTGGTGTGATTTCTAAGGCTTTGTCGTAGGAGGCGATCGCATCTTCAAGCCTGCCTAAATTACCCAGTGCATAGCCTCGATTGTACCAGACTTCGTGGTTCTCTGGTTTGATTTCTAAGGCTTTGTCGTAGGAGGCGATCGCCTTTGTATATTCTTCAGCATAGCCGTACAATAAAGCTTGTTCAAAAAACAATTCAGCTTTTTGTTCTGGTGTTTGCCCTTCCTCATCAATTAAAGCTTGAATTCCGATCGATTCCCGTTTCAGTTCTTGCGGGGTTAAAGCTAGATAATCTTTTTTATCTAGTCTCTCCCAACAAGCTTCGCTTTGTTCAATTTTTTTAGTCATAATTGGATATTTGTTTGTAAATTTTAAAGTAATTTTTGTAGACCATCTTAGTCTATTATAGAGAAACTTCTTTTGAAAAAAAGCGATTTCAATCGCCTAATATTCTAGAGGATAACGAACTAACAAAACTAAGCTAACAATACCCGATCGGCATTCAAAACTAATTGTGGAAAAATGGACGAAACAATTTGTTCGTCACCTCTAAACTGACTCCGTTCATATTTTCCTTGAGCATTTAGCGAAAACACAAATACCGTCGGCATTTTTGGGTTTCCCAAATACTCTCTTTTGCCGATCGCTAAATAATCAATAATCCAGTATTCAGAAATACCTAAGCGTTCATATTCATCTAGCTTGTCAACATAATCATCTTCCCAATTAGTTGATACTACCTCCACAGCTAACTGAATCGGCGATTCGAGTGCGGTATAGGATTTGCGTTCGGCACGCCACAAAGTGCGATCGATAACACTGACATCAGGCACTCGTCCTTGCTCTATACCTTCTTTTGTGGTAGTTTGGATCGTGATGCCTCGTTTTACTACATAGTTGAGTTTTAGCCGATCGCACTCTTGATAAAACTGTCTATCTGCAAATTCAGCAACATCATCGTGATTTCTGGTAGTTGCCATTTTGACAATTTCTCCGTTCACCAATTCATAAACACCATCTTCCGGGCAAATTGTAATAAATTCGTTAAATTTTAATTTTTGTTTCGTGATTGCAATCATTTTTTTAAATTATCCCTAAAATTGGAGGCAGAGCCTCTGGATCTGCGTTACCAGGCAGAGCCTGGTAACAAGTAGTTTCTTAGTCTCGCGTTGCGCTGACTTTGTTTGTTTAGACGCGATTTCAATCGCCGAATAATTGATTTTTAGGCTTGATACTTTTTCAGAATAGCAACTTTTTCGGGGTAGATGTCGATCGCCATTTTCTCATCATATCGAGTCGCTAGCGATCGCCTCACCTCGCCCAAAAACAGCGGCTGCGACAGCCCGGGCTCTGGATGTACGATCGTCCGAACGCGGATAGTCATGTAGTCTCTTCCGCGTCCAGAACGCCCTGGAGAGTACAAATCCGCCGCCGCTTGCTGCATCGTTGCTTCTAACTCCGATTCAGTAATCGAAGGCGGCACCGTAACAACTGTTTGAGCGCCGCCAGTATCGTAAACTAAAGAATAGCGCACCGCGCCGGGAATTTCCGTGCGCGCAAACAGTCCCAAACCAAGACCAAATATACTCGCAGCAATTACGGCCATAAAGCTAGTCACTCCGACCAAACGGAAGCGAAAACCCCATTTGAATATAAATGCTACGATCGTTAAAACAAACAAAGCCGCTGTCAGAATTCCTGCCCATTGGGCATACATTAATAGGTTAGAATTTACGTTCATTTGAGAATTATCTAATTGTTGACTGTTGACTGTTGACTGTTGGCAGTTGAGTGTTGGCAGTTGAGTGTTGACTGTTGACTGTTGACTGTTATTTGTTAGTTGTTATTGGGAATTGAGAAGTGGGCTCTAGCGTTGTGGAGGGATTGGGAATTCGTAGCAAGTAACCAATAACCAATAACCAATAACCAATAACCAATAACCAATGACCAATGACCAATGACCAATGACTAATGACTAATGACTAATTAAGCCTTTCGGCCCACAAGCAAATAAGTCATCATATCGCCTTTACCCTTCACTGGAATCACGCCGCGCTCTTGGAAAACGTACTTGTCCTGCAGGCGTTCGTAGGTAGCAACTGTCACCTGAATGCCGCCCGGTACCCCTTGAGATTCCATCCGCGAAGCTGTATTTACCGTGTCTCCCCACAAATCATAAGTAAATTTTTTAGTACCAATTACCCCAGCTTCCACCGGGCCCGTGTTGATGCCGATGCGGATGCTGAGCGGCTGACCTCCCTTGGTTTGCATCTTAGCGATGGCTGCTTGAATGTCGATCGCCATTTCGGCAATGCTTTCGGCGTGGTTGTCGCTCGGTTTAGGCAAACCGCCAACCACCATATAAGCATCCCCGATCGTCTTAATTTTCTCAAGCCCGTAGCGATCGGCCAACTCGTCAAAAGCTGAAAAAATCTCGTTGAGCAACTCTACCAACTGGGCCGGCGACAAATGAGCCGAAAGCTTCGTAAAACCGACCAAATCGGCAAACATGACTGTTACCTCAGCAAAACTGTCGGCGATCGTGCTTTCCCCTTCTTTGAGGCGCTGGGCGATCGGAGCTGGTAAAATATTTAACAGCAAACGTTCCGACTTTTCCTTTTCCTGTGCCAACTCCCGCAAATAAGTTTGCTCCTTATCGCGCAGCCGCTTCTTTTCCAGACAAGCACTAATCCGAGCCTTGAGCAATACCGGATTGAAAGGTTTAGAAAGATAATCCTCCGCCCCCAACTCAATACAGCGCACAATACTGTCGATATCGTCCACCGCCGAAATCATAATCACCGGGATGTGGCGCAAATTCTCGTCAGCCTTGAGATTTTCCAGCACCTGATAGCCGTTCATTTGCGGCATCATAATGTCTAGCAAAACTAAATCAAAAGGCTCGCTACGCATCATTTCCAGAGCTTGGAGACCATCCTCAGCAACAGTCACTGCGTGGCCTTGACGCTGAAGTCGGCGAGCCAGCAAATCGCGGTTCACCTCATTGTCGTCAACAACCAGTACATTGCCCTCATCACCTTTCATTTCATGGCCTCTTTCAGAAGCGTTTCAATCTTGCTCAAGAGTCGGGGAAACTCCACTGGTTTGGTGTCGTAGTCGTCGCAGCCGGCCGCGAGACACTTTTCACGATCGCCCGCCATTGCGTGAGCCGTCAGCGCAATCACCGGAATCGTCTTAGTTTCTGGGGCCGCCTTAATTTGCTGGGTTGCTTGCCACCCGTCGAGCACTGGCAGACTCATATCCATTAGAATCAAATCCGGTACTTTCGCCATCGCCATCGACACTCCCTCGGCACCGTCCACAGCAATAAAGACCTCGTGTCCCTTGCGGGCCAGACGCCTAGAAAGCATATCTCTATTCATTTCGTTGTCTTCGACCAACAGGATTTTAGCCATTGGTGTTCTCCTTGCCTTTCGAGTCGTACCTGCGATCGAGCCTTTCATTTACTATAGAGCGAACATCGCGCAGCAAAGTATCGCAACTGTAGACTCCCTTTTGTAAAACCCGATCGACATAGCCGTTTAGCTGCTCCCTTTCGGCGGTAGTCAGGTCTTTAGCAGTAATAACGACGATCGGTATAGGATCTTCAGAATGCGACTTGCGAAGTTCGGCGATCAATTCAAAACCATCCATTTCTGGCAGCATCAAATCCAGCAAAATCAGGTGCGGGCGAGCAAGTTCTAGCTGTTCGAGAGCCGCCTGTCCGCTGTCAGCTTCCGCCACTGCCCAACCTTGTTTTTCTAGTATGCGCCGCAGTATGTTGCGAGTGGCACCGTCATCTTCCACAATCAATATTTGACAGGGCAAACTTTTAGCCACAACGCCGTCTCGGTCGCGTCGGTACTTATTCAACAAAGCAGCCAGCCGTTTGCCGTCCACGGGTTTGGTGAGGTAGTCCGAAGCGCCCAACGCAAAGCCGAGGCTTTTGTTGCCCACAAAGGATAGCAGGATTACGGGAATCTCGGCAAGCTCTGGATCTGCCTTCAGCGCCGAAAGCACCGCCCAGCCGTCCATTCCCGGCATCATCACATCCAGGGTAATCGCATCTGGCCGCAGTTTCTCGGCCAGCCTGAGAGCTTCCTCGCCACCGCCGGCGACTTCTATGTGCAGTCCTTGGCGGGCCAGGGCGCGCTGGATCAAATCCTGGGAGATGGGGTCATCGTCAACTACCAGCACCGTGCCGACAGCGGGTGCGTCCTCCGTTCTCGTGCTGTCGCGGGTTGGGCTGGGAACGGACGGCTGTTGGATGGCGCTGGGCAAAAGTACGGTGAAAGTCGTGCCTGCGCCCAAGGTGCTGCAGGCCTCAATGCTGCCGCCCATCATCTGACAGAAGCGCTGGCTGATAGCTAGTCCCAAACCCGTGCCGCCATACTTGCGGGTAGTTGAGGCATCTGCTTGGGTGAAAGGTTGGAAAACTCGCTGCAATTGGTCTGTTGTCATGCCGATGCCGGTGTCGGTGACGCGGAAACTGATAAATTCAGAGTTGGCAATTAAAATTTGGGAAGATTCCTCTTGATTTTGCATTCTTAATTGTTCATTTTTAATGCTTTCGACTGCGATCGCAATTTTCCCATTTTTAGTAAACTTGGCAGCGTTGCTCAGCAGGTTCAGCAGCACCTGCCGGACTTTGGTCATGTCGGCGTGCATCGTGTGGAGATTGTCCCGACAGTACACTTCTAGGATGTTGCCATTTTTCTCGATTAGCGGCTTGGCCGTGGCGACAGCGCTTTCAATTAAGGTATGGATGTCGAAGGTTTCTAAGTAGAGATCCATTCGACCTGCTTCTATTTTAGATATATCTAGGATGTCGTCGATCAGGGAAAGCAGGTGTTTGCCGGCGCTGCGGATTTTTTCGAGATCAGAGACGGATTCGCCGGCGCCCAATTCTTCGGCTTCTTCTTTGAGCATTTCGCTGTAGCCGATGATGGCATTGAGGGGCGTTCGCAGTTCGTGGCTCATGTTAGCGAGAAATGTGCTTTTTGCCCGGTTGGCCGATTCTGCTGCTTCTAGGGCCGACTGCATGGCGGATTCTGCCTGTTTGCGATCGGTAATGTCTTCGACTGTGCCTTCGTAGTACAAAACCCGGCCGCTTTCGTCGCAGATGGTGCGGGCGTTTTCCGAAATCCAGATTGTGGTGCCGTCTCGGCGGTATATTTGCGATTCAAATTTTGAGACTTGGCGGCCGGAGTTCAATTGCGCCAGAAATTCGGCGTGCTGGTTGGGGTTTAGGTAAATGTGGCGGTTGAGGTTTGCGAGTTCGGCTAACATTTGCTCAACTGTTTCGTAGCCGTAAATCTCGGCTAGTGCGGGGTTTGCCTTGAGGAATCGCCCCTGTGGGGTGGTTTGAAATATGCCTTCGACTGCGTTTTCAAAGATGCTGCGGTAGCTTGATTTCTCTTGCTGCAAGGCTAGTTCTGCCCGCTGGCGTTCTAGGGCATTGGCGAGCATTTCCCCTACCATTTTTAGAGGAGTTAATATTTCGGTGGATCGACCTGTTGCGGGTTGGAAGCTCTCGAATCCGAGAAATCCTATTAGGTTTTCACTACAAGTTAGGGGAATAATTATCAGCGATTGCAGATTGTTTTGAGGTATATTTAATTGTGTTTCTGGGGAATGTGCGATCGCATTTGTTGAGGAAGTTGCTACTTTTTCCGTGGTTTGGGATGGGAACTCGGTCAGGACTTCTGGTAACTTCTTGCCTTGAAAATAGGCAATTTCAGTTTGTACGGGGGGAGGGAGTCCATCGATTTCTGTGATGTGGAGGTCTTCGGCGCGATCGAGCTTTTCGGCAATCCAAGGAATTCTGGCGATGTCTATTTGTTTGTGGCTGCTGTCTTCTTCTCTTTCCAAAATGCCGTCGCTACACCATTCGTAGGTTTTTTTGGCGCTGGTTTTGTCTGCTGATAACAGGTAGATGTAACTGCGGTCAAATCCGGTGAAGGTGGCGATTGCTTCCAAAGTGCGATCGATAAATTTGCCTGTTTCCAAGCTGGGCTGGCTGATGAAATTGATTGACAAACTCGCAATCAACTGATTTAATTCTACTCTATCCTGCAAAGAGCGTTCTACTTTTTGGCGATCGGTAACGTCTCGAAAGCTCCAGACTCTGCCGGCTGTGTTTGCTCCGACTTTTGAGGGTAGCGAATTTAATTCGAGGATTTTTCCGTCTTTAAGTTCTAATAATTGGCTGATTTGAGCCTCTGGATTTGCCGACAGTTCTATTAAGTCTTGAAGAATATTTGGGGATTTTTTTAATTGGCGTGCTGCGAAGGTAAACCATGTTGCGACAGAGCTTTTGACCTTGCCTAGCGCCGACTGTCTCAACTTTTCTGCTACTTGAGACAAGCCCCACATTTCAATAATTTTATGATTAAAATTGCATATATTGCCGTTGCTGTCAACAGCGAGAATTCCGGCATCTGTAGATTCTATAACTGCTTCCAGCATCGAGAGCGATCGCTTGTGTTCTGTCATGTCAAAAAACACCAAGACTGATATTTCGCTCCCGTCAATTGCTGGATTGAAAAAATAGGAAACTGGTAATTTTTTGCCGTCGCTGCACAGAAATTCGTCGTCCCAATTGCTGCAAGGTTGACGGTGGGCGATCGCCTGTTGTAAAGATAGTGTAGGTGCGATCGGTCGATGTTCGCTTTTGCTTGCTGACTGTTTCCCGGCCGTCAAAACTTGGGATTTTTGGCCTTTGTTTTGGTTGCTGTTGATGCGAGACAGCAGGGAAACACGCCAAAGTTCTGACTCCCGCCACCCCAGCAAGCGTTCGGCTTCGGGATTCCAGGAGAGGACAAACCCGTTTCGATCGAGGATACACAATCCCGCCCCCAAACTGTTGAAAGTCGATCGCAGCCGATCGAATTCTGAAGCTGTTGGAGAGTCTGGAGGAGGCTGGGGCGAGGGGGTCGCATCCTGCAAAGCCACCTGTTCTTGCTGACTCTGAGTTTCGTCATAGCTACAACTTACCTGTTCTAAAAATAGCTGCCACTGCTGTGCGTTGGGAGGGGACTCGCCGGCTAAACCGAGTTGTTCGAGTTGGCGCTGGAGGTGGGGGTGCATAATTTCTGGCGCTTTGTAGCAATTTGTTCTAGTATATCTTTTTAATTATTGACACTCCCCGCGCTAAAGCGACGGGGATTCTTAAAAAACTACCAAACGGCAATTCTTAAGGGCGCTGTCAAGGCACCTCTACCAACTCCGCTAAGGTCAAGACCTAGCATTGTTGCTACTTTTCGTATGATATTGCCCGCTGCGTTACAGTCTGCATTAATGTACCAATTTTGTAAATTAGTTCGATACAGTCCACGCTTAATTCGTCTACCAGACTCTTTCCACCCATCGGGTTTTGCACCGATTGCAGGCAGGAAGTCACTGTCAACAAATGAAGCTTTTGATGTGTAGCTTTCCTCTGTTTCGATGAATCTAATTCCATACTTTTCGCAGAGCTGAGAGATTCTAGTTTTCAATCTACCAGTAGGAATTTGTACGAATTTTGGATTAGTTTTTGCTCCCATATTTACGCCATTTTTCTGACCGTTGTTCCAACCAAAAACAACAGTACCAATTTGGTTTTTTAGGTAGTGATTAATAACTATTTTAGCCACCTTATTTACCGCATCACGCATATATCAAATTTTTAGATTGTTTTTTGCCGGGAAACGAAATAATCGATAAATAGCAGAAAAAAATCATCTTCACAAAAGACTCTATTTATCATAATTTTCGAGGGATAACGAAGTTTCGTTTATAATAGCTGGCAGCCGAATTGTAAAAGTAGAACCTTTATCTAACTCGCTGCAGGCACTAATGTCTCCGCCCATCATTTCGCAGAATTTCTGAGTAATCGTCAAACCTAAACCAGTGCCGCCGTACTTCTTAGTAGTTGAGGAATCGGCTTGGGTGAAAGGATCGAAGATTTTGGCTAACTGTTCGGAATTCATGCCAATGCCGGTATCTTTGACTGTAAAAACGATCCAATCTTGAGAGGAAGACAATAGAGACGAGCTATTTTCAGTTTTGTCTCCTCTATAGGCTGCAAGTTTTTTGCGTCTCTTGGCAGCTTCGGCGGGGGTTTCGGGGGAGCGAATAACGGCGAAAGTAATGGTGCCGGAGCAAGTAAATTTTGAGGCGTTGCTGAGCAGATTGAGCAGGGATTGCCGCAGTTTTGTTAAGTCGCTCTGCATGGAGCCAATATCTTCAGGGCATTGTATTTCTAATATATTGCTATTTTTGTCGGCCATCGGGGCGATCGTGGCGATCGCTTCCTTAACTAGATTTAAAATGCTGAAGGTTTCGAGGTGTAAGTCGGTGCGGCCTGCTTCAATTTTAGAGAAGTCCAGAATATCTTTGATCAGCGCTAGCAAGTGCTGGCCGGCGGTGTTAATTTTCTGGAGGTCGTCGATGAACTCTTCGTCTACAGGAATCTCTCGGGCATCTTCTTGCAGGAGCTCGCTGTAGCCGATGATAGCGTTGAGGGGTGTACGCAATTCGTGGCTCATGTTGGCGAGAAAGATGCTTTTCGATTGATTTGCGGCTTCGGCGGCTTCTTTTCCCCGACGGAATTCTTCGGAACGCAAGCGTTCGGTGATGTCGCTGGTCATGATTAAAACGCACTGAGTGCTGCCGAGGTCGATGAGTTCCGCTGACAGCAGCCAGTCGCGCACTTCCCCGGCTTTGGTGCGAATTTTGATTTCTTGGTTGCCGATCGACTTTTGTGCTTGTAACATCTTCGTGATGCGATCGTTGTCTTCTGAATTGACCAACATTCCTATGTCGCTGACGGTGCGGCCGATAAGTTCCTGCTGTTCCCAGCCCAAGGATCTCAAAAAGCTTTCGTTGGCATCGAGGAAGCATCCGTCTGTGACAGTGCAGATGCTGATGCCGACTGGGGAGGCGTGAAAGGCTTTGGAAAATCTTTCTTCTGAAGAACGCAGGGCTGCTTCGGCGCGCTTTCTGTCTGTGATGTCTTGGACGGTGCTGGTGATGTACAGGGAGTTGACGGCGGCTTGTTCGCAGACTGTGCGTAGGCTGCCGTCGGGGAGCACTATCCTGTAGTCGATGCTGTAGGACTGTTGTTGAAATAACGCCGCTTCGATCGAGCTTTTGACTAATTCTCTGTCTTCGGGGTGCACGTATGCCAAGAAGGCTTCGAGGCTGGGTTCCAGAGTTCCCGGCACCTCTCCCAGGATGCGGTACATTTCCTCTGACCACCGCAATTGCTGGGTGTTGCGGTGTAAGTCCCAGTTGCCTAGCTGGGCGATGCGTTGGGCGTTGGCGAGGCTGGCTTCGCTGGCGCGGAGGGAGATTTCTGCTTGGCGGCGTTCGGAGACGGTGGCTGCTAAAACTAAGCCTGTGACGGCGATGACGGCGATGAAGGCTTGCAGGGAGAGGAGTGCTTGGGGGATGCTGCTGGAGTGTTTGAGAAAGGGGCCGCTGCCTCGGGCTATGCCCCAGATGGCGAAGCCGCAGAGGAGGAAGTTGGAAATGGCCGTGTAGCGCTGGCCGAATCGAAAGGCTGCCCAAACTACTAGGGGAAATGGTAGGTATTCGAGGGGATAGCGCGCGTAGGCGGCGCGGGTGCGGGAGCAGAAGACGAGCCAGCCGACGGCTACTAGCAGCAGCAGCCAAATCGCTCGTTCTATCATCTGTTTGCGATTTATGGGGACTTTGGGCAATTTGTGCCATGTCAGCAGCAGCGGGGCGACGAGCAAAATTCCCATTGCGTCTCCTACCCACCAAGTCCCCCACATCGTGCCAAAATTGCTCCAGCTAGATAAGCCGGTCAAGCAGACGACGATGCTGCCGATGGTGGAGTTGATTAGGGTAGATGCGAAGGCTGAGAGTCCGACTATTCCTAAAATGTCTTTGAGCCGATCGAGTCTGGCGTTAAAGTTCATGCCCTGCAGCAGATAGGTTCCCGTCCACGCTTGCAGGGTTCTGGCGCAGGCAGAGATCGAGGCGACGGCGATGTTGGCCGACGGTATGCTCATGCTGAACAGGAAGCCTCCGATCGCAATTCCCGGCCACATTTTGGGGCCAAACAGCAGCAGGGCGACTTGGGCAATTCCTGCAGCCGGCCACATGGGGTAGATTTCTGTACTCAGGGTGAGGGTGGAAACTGCCAATTGCGATGTCACATAGTAGATCGAGGCGATCGCGCCTACTGTGAGGAAGTACCGCCAGGAATGTCCTTTGATTGCGTTAAGGAACTTTTTCTGCATTGTCGTTTGGGGAAAAGGTGGACGGTTGTTCGGGTCTCAGTAGGCGGCACGGGATTGGTACTGGGTAGCAAAAATGTTTCTATTAAGTGATGGTAGGTTATGGGTGGTAGGTAAGGAGAGAACCTTTTAAGATAATTTTTTGTGGAGTCGTTGAGGGTGTGGTTTTTTTCTGTGCGGTGTAATTAACATCAAGAGGTGTTGGAAATATCCTTTTTTGCCAATATAAACGCACAGACTAGACTTTTTGCAGATATTTTTTATTAGGTCAATTGCAGGTGTTGGACATATCTAGGCATATCTACGCAGATTTAATGGAGGAAAGCGATTGAGTGTTGTTGCTCATCTATTAATCAATACGGTTCACTTAACATATTTATGCCCCGGAGATCCCCCTAAATCCCCCTTAAGAAGGGGAGTAGGGGTTGACTTTGAGGGCATTCTGATCCCCCCTTTTTAAGGGGTGTGCCAGGGAGATCGTCTTAAGTAAACCCTATTGATCTATTAATCATAGCGATTCTCAACTAAGTGGAGCGATCGCCAGTTGTTTGACCAATTACTTTTTTCCCAATTATCAATCTGTATTTTACTTGGTCATATCTAAGGTTAGTGTCAAACGCTCTTGAGCTTCTTTGAGAGCGTCTTGGGGGTTTTGGCCCAGAAGGGTTGCTTCTATGGCGCGGCCTGCATTTTCTGACAGGCGGGAGTAACCTGAGATGATGGGGCGCGATCGGGCCGAGTTCATTTGTTCTAAAAATACTCGCAAAACAGGGTTTTTTTCCACAAAGCTTTGATAAGCTTTACTCTGTCTCGATTTTAAGTTAATTGGCAAGTAACCTGTTCCCAAAGCCCAGGCTGTTTGGAATTCTTCGCCGAGCACGTATTCTAAGAATTCTAGGGCCGCTTTCTCGCGTTCTGGGGAGGTTTTCATTAAAAATAGGTTTTCACCCCCAACAACTGCTGCGGGGCGTTTGAGGGCGGGTATGGGCATCACTGCGTAGTCGATCGCGCTTTGCTGCAATTGTGCTAGAGTCCAAGGCCCGGTGATTTGCATTGCAACTTTGCCGGCGATGAAGTTGTCGAGTTCGTAACCGCGTTCGGGTGCTGACAGTATTGCTGAACCTTCTGTTAATAAGTCGCTCCACAATTCTAAGGCCGCCAGAGCACCGGGATTGTCGATTTGCGGTACGGAAGTTTGAGGTGAGGCTGCCAAGAGTTCGCCGCCGGCGCTGAACATGAATGGCAGCCAGGTAAATACTGTCCATTCTCCTTTGCCTAGGGAGAGCACTATGCCGTGTTGGTCTGGGCGGCCGTCTCCGTTGGTGTCCTTCGTGAGCGATCGGGCTACTTGCTTTAATTGCGCCCAATTCTGCGGCACTTGTTCGATTCCTGCTGCTTTAAATAAACTAGGACGGTAAAATATGGCAGCGTTGTTTGTCGCTAGGGGAACCGACCAAATATGTCCGTCGAGTTCCATTGACTCGAACAATGCCGGATAGATTTCGGATTTTCGGGGCGATTTTTCCAGCCATTCTTCTAAGGGTTGAATTGCGTTTAGTTCGGCTAATTTTCCGCCAATTGTGGGAACGTTCCACAGCAAATCCGGCGGTGCATTTCCTACTATTGATGTGAGGATTTTTGGCATTTGTTGGTCTGGCTGTCCGATGTAAATTGGTTTTACTTGGATGTGAGGATGTGTTTGGTTGAATTTGTCCGTGAGGGTTTGAAATACGTCGCGATTAGGCGGGGGATTGATACCGTGCCACAGGGTTATTTCGATTGTGTCGCTGTTTTTTGAAGTGTTTTGGCAGCCGCTTAATATTAGTAAATTTAAGGCAACCAAAAGGCATAAAATTAGTTTGAACTGCATTTTAATTGTTTTGAATAATTTGGATGAAATCATTTTTTAGTAGCCTTCAGTGAAGAAAAAATTTTTTAACCGCAGGTGGACGCGGATGGTTAGAGGTTGGTGAAACTGGTTGAATCTAAGAAGTCTGGGAGGAGTTGATTTGTCTCTCCTTCAGAAGGATTTTGGAACAAAACGGTGAAATCTCCGGTTCCTAGTCTATATTGTTGTCAGGTGCGATCGCAATTTTGCTTATGAATTTTGGCTTGGTTTTGGTTGTAGCCACAAAATGCCAGGATTGAAAAACAGGGATTGATGACAGCGTGAATAAAGTTTTATAGTTCTGGGATATCTGCAAATAAGCTGCGGCTGAATTTCAGCAAAAAATTCGACATATTTTCCATTTTTTGGGAGATATGATAAGATTTAGTTTAGCAGTAAACAAGGTAAATAACATGATAATTCCTAGTGTAGAACAGTTAAATTTAACTTTGGAAGAATGGATGCAAAATCCTCCAGACGGGACGGAGTGGGCGGACGGTAAAGTTATAGTCAAACATCCTGTAGAATTTGTCAATGGAGAAGTAGTGGGGAAACCGGGAATGACTGCAAAAACTCGCCGCATTCAAGCTAGATTAGTACGATATTGGGGCATTTACATGGACTCAAGCGCCCAAGGGGGCGAGGTTTATGTGGAAGTTACTTGTCAAACTCTGAAAAAAGGGCGGATACCAGATGTATCTTATATTACTCCTGAACTGTTGGCGCAAGTTGGGGAGTTTTCAGTTTTGCCCCAGAGTTTTCCGCTGCTAGCTGAGATTGTTTCGCCTAGCGATTTTGCTGATGATGTTTTTGCCAAGGCGCAGGAGTATTTGCAGTCTGGTTGTCTGGAAGTTTGGCTGCTGTTTCCTAAGAGTAGTTGGGTGTTAGTAATTACTCAAGGTGCGACAGTTTTATTTAAGCCCGGTGAGGGGGCGAAAACTCAGGTTGTGTTGCCAGGTTTTAGCGTGGCGGTGAATGAGTTGATGGCGTAGTTTTGTTGGTATTATTATAAAAACTAACTAAAAATCTATGAAAATTGTTTTTTTTGGTACTCCCGATTTTGCTGTTCCTACTTTGTCCGGTTTGCTGAGTCATCCAGAATTTGAGGTGGTGGCTGTGGTGACTCAGCCGGATAAGCGCCGGGGAAGAGGCAATAAATTGATGCCTTCACCTATTAAAGATGTGGCTTTAAATCACAGTCTCCCAGTTTTCGGGCCGCGCCGAATTAAGAAGGATGCGGAAACTATTGCTATGTTGCGGGAAGCGGAGGCTGATGTTTTTGTGGTGGTGGCTTACGGGCAGATTCTTTCTCAAGAAATTCTGGATATTCCTAGTTTGGCTTGCGTTAATGTTCACGGTTCAATTTTGCCGAAGTATCGCGGGGCGGCACCGATTCAGCGCTGTCTTTTTGATGGGGAAAAGGAGACTGGGATTACTACTATGCTGATGGATGCTGGGATGGATACTGGGGCGATGTTGTTGAAGAGTTTTGCTGGGATTTCGCTGTTGGATAATGCTGATTCTTTGGGGGATAGGTTGGCGGATGTTGGGGCGGATTTGTTGGTGGAAACTTTGATATTATTGAGGGATGGGAAGGTTGATGCTGTTGTTCAAGATGATGCTGAGGCGACTTATGCGCCGATGATTAAAACGGCGGATTTTGTGCTGGATTGGTCGCAAAGTGCGATCGCGCTTCATAATCAAGTTAGGGGCTTTTACCCGGATTGTACTACGACTTTTCGCGGTAATTCTTTGAAGGTGATTGCTACTGTGCCACTAGGGCCGGAATATTGGCTGCAAATGCCGCCGGAGTTGAGGGTTTTGGAACGCGATTGGCCTGTTTTGGATCAGTTATCGGGCGTAAATGGGGAGGTTGTCAGGGTTGTGAAGGGCTTGGGGGCGATCGTCCAAACTGGCGATGGTTTGCTATTATTGCGAGAGGTACAATTGGCGGGGAAAAAGGTGCAGTCTGGGGTGGATTTTGCCAATGGAACTCGGTTGGTGGCGGGCGAGGTTTTTGGGATGGTTGAAGTTAAGTAAATGAGTGGTAGGGAGAAACCGGGTTTCTGCGAATCATTTGGATTGAGTACGAAAAATATAGGAAGAAACCCGGTTTCTGAGATTGTCACCTAAAATCCAACCAAAACTTCCTCCAAAACTTCCTCTTTTCCGCCTAACAAACCCTGCGCGGCCTCTAACATACTCTCAGAAAAATCTTTCAAATCTTCCCGACTTGCTAAATAAGTTTTCAAAGCTTCTAAAGGTTCTATACTATTATTAGCATTCAATTCTGGCAACCTCGGCCTCGCTAGCTGACTGACTAATTCCGGTTGGATTGTGTAGCTGTGGGCTTCGCCCAGAAGTGCGTGCAATTCAACGTTATCAATTAAGTCTAATTGTTCCGATCGCAATTGGTAAACTAATCTCACCACAGCATCTTGGATTTGCTTCTTCCCAATGGCTTTAACCAAGTCAGCTTGCGGGTTTTCGGATTCAGACACCTTTACCTTAATCGTCAGAAACACTCGCACGGGTAACGCGCAAAATTCCCACTCAGCTTTCCCTCGTTCTAAATTAACTAACACAAAACCTTTGTCTTCTTTCTCTTCGCTAAAATCAACTCGTTCGATGCTTCCCGGATAAATTACGGGCGGATTGTTGGATAAATTCAGATTTTGGTGTTTGTGAACGTGACCGAGGGCTACGTAGTCGAAACAAGGGCGTGTTAGCATGGAAACGGGTATGTTAAAACCTTTACCAACTGCTAAAAAACGTTCCGCGCCCAAGCTTGCTTTATCTGCCATTAAGTGCGCTAATAGTACGGTGGGAATTTCGGGGTTGAGACGGCGGATTTCGCCTTCTAGGGCGATCGTCAGTTTTTCGGTTAATAATTGGTTAACATCGCCCATAGAAAGGCTTTCAGTCTCCGATCGCGTCATTAAGGTCGATCGCGTCAACCAAGGCAGTGTAACCACCTGTACTGCGCCGTTGCGGGTGTGTATGAGGTGAGTTTCCAGGCGATCGCCTACAATAAACTTAGGTATCCCCAAAGTCCGGTAAATCCCCAAACTCGCGCCGCCCTGTCCCTGGGAATGTTGGTCGTGATTTCCTACTAGCAAAACCGTGGGAATTTGTGCGTCAACCAAGCGACTGAACTGCCGCGCAAAAGCCTCTTTTACAAATGGTGGCGGCGTTGAATCGGGGAAAGCATCGCCGCCGAATATAACTAAATCTACGGGTTCAGAAATTGCCCTGTCCATACATTTACTCAAGGTAGCTGCGAAGTCTTCCAGCCGCGTATTTAAGCCTGTTTCTGGGTTGACGCGGCCGTGAGAAAAGCCACTTCCCATGTGGATATCTGAAAGGTGTAAGATTTTAATCATTGTTTTCTTTGTGAATTGTAATTGAGGTTTGTAGTGAGAACTGAAGTCCTTACTTTGCCAAGTATTTTATGTATTTCTAGGTGCTAATTCGACGCTGTGTCGATTGGGATTGATGCGTTTATCGATCGCAAAAATTGCCTTTTCTTCCTCCAAACCGATTTCGTGAAACTCTTTAAACAAACATTCTAACTCAATTTTTGCAATAACAGTTTCCAGCCACTTATCAAAGGAATCGCATTCAATGCTTCTCAAAGGTTCGTTTTTGCACTCAAAACTGATAATTTGTCCCGGAGTGCCGTCAAAACAGCCTTTTGTATCCACAACCCGCAGCCACAAATCATCTACTTTCATAAACGGAATCCATGCTTTGTTCCAATATTCTCCGGGCTGCCATTCTTGAAAATAAACTTGACTCTGGGTGTCCCAAAATTTTTTCTCCTTCACAATAGATGCCAAAGATAAAATACTCCTGCCGTGTTCAAAGGGCAACAGCCACTTATTTTCTGAACTCTCATAAGCCGAACCGTTATACCAGCGATAAAAATCATAAAAAGTTTCGGGAAGCGATTGTTGGTAACGATTTTTAAATAAGTCGATTTCCGTTTCAATTGCACCAGAATTTAGCAAATTTTGCGCGTCTGGACAGTAGCGCTTTAAGGTTTGGGCGAAGGTACGAACCAGAGGATTGCGGGGCTGAAAAAGTTGTTTCATACATCATAATATCATGCCGGGGACTTTTTGATAAATTTGGGCGATCGGGCAGCGAAAATCTATACTTGTCAACTCTAATATCAATTCCGTTAGCATCGGAATTATTCATTTCTCTCTGACCTCTCTGTGTTCTCTGTGTTCTCTGTGGTTAAATGATTCCGATGCAACCGGAAACGATATAACCCATCTCCTTGTCTGTAAATCCGATTTGCCCAAGTTCCCTCAGCATTGAGTCGAAAACATTCAATTTTGATTTCAGATTGATTGATAAGGATGTAGAAATTGTTTTTGCTGAAAAACATTGATTCGTCTTATTTTCTTCAGTCTGCGGAGGCAGACATCGTTTATGTAGACGCGGTTTCAACCGCCGTCCTATTTTAACAAATTTCTAGAAATCGCGCGTGCCACAATTTGCCACTTTCCGTCAATCCCTGCGATCGCACTTTAATTTTAACTCCGCGAGGGTTAGCCTCGTAGAGTCGGGCAATTTCCTGCATTTCGCCGCTGCTAAAGCCCGTTCCCACTGTTCCGATCGGCACTAATTTGCCCCCAACTTCTTGCGCGACTTCGATCGCACTAAAGGGCCGCCCCGCAACTTTAGTCGGTGTCAACCCGACAATCAACAAATCGTATTCCTGACAGTATTTAGTCCGCACCATCGGGAACTTCTTAACATCTTTCCCGCCCACATAACAGCAGTTGTGCAAAATCCAAACTTCGCCTTCTCTGTTTTCAGATTCCTGCTGATTTGCTAATAAAAGTTTTTCTGCGGCGGTGCGATAAGTCGGTACAATTTCAAATTCTGAAGATAAACTTACCAGCAATTCACCAACTGCAACTCCGGCGGCAATTCGTTCCGATTCTGCCAACCCAGTCAAGTCTTTGCCGTGGGAAAACAAACATTTGAAAATGGCATAAACGGCGGTTGGTTGAACGGTTGGAAAACCGCTTTCAATATTAACTGTAGCAGCTTGTGCGCCCGTGCGGTGTTCGCTGCCGATACAGCTTTTGTAATACAGTTCGCCGTCTAAAACAAAGATGCCTATTTGAGCGGCTGTGTCTGTTAATGCGCGATCGATCGCCATTGATGCTTGTTGTCGCAGGTTAGTCGATCGCGATTGATAGTATACTTTATCTGGCGTCGCCACAACCACAACTCGGTTGCCGTCCCGCTTTGGCTGTCCCCAATAATCGGGATTTTCGATGTAATAAGAACGTTCCACCGGCGCATCAACCGGCTGCATGGTGACAATCCTTCCCGGCTGCAAATTCGCAGGTAATTCGGGAACAATCGGATTGTTTGCAGTCTCTATTTTGGCAGCAGCCTTTGATTTTGCCGCAGGAGCAGCATTGGTGGTAGACTTGCTTTGAGTGTTGTTAGTCGGCTTTTCTCCAGTTTCCAACTCAAACGCTCTTTTCCAAAATCCCACCGCCATTTCCGGGTATCCTTCCGACTCCGCACACAGTGCAAAACCAATAACTTTTGCCGTACCGATGCCGCGCCCGTAATCAGCCAAATACTGCACCGCCCCCGCTTCACCGATCAAGTGCAATTCCCGCGTGACGATGCGATTGTTCCAACGTTCTCGAATATCGGCGCTAATTTTTTTAGCTGCTTTGCGCTTTGCTTCTGCGTATTCGGTGCAGTCCATACTGCCTCCTTTTTGTAGGGCTACTTCATATACTATACTAAAGCTTGATTTATTAGTCAAGGTTAAGTTGATAATTAGGATGTGTGAATAAATTTAACTCTTTCATTTGTGAAGTAGATTTATTTTTTAACCGCAGAGGCGCAGAGGGCACAGAGAAAGAGAAGAAAGAAAACGATAGGCTTGTAGTAGTGTTTTGATTGTCAATGGCGGTAATCTGTTCGCCGCCAATGCTAAGATAACTTCGATCGCACATTGCGACCAATAAAGTCGCGAGTTGTGTCTTGCTCGCGTTGGGTTCGCCAACTTGCGATCGCACCTTCGATAATTTAAGATCGAATTTAATCTTACTCTAATGATGCGATTGATTTTGTACAGCAAGCCCGGATGCCATTTATGCGAAGGGTTGCAAGAAAAACTCGAACAGATTGAAAACCTCAAATTTCAACTCGAAGTCCGAGATATTACCCAACGCGATGATTGGTTTGAAGCTTATCAGTACGAAGTTCCAGTTTTGTTTAAAGTGCAGCCCCAGCCAATAAATCCTGCTGTCGAACCTGCATTTTCCTCCGAACAACTGTTACCCCGTCCTTCTCCCCGCTGCAGTGTCGCCCAATTGGAGCAAATGTTACAGAAATATTTGCCAATAGATCCGTCACAATAATAATACGATTTACGCAAAAATTCAGGTTTTAATCCTGGCCTCGGCGTGCGCGCCGCGCACAGAATAGCTGTGTGGGGCGCGCACCGCCAAGCACTGCAAAGCCGCACCCAGACTGGCTAAAATAATTGCGTAATACCATTTTTCTAAAGATGTGGTATAGATGAAGTCTTAGCCCCCCCCCTTAGTAAGGGGGGGTTGGGGGGGGGTAATGTCTAGCGCTACTTTATGAAATTGGTATAAGTCATATTCAAAACATCCAAGTGAGGAGTTTTTTCGATGAAATTGAGAGAATTATTAGCAGCACTTCCCGGCATTTCCTTTGACACCCAACATCTAGCCCTCGATGCAGAAGTCAAGGGTTTATCGACTAATTCCCACGCTTGTGGGGCGGGAGATTTGTTTTTGGGAATGCCGGGAACTCGCGTAGATGGGGGAGATTTTTGGCAAAGCGCGATCGCCAGCGGTGCAATTGCCGCCATAATTTCCACCCAAGCAGCCGAGAAAACACCACCCAAAGACGGGAGTACCTGCGTCATCGCAGCAGCCGATATGTCTCAAGTTTGCGGTCAAATAGCAACCGCATTTTATGGCAATCCAGCTAAC
Source organism: Microcoleus sp. S1D4 (assembly GCF_036700765.1). Taxonomy (NCBI): domain Bacteria; kingdom Bacillati; phylum Cyanobacteriota; class Cyanophyceae; order Oscillatoriales; family Microcoleaceae; genus Microcoleus; species Microcoleus sp. S1D4. Next base: position 120,292 of record NZ_JAUBPP010000008.1, read on the forward strand.
AAATTAAAACTTGTCGGCGTTACCGGTACCAACGGCAAAACTACCACAACTCATTTAATCGAATTTTTGCTCAATCAAATGCAGTTGCCAACCGCGATTTTTGGCACGCTTTACACTCGCTGGCCCGGTTTCCAACAAACTGCACTTTACACCACACCTTTTGCGGTTGACCTGCAAAAACAACTAGCAGAATCTGTCGCCGCCGGATGTAAATACGGCGTGATGGAAGTCAGTTCCCACGCTTTAGCGCAGCAGCGAGTTTTGGGCTGTACTTTTGAAGTTGCTGTGTTTACAAACTTGACTCAAGACCATCTCGATTATCACCGCGATATGGAGGATTATTTTGAGGCAAAATCTCTGTTGTTCGGTTCCGATTATCTCAAAAATCGCGCCGTAATTAATATTGACGATGCCTACGGACGGCGAATTGTTGAAAGTTTAAAATCGGAGAAAATTTGGAGTTACAGCACAACCGACAAAACGGCTGATTTGTATGCTTCAGATTTACAATATCAGCCCGACGGAGTTAAGGGAATGCTGCACACTCCCAAGGGCAAAACTCCTTTTGTTTTGCCTTTAGTCGGTCAGTTCAATTTATCAAATATGTTGGCTGCTGTCGGCGCTGTTTTAGAATTGGGTTTAGATTTGTCCGCAATTGTGGAGAAATTATCTCAGTTTTCGGGAGTTCCGGGACGGATGGAACGGGTGCAAATTAGTCCCGATCAAGATATTAGCGTTATTGTTGATTACGCGCACACTCCTGATAGTTTGGAGAACTTGTTGAAGGCTTCGCGGCCGTTTATTCCCGGTAAAATGATTTGTGTGTTTGGTTGCGGTGGCGATCGCGATCGCACGAAACGCCCGATCATGGGTAAAATCGTGGCAGAATTGGCCGACTTAGCCGTTGTTACTTCCGACAATCCGCGTACCGAAAATCCCGATCGCATTTTGGAAGATGTTCTCGCAGGTATCCCCGCCACCGTAAAGCCGGTCGTCATGGGCGATCGCGCCGCAGCAATTCGCACTGCTATTATGGACGCTAAACCGGGAGATGGCGTGCTAATTGCCGGAAAAGGACACGAAGATTATCAGATTTTGGGCACCGAAAAAGTCCATTTTGACGATCGAGAACAAGCGCGAGATGCCTTAAAAGCCCGAATGAATTAATTATACCATTTCCTAAAGATACGCTATAGATGAAGTCTTAGCCCCTCCGATGCTTTGGGGGGGTTTGGATAATATCTAGCGCTACTTTATGAAATTGATATTAGGTTAACGATTAACGATTAACCGTTAACCGTTAACCGTTAGCTGCTGGCTAGTTGTGAAAATTCTTCTATTTTTGAGTATTTATACTATACTCAAATCAGATTTGCACTATTATAATAGTAACGGTAAATATTTTACCAAAAAAATAACTATCGCTATGATCGAACTAACAGGGTATCAAATTCTCGATCGCATTTACTCAGGGACTCGCACTCTAGTCGATCGCGGAACTCGCCTCCGGGACAAAAAAAAAGTCATCATCAAAGTCTTGCGGAACCAGTATCCCAGCTTCAGCGAACTATTGCAATTTCGCAATCAGTATACCATTGCCAAAAACCTCCACTTGCCCGGAATCATCGACACCTACAGCTTAGAATCCTACCAAAACAGCTATGCGCTAGTAATGGAAGACTTCGGTGGAATTTCTCTGAAGAAATGGATGGAACAAGGGGAAAATGCGCCGACATTGATCGAGTTTTTGCAAGTGGCGATCGACATTAGCAATACATTGAATTTACTTTACTGCCACCGGATAATTCACAAAGATATTAAACCAGCCAATATTTTAATTAATTCCCACACAAAACAAGTCAAACTCATTGACTTTAGCATCGCATCTTTGCTCCCGCGAGATACTCAAACTCTGATGAGTCCCAACTTATTGGAAGGCACACTAGGCTATTTGTCTCCCGAACAAACAGGCAGGATGAATCGCGGCGTTGACTACCGCACAGATTTCTACTCTTTGGGCGTGACTTTTTACGAATTGCTAGCAGGACAATTGCCATTTCAATCTCACGATCCGATGGAATTGGTACACTCCCATCTTGCCAAACAACCGCCATCACTGTCTGAAATTAATCCAGAAATTCCGGCGGTACTCTCGGCAATTGTCAGCAAATTGATGGCAAAGAATGCTGAAGACCGCTATCAGAGCGCATTAGGATTAAAGCATGACCTAGAAAAATGTCTGTCTCAGTGGCAAAAAACAGGAAAGATCGTTTTGTTTGAATTGGGAGAACGAGATCTGAGCGATCGCTTTACCATTCCTGAAAAATTATACGGTCGCCAAACGGAAGTAGAAACCCTACTCAAGGCCTTTGACCGCGTAGCGAACCCCCTTTCATCCCCCCTTACCAAGGGGGGACACAGGGGTGGCGAAATGATGCTAGTCGCTGGATTTTCCGGCATTGGAAAAACCGCCGTTGTTAACGAAGTCCACAAACCCATTGTCGGAGCGCGCGGCTATTTCATCAAAGGCAAATTCGACCAATTTAACCGCAATATTCCCTTCTCGGCTTTTGTGCAAGCATTTCGAGATTTAATGGGACAATTGCTGAGCGAAAGTGATGCTCAGTTGCAGGTTTGGAAAATGCAGATTCTGGAAGCTGTTGGGGAAAATGGACAAGTAATTATTGAAGTGATTCCCGAATTAGAACGGATTATTAGTCCTCAGCCCCCAGCGGTGGAACTGTCGGGAACATCTGCTCAGAATCGCTTCAACTTACTATTTCAAAAGTTTATCCAAGTTTTTACAACCCAAGAGCATCCTCTGGTAATATTTTTGGACGATTTGCAATGGGCTGATGCGGCATCTCTTAAGTTGCTGCAACTTTTGATGGTTGAATCTACAGCAGGCTACTTGTTAGTGATAGGTGCTTATCGGGATAACGAAGTGTTTGCAGCGCACCCGTTGATGCTGACTTTGGAAGCGATCGCCCAAAGCGACTCGATAGTTAATACAATTACGTTACAACCCCTGAGTCATGCCAGCCTGAATCAGTTGGTAGCTAATACGCTGAATTGCTCGACTGCATTAGCGCAACCACTCACGGATTTGGTATTTCAAAAAACCCAAGGTAATCCCTTTTTTGCTACCCAATTTCTGAAAGCTCTGCATCAAGATTGCCTCATTAACTTTGATGCTCAATTAGGGCATTGGGAATGCGATATCGCCAAAGTGCGATCGGCCGCATTGACCGATGATGTCGTGGAATTCATGGCGTTGCAGTTACAGAAACTACCAACAGCGACCCAAACTATCCTCCAACTAGCAGCTTGTATTGGCAACTCTTTTGATTTGTCTACTTTGGCGATCGTTTCAGAGCAAACAGAAGCCGAGGCTGCCACTCACCTATGGAAAGCCTTGCAAGAAGGGCTGATTCTACCCCAAAATGAAGTTTATAAGTTTTATTTAGGAACAGTTCAGACAACCGATACTACTCATGAATCCGTAGTATATCGATTTTTACACGATCGGATTCAGCAAGCTGCCTATTCCCTGATTCCAGAATCACATAAAAAAGCCACACATTTAAAAATTGGTCAGCTTTTGTTGACAAAAACACCTCAGTCAACCCAGAAAGACAATATTTTTGATATTGTTAATCAACTCAATATGGGTGTTGAAATAATAACAGATTCAGAGCAATTAAATCATCTCGTCTCACTAAATCTACTGGCAGGAAAGAAAGCCAAAGCTGCTACAGCCTATGCAGATGCTGCCAGATATTTAAATATTAGTTGGGCATTACTAGAATCTGATAGTTGGCAAACTCAGTACGATTTGACCCTGGCTGTTTGTCTCGAAACAGCAGAAGCAGAATACCTGAATGGCCATTTTTATCGGCTAGACATCCTAGCTAAAAATATTTTAACTCATGCTCAAGATTTGCTCGCTCGGAGCAGTATCTATGAGCTACAAATTCAATCTTATCAGTCGCAAAGCATGATGATAAAAGCGATTGATACGGGTTTAGAAGTATTGGAAAAGTTGGGAATTAACATCGATCCCAGCATCGGCGATCGCGCGATGCCAGAATTACCACGATTTGAAGATTTAGACAAGATTCCAGAAATGACCGATCCGCAGCAACTCGCCACGTTGCGGATTCTCATGGCACTTTTTCCTTCCATTTATATCGCCAGACCCGATATGACTCGTCCCCTGATCTTAACGATAGTAAATTTTACCATTGAAGGTGGACATTCTGCATTATCAGCTTATGCTTATGTGCTCTATGGCACGATTCTCTGCGTCGAACCTGGAGGCATCGATCAAGGATATCATGCCGGAAAATTAGCATTGAAGTTGTTAGAAAAATTTCAGGAAACCGCACTTAAAGCTAGAGTTTATAATTTATTTAATGCTCTGATTCGATCGTGGAAAGAACCAGCCCAAGCTACACTACCCGCTTATATAGAAGGATGCCAAAGTGGTTTAGAGACTGGGGATTTGGAGTGGGCTAGTTATAACTCCATGCACTATTGTAAGAATCTCTTTTTAACTGGAGAGAGACTAGAAATAGTCGAGTCTAAACAAGCTCCTTACCTCGAATTACTACTCAAAAACAAGCATGATTTTGCCTTGTCTTACGCGAAAATCTGGGCGCAAGCTACCTTGAACTTACAAGGCAAATCGGCTGACAAGCTGCTATTGATTGGAGAGCATTTTGATGAATTGCACTTCCTGCCACTTTGGCAAAATACGAACAATTATATGTCCTTATTTGCGCTATGTGTTGCCAAAGCAAATATTTTATATTTATTTAAGGAATATGCGAGTGCTTTAGATTGTACTGTGCTGGCTGGCAAATACATACAAGCTGCGATCGGATCGCTCGCGAGCGGTGTTTATAATTTTTATCACTCATTGATTCTGCTCGCCGTCTACCCTCAAGCTGAACCGAGCCAGCAGAAACAATATATGCTGGCGATCGAACAGAATCAAGCAAACCTCCGAGAATGGTCTGATTGTGCTCCCCATAATTTTCTGCATAAGTATTTGTTGATTAAGGCAGAACAAGCACGAGTATTTGGGAATGTGCTTGAGGCAATAGAGTATTATGACCAAGCAATTCAAGGTGCAAAAGATACGGGATATCTTCAAGAAGAAGCCCTCGCCAACGAACTAGCGGCCGAGTTCTACCTCGGCTGGGGTAAAGAAAAATTTGCAACAGGCTATCTACAAGAAGCCTACTATTGCTATGCCCATTGGGGAGCAAAATCCAAAACAGATGACTTAAAAAAACGCTATCCCCAGCTTTTGACTGCTATCTTGCAGAACCCACAAAATCAATTGATCCTCCAGGAAACTCTGATTTCAAACAGCAATCGCTCGTCTATTTCTCATCAAACTATCCCCAGCACTCATTCTAGCAGCAGTAGCATTTCTGAGTGTCTAGATTTTGCCAGCATCCTCAAAGCTTCCCAAGCTTTATCTCGTGAAATTCAACTGGAGCAATTGATTTCTACCTTAGTGAAAATCGTCATGGAAAATGCCGGAGCAGATAAATGCGATTTAATTTTACTAAAGGATGAGAATTTAGTTATAGAAGCCACGGCTGATTTAGGCGATCGAACGACAGATAATAATTTTTGTGTAAGGCGAGAAATTCCTGTTCACTCAAGTAAAAATATCCCTCATTCTCTCATTAACTATGTTTCTCGCACTCAGGAGACTGTAGTCATTGATGATGCTGCTCAGAGTTATCTAGCCTCGGATGCTTATATTCAAAAGCAAAAGCCCAAAAGTTTATTGTGTACTCCGATCGTCAACAAAGGTCAATTAATTGGAATTCTCTATTTAGAAAATCGCTTAACCCAAGCGGTATTTACTCGCGATCGCCTGCAAGTGATCGAACTGCTGATGGCCCAAGCGGCGATCGCCTTAGAAAATGCTCAACTCTACAGCCAATTAGAGGATTATTCCTACACCCTAGAACAAAAGGTGGAAGAACGCACCCAGCAGTTACAAGAAAAAGCCACTCAACTCGAAGCCAGCCTCCAAAAACTTTACGCGACTCAATCCCAACTCATTCAAACAGAAAAGATGTCAAGTTTAGGACAGTTGGTTGCCGGAATTGCTCACGAAATCAACAATCCAGTTAACTTCATTCACGGCAATCTTAACCATGCCCATGAATATACTACATCTTTAATTGAGTTAATTGACTTATATCAAGAACTCTATCCACAAGCCCAACCAAAAATTCAAGCAAAAATCGACGAAATCGACCTAGAGTTTATCATTGAAGATTTACCGATGATCCTAGTTTCGATGACGACAGGAACCGAGCGCATTCGCCAAATAGTCGAATCTCTGCGAAACTTTTCTCGCCTTGATGAATCTGAAATTAAACCGATCGACATTCATTCAGGAATTGATAGCACTTTACTGATTTTGCAGCATCGACTCAAAGTTAGTGAAAAACATCAGGAAATCCAACTGATTAAAGACTATGGTAAAATGCCTTTAATCAACTGTTACGCATCGGCCCTCAATCAGGTGTTTATGAATATTCTCAGTAATAGCATAGACGCTTTGCGACAACAGGAGAACGGAGCTAATTTTAAGAAAAATCAGAAAAAACTGACTCTGATGCTTCAGACTTCGGTCGATCGCGATCGCAATGCAGTGATTCGTATCGCAGACAATGGTATAGGGATAGAACCGTCGGCGCTCAATAAGATATTTGAACCGTTTTTTACCACAAAACCTGTGGGCAAGGGTACGGGCTTAGGGCTCTCAGTCAGCTATGCGATTATTGTCGAGAAGCATGGAGGTAAGATCGAAGTTAATTCAACGCTTGGAGAAGGAACAGAATTTACGATCGTCATTCCTATTTATAAAAAAAGTTAGTAAATAATTTGGCGTTGCTGAGTTAGAATATGAACAGCTAAATATACAAAGCCCAAAACTATTATTTACAAAAATTCTGGATTTTTGTACGGTTACTTTTGAGTTCGTGTCCGGTCGATTGACCGATTTAATTCAGGTTCGTAGTGCGGACTTTAGTCCGCAGTCATCATTCGTATTCCTACTTGAGGGCTTGATGAATAGAATTAGAAGCTATGACTGCCAAGGATTTCAAGATTTTTAAAGATAAAAAAGTGTAAGGTTATGACCTTTGTCGGCTCAAAATCCTTGGATTTCGGTGGAAAATTGTGGAGTAAATTTGGGAACCCATCTCCGAATCTCCCATTTTTCAAGCTGTTTGGCACCTAGATTCGATTTGTGGACTTTTTCAGTAAGCCCTAGATAAGACTAGGGTTGAAACCGCCTAAGAGTCAAACCTAGGCGTTAGCCCTATTCTGGGTAGTTCTCTCCTAGCAAAAGTGTCAAGAATCTGGAAATAGACGATCGCACAGGTTGGCTTGTGACCTAAATTACAGCGTTGCCATCAAAATCTGTCTTAAAAAATATTAAATAGACTATATTTTTATCTAATTTAACTTTTGGGAAGGAATGCCGATATGTCCGCCGACGCAAAAACACATAACGATCGCGCCTTTATCCATCGTTTACCCCTACAAGCGTTACTAATAGTTCCGTTCGTGTTGCAAATCTTTGGCGCAGTGGGACTGACTGGCTATCTGTCGCTGCGAAATGGACAACGGGCGGTTAATGACGTAGCAACGCAGTTACGCAACGAAATTACGTTACGTGTTAATCAAAATTTACAAACTTATCTAAAAGCTCCACAGCAGGCAAACCAAATTAACCAAGATGCCATTAATGCTGGATGGCTCAAAACAACTTCCTTAAAAGACTGGCAGCGACACCTCTTCGCTCAAACTCAGGTATTTGATTCAATTGATTCCATTGGAATTCTCAACGAGGAACGAGAATTTATTACGGTATCTCGACACGAAGGCGATCGCCCCACTTTATTTATTTACGATCGATCGACTGATTTTGCATTTTCGACCTACAGCTTGGACGAAAAAGGCGATCGCATCACTTTGTTGAAGCGCACCGAAAATGTTGACTTCCGCCCTGAGCCTTGGTATCGGCAAGCTAAAAGCACAGATAAACCTTACTGGACGAATGTGATTAAACATAAAGATCAGCCAAAGCTGATCTTTCTGAATGTGCATCCTATATATAATCAAACTAAACAATTTCAAGGAATCCTGATCGCTAGACTAACCCTATCGACTGTCGGAGATTTTCTGCAAAAGCTCGATGTTGGTCAACAGGGGAGAATCTTCATCATTGAACGAACTGGTAAATTGCTTGCGACCTCAACTAATGAATCGCTGTTTCGCGATCGGCAAGGTAAACTAGAACGAGTTGCCGCAGCCGATAGCAATGACTTGCTTACAAAAGCTGCCACCCAGTATTTAATTCGTAAATTTGGTAATCTGAGTCAAATCAACTCCTCTCAAATCTTGGACTTCGATCTCAAAGGTGCTAGGCAGTTTGTGCAAGTTTCTCCATTTCAAGAAAAACCAGGGCTTGACTGGCTGACTGTGGTGGCAATCCCTGAATCAGAATTCATGGCACAAATCAATGCCAATACTCGTACTACCATCTTGCTGTGTATTGCCGCCTTACTATTAGCTATAGCTTTAGGAATTTACACTTCTCGCTGGATTTCGCTTCCCATTTTCCGTTTTAGTCAAGCATCAAAAGCAATTGCAGAAGGCAACTTAGAACAAACAGTTCAACTCTCGAATGTAAGAGAATTAAGAATATTAGCTAAGTCATTTAATCGTATGTCTCAACAGTTGCGTGATTCATTTACAGCCCTTGAAAATACCAATCAAGAACTCGAATATCGAGTAGAAAAGCGCACAACTGAGTTACAAATGGCTAAGGAATCTGCCGATAACGCCAACCAAGCCAAAAGCGAATTTCTCGCCAACATGAGCCACGAACTCCGCACCCCCCTCAACGGCATCCTCGGCTATGCTCAGATCTTGCAACGCAGCGAATCCCTCACCTCCAAAGAGAATAACGGCGTTGACATCATTTACCAGTGCGGCTCCCACCTTCTCACCCTGATTAACGATATCCTTGACCTATCTAAAATCGAAGCCCGCAAATTAGAACTCTATCCCGCGTCATTCTACTTCCCTTCCTTTCTCCAAAGCGTTGTAGAAATCAACTCTATTCGGGCAGAACAAAAAGGAATTAGCTTCGACTTCCTTCCAGATGCCAACTTACCTATCGGAGTCATTGCCGATGAAAAGCGTTTGCGTCAGGTATTAGTTAACTTGTTGGGCAATGCCATTAAATTCACAGAACAGGGTAAAGTGACATTCAGAGTAGAGATACTCGATATAATAGATGAGGGAAAGAAGACACATATTCGCTTTACGATCGCAGATACCGGCGTAGGCATGACCCCCAAACAAGTCGAAAAAATCTTCCTACCATTTGAACAGGTAGGTAATATCAATAAACAATCAGAAGGTACTGGATTAGGACTAGCAATTAGCCATAAAATTGTCTCCTTGATGGATAGTGAAATTCAGGTACAGAGCATTGCAGGCGAAGGTAGCACCTTTTCCTTTGAGCTGAAATTGCCCGAAGCTAAGGATTGGGCGGAGTCTTTGCTGGTGGTGCAACAAGCGGCGATTGTCGGCTATGCAGGAGAACGGCGTAAAATTTTATTGATCGATGACCGCTGGGAAAATCGTTCGGTGTTGCTCAATCTTTTAGAACCGATTGGTTTTAAAATTATTGAAGCTAGCAACGGACTCGAAGGACTAGAACAAGTTTTACAGACAGCGCCGGATTTGATTATTACCGATTTGGCAATGCCCGTAATGGATGGGTTTGAATTTGTGAAGAAGTTGCGATCGCAACCAGAACTACAACATCACATCGTGCTGGTTTCTTCCGCCAGTGTCTTTGAGATCGATCGCCACAATAGTATTAAAGCAGGTGGCAATGATTTCTTGCCCAAACCCATCCAAGCTGAAACGTTGCTAGAACAAATACAAAAATATTTAAAGTTGGATTGGCTATACAAGGATCAAAAAGGCGATCGGCTAAATGAGTATGGTGTCGCTCAAGAAATTAAGCCACCCTCTCACGCCATCTTGACCCAACTTTCGGAACTGGCCAAAGCCGGCGATCTAGATGGAGTAATAGAAGTCGCCCAGCAAATCCCAGATGGGGATAATGTCGCTTTTGTCCGAGAAGTCATCCAGATTACTGAAGCGTTCGAGATCAAAAAACTGCGGGCATTTATTCAGCAATATCTCGCTTAATTAAAAGGAATATAAACTATGGTTGACTCAACCGATCCCTTTATTTTGATTGTAGATGACAATGCAACTAACTTGTCTGTCCTCTCCAAAACCTTAAAATCAGCAAATTACAAAGTTCGCATGGCAGTGGATGGCGAAGATGCCCTAGCTATGGTAGCCTATGCTCATCCAGAACTAATTTTACTCGATGTGCAAATGCCCAAAATGGATGGTTTTGAAGCCTGCCGCCGCCTCCAAGCAAACCCCGCCACTAAAGGTATCCCAGTAATTTTCATGACGGCTTTAACAGATACGGAGAATAAAATCGAAGGCTTGTCCTTGGGGGCGGTAGACTACATCACCAAACCTTTTGAAGCCCAGGAAGTATTAGCAAGGGTGAAAATTCACTGGCGCTTAAAGCAACTCACCGGCACCTTAGAACAACGAGTGGCAGAACGTACTCATGACTTGCAGAATGCTCAATTGCAATTGGTGCAGCAAGAAAAACTCTCCACTCTGGGACAACTGGTGGCGGGGGTTGCCCACGAAATCAACAATCCCATTGCTTGTGTGGTGGGTAATGTCAATGCTGTGGAAGATAGCATCAATGATTTATTTAGTTTAATTGATTTGTATCGCCGTCAATTTCCCCAACCAGGTGCAGAAATTACTGCAGAACTAGAGAAGATAGAGCTAGAATATTTGAGGGAAGATTTACCGAATTTAATCCGAGCCATGAAGGATGGGGGCGATCGCATTGTATCTATTAGTAAAAGCCTCTGCACTTTCTCCCGCGCCCACAGCGACCAAAAGCAGATTTTCAACATCCATGAAGGGATTGATAGCACTATTCTAATTCTGCGCCATCGCCTCAAGGCAAATAATCTGCGTCCAGCCATTGAAGTGATTACTAACTACGGTGATGTGCCAGCGATTAATTGTTTTTCCGATCAATTAAATCAAGTGTTTATGAATATTATCGCTAACGCGATCGATGCTTTGGATGCAGGGTGCGTTGGACGAACCTTTGCCGAATTAGAAACCGAACCTAGGCGAATTATGATTTTTACTGAAATGTCGATCGACCTTTCAACCGTAGTAATTCGGATCGAAGATAACGGCCTGGGTATGTCCGATTCAGTAAAATTGCGGATATTCGACTACCTGTTTACTACAAAAGAGGTTGGGAAAGGAACGGGATTGGGATTGGCGATCGCCCGTCAGATTGTAGAAGAAAAACATGGGGGTAAACTGAGTTGTATTTCGACACTTGGAGAAGGAACTGAGTTTGTTATTGAGATTTTTATTGATTCCAACTCTTGATTTTTAAATAAGGTTTGTAGTGAGGAATTTAGTCCTATGATTTATGCGGACTAAAGTCTTCACTACGAACCTATTTGGGACTCTAATCCTATGATTTATGCGGACTAAAGTCCTTACTACAAACCTATTTGAGACTCTAATCTTATGATTTATGCGGACTAAAGTCCTCACTACGAACCTATTTTATTTTGTTCTAGAGGGTGTAATATGACTATTGCAGTGGCAAAAATACGGTCATCACCTCGCCTTTTTGCGGCCGCTGGCGTATTACTAATTTCCCGCCTGCTGCTCGAAATAAATTCTTAGTGACGCTCAAATTTAAACTCAAACTTCCAGTCTCCGGCTGCACCATTAACAAAGGCCCGATCGATCGCAAAGGAGCATTCGCTGAAGCTGCAAAAGTCGATGCGCTATTACCTTCAGGTAGGTGCTCCGATTCTAACTGCAACTTTAACTGATCGCCCGCCAAAGTCACCTCCACCTGAATGCGACTCCCCGATGGCAAAGTTCGAGTAAAATTCTCAATCAAATTAGTCAAAACCTGATCCAACATCGTCGGATCGCTGACTACCGCTGGCAATTTTTTCGGTATAATCACATCTAAAGTGTGATTGCGCTGACTTGCCTGTTTTTGCCAGCGCGGAATGCTGTTTTGCAGCACTTCACCGAGGGACATCGCGGTTAGCTGCATCCCAGAATTTTTAGCTTGGGACATTTCCAATTCCACGGCGCGGAAAATTAAACCGAAGCGATCGATCTGAGCGGTACACTCAGCATCAATCATTTCCAAACGCTTCACCACCACCGGTTCGAGTTTGGGACGTTTCAGCAGCAGCCGAGTCAGGGTGCGAATGGTGGCCAAAGGAGTGCGGACTTCGTGAGCGATCGCCTGTAGCAATTCTACCTCTTTGGTAGCATGAGGCAGATGAGACTTACAATTGATATTTTGCTGCCTTTTCAAGCTATCATCAACTCTTTCGTTTTTTCCCCTCGCCACTTCGTCTTTCCCAACGGGCAAATTATGCAGCAGCAAGCGGGTGAACTGCGCGACTATTTGATAGTTTGGAGCTACAGGCAAAAACTGCTGGAACTGCGCGTCTAATTTCGTAGAATTATGAGTTAATTGGCTGACTGGCAAATTGATACCGCCGTCAGAATTGGCAAGCAAACAATCGCTTTCAGTCACCCTGCGCCGCAAAACTTCCCAAGCTTTGGCGGCTATTTGCGGGTCGAAAGAAAATAGAAAAGCCGGAATTCCCGCCGAATTTTCACCCAAAACCATCACCAGACTAAAAGTAGCAGTTAAAACCAAACAAAACTGCTCGTTTGCTAAAGGATCGCCGATCGCCAAAGCTAAAGCCGGGGCCGCCTCCGGTACAGATATTTGCTGCTCCGCCGCCGGTAGCAAAGCTAAAGTTTGTCTAGCACGAAAAGACCACAAACCTGCATCGTTGTCGGGAATACTGGTAAAAATCCAATTAGCAAAACCGGAAATGACAGCGGGCTCTGTCAAAACCGAAGACGGCCCGGACAAAACCAATCCCTGACAAGAATTGGGATTTGGGGAGAGACAGTGTTTTTGTTGTTGGGCGAGCATTTGATTCAAAGTTGCGATCGCCCCGTACCATTCCCGCTCAGCCTTCTGTCTAGCAGCCGCACGACTCCCAGGACACTTCGGGCGGCCGTTTTGGGCGATCGACCTCGGATCGGGACTGAGGTCATTTTCAGAGCCAGAGGAGACTAAAATTTCGCTGATTGTTGGTAGAAAGTAAGTATTCACAGTAGTTATAAGCCCACCTTCACAGACGTGAAGAATGAAGTATTTATTTATAGGAATGTTTAGGAGCGAGAATTTAAGCAGCAGTAGGACGGAAACAACCAGCCTAATTTCTTGCGTCTTGCCCCTAACCCACAGGATATCTATATTTGTCAACTAACGATATTGGCAGAACCGTACCAATAAGTCGCAATCTCCGCGCTTCCGGCGATATTTTGGACGATCGCCCTAACAAAAGTGCAAAATGGATGCAGTCAAACACCCTGCTTTCCTTATGCCCACCTCGATCGCCGACTCCAAAAATCTGCTGTCAGACTTAATGGCACGCTACTGCAACCAAGTAGATTATCTAGCAATTCGACTCGAAGAAGCCGAAGGAACCGACATCCTGCTGCGGGGCGAAAAAATTGAAACCCTCAGCGAAGGAATCTCCATAGGAGGCCAAGTCCGAGCTTGTCACAAAGGCGGCTGGGGCTTTGCCAGTTTTAACCGACTTTCCACCCTCGCCGAAAGAATCGAAGAAGCCATCGCCGCGGCCAAACTGATCGGCGAAGAAGAAACAATTCTCGCGCCAGTAACGCCCGTACAGGACATTTGCTTCCTGCCACTGACAGGAACAGACCCCCGTCTGGTGCCCTTAATTGACAAAAAACAATTGTGCGATCGCTACGCCGCAATTCTCCGCAGCATAGACCCCCGCATTGCCACCATCTCCGTGCGCTACGGCGACAGCACTCAGCGCATCATCCTCGCCACCTCCGAAGGCACCATGCTCGAACAAGGTTGGGCAGACATGGAAATGCGCTTTGCCGCCACAGCCCGCAGCGGGGAAACCGTACAAACAGGCCGGGAAACCACCGGTTCCCGCAAAGCTTACGAAGATTTAATGGAACTTGAAACCCAAGTTCGCAGCGCCGCCCAGCGCGCCGTAGACTCTCTAGCCTTACCCCCCGTCCAAGGCAACACCTACACCGTCGTCATTGACCCGATTTTGACCGGATTATTCGTCCACGAAGCCTTCGGACACCTTTCCGAAGCCGACATGGCCTACGAAAACCCCGACATTTTGGAAGTGATGACCCTCGGCCGCCAGTTCGGCCCGAAAAACTTGCAAATTTTCGACGGTGCCGCCCCGGAGGGACACCGAGGCAGCTATTACTACGACGATGAAGGCACTCCGGCGACTACTACTCAGTTAATTAAAGACGGCGCATTAGTCGGGCGGCTGCACTCGCGGGAAACAGCGGGTAAGTTGGGAGAAACGCCTACCGGTAATGCTCGGTGTTTGAATTATCATTATCCGCCGATCGTCCGCATGACTAATACTTGGATCGAAAGAGGCGATACGCCGGTGCCGGACTTATTTTCTGGGATCGAAGAAGGAGTTTATGCGCGCAATTGGCAAGGTGGGATGACTAACGGCGAAATGTTTACTTTCAGTGCTGGGGAAGCTTGGATGATCCGCGACGGAAAACTCGACAATCCGGTGCGGGATGTGACTCTTTCGGGTAATGTTTTCAGCACTTTAGCCGATATTGAGGCGATCGGGGACGATTTCTACTGGGATGAATCCGGCGGCTGCGGCAAGGGAGGACAAAGCGGTTTACCCGTGGGCTGCGGCGGCCCTAGTTTGCGGATTCGCGACGTGGTTGTGGGCGGCGAAGCTGCCCCAGAGTAAAGCATCAAAATAAAAAATCAAGGTAAAGCCGAAGATTCCTACTCGCGCTTTACCTTGATTTTTGTTACCTGCCGTCCGATTTTCTTTTGACCAAAAATATCCATTTTTGCGGATTTATCTCCCGCCTCCTCGTTCTGGTGGCGTATCTTTATCGTTATCTGCGTAAAAGATCTGAGTGTCGGCTAGAGCGGTTAAAATTTCCGAAGCAGAGTTGTCTTGAGAGAAAAAGGTCGATCGAGCTTCTAAGCTTTGAGCGTTAACTGCAGTGGCGCTCAGTAACAGGCTTGACATCATAATGGAAGAGTAAACGCGGATCATAAAATTGGGTGTTTGTATTTTCCACTTCTTGATACGCACCCTCTACTCTGATATCAGGGTAAAATTTGGAATTGCGGCGAAATTATCAGTTCGTAATTGACGGCACTTGCGATTTTTTTGAGTTTTCCTCAAAAGGGGGTAAAACCCCTCATTTAACTCGCTGATGCACTCGTAAGTTCGAGTTTTAGTCCAATTGCTCGATCGCAAAAGTATTAAATGTTTGGTTTTTTTTAAATCCTCTTGAAACAAGCAAACAAACACCGCAAATTGTAACTTTTTATTAAAATTCAGATTAAGTTCATAATTTATTGATCGGGAATTTTTCGGCAACAATGGGTCACGATTAATAATCGGTAAAGGTGATTGCATAAATTTGCGATCGCGAAACCGCAGATGTCAGGCAGATAAACACAGATAAACGCAGATAAATTTATTTTGTAGCAGATGCCTAAATCTCTAATCTCTAATCTCTAATCGACTCAGGATCGAAAACTTAATAAGTTAAACAGCTCCTACAGTCTTCTCTCCTGTAAGTTGCTTTCCTCAAAGGAGGCAGAGCCTCCCGATCTGCATTACCAGGCAGAGCCTGGTAACGAGCAATCTCTAATCTCTAATCTCTACTCGACTCAGTTGTTTGTCTACTTGTAAAAATAGCGAGTCGAGGGTTGAGGAGTTATCCAAAACAACATCGGCTTGTTGGCACTTTTGAGCTAGCGGCATCTGAGCCTTAATCCGGGCATTCGCCCGATCGCAATTCAAGCCATCTCGCTGCATTAACCGCTCTAACTGCACTTCGGGCGAACAGTACACCACCCAAATTTCGGTACACAAATCTGTCATGTTAGCTTCAAACAACAGCGGCACTGCCAAAACTACTGTCAATGTATTTGGTGATACCGGATTATGTGAAGCAATGCAGTTTTGAGTTGCTTCCACAAATCGGCGGCGTACATAAGGGTGAATCTGTTGTTCCAACCACTGCCGTTCGGCTGCGTTACAAAAAATAATATTTCCTAACTCTGGGCGATTTAAATTGCCGTCGGAAAACAAAATACTAGCGCCGTATCGTTCTACAATAGAGTCAAGTATTGGCGAACCGGGTTGCACGGCTTCGCGGGCATAAATATCGGCATCTAAAATCGGAAATCCACAGGCATCTGCCAGATAATTAGATATAGCGGTTTTTCCGGTGGCGATGCCCCCTGTCAAACCGATCGCGCGGACAACTCGATCGCTCATAATTTTCTCTTTGTTTAAACAAAACTGTGTGTTTCGACACTTGGTCTATGTGTTTGCTATGTTGGTGACACAATCAAAATTAGACTGAAAATTGGAAATTTGCGATCGAGAGCTAGCGTTAGGAAGTGTCAGCATTGGGGTGCGATCGACTCTTTTTTAGCTAAAATCTCCATTTTTAACTCAAATTTAAGTCTAGATCGAGGCAAACCTATGAATGCTCAACGTGCTGTGCGATCGATTCTGGCAGCAATTCCCCTTGCTGGATTTTTGATATTAGATTTTTTGCCCAACCTGGTTTTCCTCAAAGAAAACAGCAGCGGATGGGTAATTGTGGCAATTTATCCCCAATCTCAAATTGCCGCAGCACAATCGATCGTTCCAGCAGCAGACAGCACCGGCACCGCCATCGCCCCAAAACCGGGAGCTCGCTACGACATTACAGGCGGGACAGCCTCGCGAGACGGAGCAAATCTGTTCCACAGTTTTACTCGATTTGGTTTGAATTCTGGGGAAACAGCCAATTTTATCTCCAATCCAACCATTAAAAATATCCTCGGCCGCGTTGTCGGCGGCGACGCTTCGTTAATTAACGGTTTAATTCAAGTTAGCGGCGGCAATTCTAACTTGTACCTGATGAACCCCGCAGGGATTATTTTCGGAACCAATGCCCGACTCGACGTGTCCGGGTCTTTTTTTGCTACCACCGCTAGCGGTATCGGTTTTGACAGCGGCTGGTTCAACGGCACCGGGGCGAACGACTACGCGGCCCTCGTCGGAGAGCCTAATACTTTTGCTTTTGGCGCGCAGTCGGGGAGTATTGTCAATGCCGGCGATTTAGCTGTGGGAAGCAGGCAAAATTTGACTTTGCTGGGCGGTACTGTCATCAGTACGGGGAAACTTTCAGCCCCAGGCGGTCAAATTACTGTGGCGGCCGTCCCCGGCGAAAATCGGGTGCGGTTGAGTCAAAACGGACTTTTGCTGAGTTTAGAATTTACTCCGGGTGCGGGAGTGTCGGGTTCGACAACTCTGCCTTTTTCTCCCCTGAGTTTGCCTCGACTGCTTTCGGGGCAAGGCGTTGCTGAGGCTACGGGTGTAACTGTGAACGATCGCGGTGAAGTCGTACTGACTGCCGGCCAAACAGTGCCTGCAATGGCAGGAACTGCGCTGATATCGGGTGCTGCAGACGTGTCTGCCAGGGGGGGCGCGGGAGGCAGTATCAACGTGTTGGGCGACAAGGTAGGGCTATTAGGAGCGAAGATTGATGCTTCGGGGGCAGACGGCGGCGGAACGGTGCGGATCGGCGGAGATTACCGGGGCGAGGGAACTGTGCCGAATGCGACGATGACTTATGTGGATGGCAAAAGTTCGATCGCCGCCAACGCCACAGAGTCCGGTAACGGCGGCAGAGTTTTTGTCTGGGCGGACAACACGGCAGCATTTTTGGGCAGCATCAGCGCGACGGGCGTTTCTACAACTGGCGGCAGCGGTGGTATTGGCGGGTTTGTGGAAGTTTCGGGCAAGCAAAGATTGATTTTTAACGGTAATGTCGATACTTCCGGCACAAACGGTTTGGGGACTTTGCTGCTTGACCCGGAGAATATTTTAATTACAGATTCCGAAGCAGCGGCGGGTGATGCGGAAATTATTGCTAACAATAATATTTTGGCAGGAACTCCATCGGAAGGGCAAAACAATTCCGATGCTTCGCTGACAATTTCTACTAGAGCTTTGGAAAGTCTGTCGGGGACGGCAAATGTGGTTCTGGAAGCGCTCAACGATATTAAAATTGCTGATTTGGCGGACGGTAAGTTGAGCTTTGCGGCCACTACTGGTTCGGTGACATTCACGGCAGATGCCGATCGCAGCGGTGCTGGTGCTTTTTCGATGAATCCTAGAGATACAATTAGCACGGCTGGCGGCACGATCGCCCTGGAGGGAAGTCAAATTACGGCGGGCAATTTGTCGAGCAACGGCGGAAATATTAGTTTAACAAGTCCGGGAACAACGGTTGCAAACAATATTTCGGCATCTAATTCTAGCAGCGGTACTAGCGGAAATATTTTGCTGGAAGGCCAAAACGTCACAGTCCAAAAAATTGATGCTAGCGGCTCTAAATCTGCGGCAAATGTAACTTTGACGGCTAGGAACGTTCTGGGAGTGAGCTCGATCGCAGGGGGTTCTGGAAACATTACTTTGACTGGTAATGAAATTAATTTGACTGGTGGCAATAATTCGATCGGCGGTACTGGCTTTTTGGTAATGCAGCCTTGGAACCCGGGTCAAAATATTGCGGTGGGCGGTTTAGGAGATGTCGGTACTAATATTTATTTGAATCTGACAGCAAACGACCTCCGAAGTTTGCAAAATGGGTTTGCTGGAATTACGATCGGTCGCAGCAACGGTACCGGTGCGATTTTGATTGCTAATGATTTCACATTTTATGACCCGCTAATTATTCAATCGCCGGCGGGTTTGGGAACAATTGCTACTACAAATTCTTTGACTGGGGCTGACGATGCCTCAATTACTCTGAAAGCTGACGGCAATATTCGCATCGGAAATATCACTACCAACAATCAAGAAATTCGCATCAATAGCACGACGGGGAATGTGACAACCGGTCAGCTACGCACGGGAACTCCCCCCAGCATCAGCACTTCTGTCAATTCTTCCAAGCTGCCGCGCACGTCGGCTGGTGATGTGAGCGTTACGGCAGAGGGTAGGGTGACTGCAGGCTCGATCGACACTAAGGGCGATCGCGGGGGTAACGTGACGCTGACTGGCGGTGCGGGAGTGACAGCAGGGGCGATCGAAGCTGGCGGTTCGCAAACAGGGGGAAATATTACTCTGACAGGTAATGAAATTGATTTGACGGGCGGTAAGAATTCGATCGCCAGCAACGGCAATTTGGTGCTGCAACCGTCCGATCCGGCTCAGAATATTACTATTGCCGGTGCTGCTGAGACTGAGGCTTTGGACTTGACTGCTGCAAAATTGAACTCGCTGCGGAACGGGTTTACTTCCGTAGCGATTGGCCGTGCTGACGGTAGCGGCATGATAACTATTGTTCCGCCCACAACAGCACCAAATTCAACAAATTCTACACCAGTCCCGGCGGTGACATTTCAAGACTCGACGACGATCCGATCGCCTTTTGGCCAGGGCGCGATCGCGGGAACGGGTGCGATCGCCGGTACTGATAACGCCACAATTTCTCTGATCGCAGGTACTGTCGCTGTCGGAGACGTTACCTCGAATGGGGGGATTAACATCACTAGCAGTCAGGGTAGCTTAACTGCTGGTGTTGTTTCATCTCGATCGGCGAACGGGGCGGGGGGCGATATCAACATCCGCAGCGCCGGTGGGGTAGCAGCGGGCAATGTCAATGCTTTCGGTGCCAAAAACGGTGGCAATATCTCGATCGCCGCACCCGGCCAGATCGTGACGGGGGCTGTCAATTCGAGTTCGGAGTCGGGAAGTGCCGGTTCGATCGAGATTAACGGGCTCAAAGATGTTGAAGTTGCTTCGATCAAAGCTCGCGGCAATACCGGCGGCGATGTCGCAATCGATGCGGGAGGAGTGTTTCGGGCGGCGGGAACTGGAACGACTGCCGATCGCACATCGAGCGTTAGCATTTCTACAGACGGGCAGGTGCGATCCGGTTCGCTGACGTTGCTGCAAAGCGCTTGCCGCTCAGGAAACTGCAAGGCGACGACTGTGGCGGCGGGAAACTCGAAGCCGACGACTGGGGAATTGTCAACTGGGACACCGCTGGCGATCGTGCCGAGTCCGGCAGAAACTACCACTGTGGAACTGAAAACTACAGGCACTTCTCAACAAATTGTCGTTCAGCCCCCCTCCGCGTCTGGGCCCAAGAGCAGTACCGCAAATGTCTCGCCAGAACCTGCTGCTGGGTCTATTGAGGTGCTGCCGAACGAAACTGACTCCCCCTCCTCATCCTCCCCTGTACTGCTGTCGTCGCGGGTGTTAAATGCCGATGGGGCCGCGCCTGCGGCGACAGCAAACGGCAGCGCGGCGACAGCACAGAAGCCCGCGAGTGGTGGAAATATAGAAAGTATCGGAAATGTGAGGGTTCCTGAGATTTCTCGATCGAGTGCGATGCAAATAAGTCCGATCGACGCTGTGCAGCAAAGGGATAGAATTCAGGGCCAGGAATTTGAGCGTTATTTTGGTGGCAATATCGCTCAAAAGTCGGTCACGCCGCAAAGTATTCGAGAGACTCTCAGCAGTGTCGATCGTTTGACAGGGGTTAAGCCGGCGATTGTTTATGTGTGGGCGCAACAGGAATATTTAGAACTTATGTTATTTTTGCCCGATGGCAAAAGTGTTTTTAAAACCGTGTCTGTAAGCCGCGAGACTGTGTTGGAAGTGGCCAAAGAATTCACTAATGCTGTGAGAACTCCTCGGAGATTGAATACTGCTGATTATAAAGCACCAGCCCAGGAACTTTATCAGTGGTTAATTGCACCGCTGCAACCGGAATTGGAGGCTAACAAAATTGACACCTTGGTGTTTTCTATGGATGCCGGTTTGCGAACTTTGCCTTTGGCTGCTCTTTTTGACGGCAAACAGTTTTTGGTAGAAAAGTACAGTTTGGGGCTGATTCCCAGTTTGAGTTTGACTGATACTCGCTATGCCGATGTTAGGGGTTCGGAAGTGTTGGCGATGGGTGCGT
The DNA here is from genome assembly GCF_036700765.1 of Microcoleus sp. S1D4. Lineage (NCBI taxonomy): Bacteria > Bacillati > Cyanobacteriota > Cyanophyceae > Oscillatoriales > Microcoleaceae > Microcoleus > Microcoleus sp. S1D4. The sequence goes on from NZ_JAUBPP010000008.1 coordinate 141,574, forward strand.
CGAAATTTCCGGCCAAATACGATCAAAATCCTCTGCCGGCTGTGCCGTTGGAAATATCGACAATTGTGGGTAAGATTTGGCCTGGTTCGTCTTTTCTGAATGAAGCTTTTACTCTGGCAAATTTGAAGGAAAAGCGCAATCAACCGCAATACAAAATTATTCATTTAGCGACTCACGGCGATTTTCAGCCAGGGGGGGCCGAAAATTCTTACATTCAGTTTTGGGATACTAAGTTGCGGTTGAATCAGTTGAATCAGTTGAAGTTATCCAACCCGCAGGTGGAGTTGTTGGTTTTGAGTGCGTGTACTACGGCGGTGGGTGACGAACAGGCTGAGTTGGGGTTTGCGGGGTTGGCGGTGCACGCTGGGGTAAAATCGGCTCTGGCGAGTTTGTGGTATGTCAGCGATGCGGGTACTTTGGGGCTGATGACTGAGTTTTACCAGCAGTTGCGTACCGCGCCGATTAAGGCTGAGGCTTTGCGTCAAGCGCAGTTGGCGATGCTGCGGGGAGAAGTGCGCCTGCAGGATGGTTATTTGGTGCGATCGGGCAACAATCAAGCTCTGCCTTTGCCGGCGGAGTTGGCTGCCAGGGGCGATCGTAATTTGTCGCATCCCTATTATTGGGCTGCTTTTACCATGATCGGTTCGCCTTGGTAATTGCGAAGCAAGAGGGAAGAAGGAAGAAGGAAGTTCGGCAACGAGCAATGTACGGGATGTAACGGATGTAACGGATGTAAGTCCGTCGGAAGAAGGAAGAGGGAAGAGGGAAGAAAGGAAAATGGTGCGATCGCGCAAACTGACTAATGATACCAATTCCGGTTGCACTCATACATGATGTCAACAGTTAACAGTCAACAGTTAACAGTCAACAGTCCACAGTCAACAGTCAACAGTGAATTTACTATTCCGATTAAGAGAGGATTTGATATGACTAATGATATCAAATCCGCTCGCACTATCAATGATTAAAATATATAATTCCAATGCTATCGGAGGAGTCTGCAGGCAACAGTTAGAGCCAAAAAATCCGCGCGTTTAAGGTGTAAATCATCATAATACAAATATAATTTGTAACTGATTAATAGCAAACGGGGCGGTGTCCTATTTTGCCGTTATGATGTGGTGCGAAAGTTTGATAAACAGTTCTGGATGCCTCAGCCCACATTAACTGGGTTTTGTACCTTTACTGCAGGCTGCCTGCGAAGGATTTTCATCCGTTAAACTCGGTTTCTGACCACCCGTGGAAAGTTTGACAAATTAATGATAGATACAATCGATCGACCTTACACTACAGTAATACTGGCGATTAGTGCTGACGGTAAAATTGCAGATGCAGCCCGATCGCCCGCGAGATTCGGTTCTGCCAACGACAAAGCCCACCTCGAACAACAAGTCGCTGACAGTGACGCGGTTTTGTTCGGCAACGGCACTTTACAGGCCTATGGAACAACGATGAGAGTGATTTCGCCGGAATTGCTCAAACAGAGAGAACTGCACGGGAAGCCCCCACAACCGGCGCAAATCGTATGTTCGCGATCGTCGAAATTTGACCCGAATTTGCGCTTTTTCCAGCAACCGGTGCCGCGATGGCTGCTGACTGCGGAAGGGGAAGATGGGGAGAGGGGGAGATTGGGGGAGAGAGGGAGAGGGGGAGAGGGGGAGATTGGGAGAGAGGGGGAGAGAGGAAGAGGGGGAGAGGGGGAGAGAGGAAGAGGGGGAGAGGGGGAGAGAGGAAGAGGGGGAGAGGGGGAGATTGGGGGAGAGGGGGAGATTGGGGGAGAGGGAGGATTTGCAATTGAAACTCCAAGTAATTCGCCTCTTCCTTCTTCCTCCTTCCTTCTTCCTTCTTCCTTCTTCCTTCTTCCTTCGATTTTCGATCGCACTATCTATGCTAAAACTGCCGGTGGAGAGATTGATTGGATTGATGGGTTTCAACAGCTAGCAAGCTTGGGTATCAAACGGTTGGCGATTCTGGGCGGGGGAAAATTGGTGGCATCTGTGTTGGCTGCGGGCTTGGTAGACGAACTTTGGTTGACGGTGTGCCCATTAATTTTGGGCGGCGCGGATGCACCGACTCCTGTTGAGGGAAAGGGTTTTTTGGCGGATTTGGCTTTGAAATTGGAACTTTTGGCGGTTAAACAGGTGGGACAAGAGGTGTTTTTGCATTATAAGGTCGATCGATCGCCGCACGTATAACATCAAGGCCCAAGAAACCGGGTTTTTTGCTGAATCTGGTGGCTGCGATCAAAGATGTTGCCAAAAACCCGGTTTCTGACGAATCGCGATTCCCAGCGATCGAATAATTGTATTAACTTAAATGAAGTTCGATCGCTCTACACAGAAATCTCCCTATGCTGGAACAGCCAAAAGCTCAATATTCTGTAGCCTGGATTAGCAAAATAGGCGAAATCCCCCAAGCCTCGTGGGATGCCTTGGCTATGCCCCTCAAAACTCCATTTCTAGAATGGGATTGGCTGAACAATCTCGAAATCTCCGGTAGCGCGTCAGGTAAAACCGGTTGGCTGCCGCATCACTTGACTGTGTGGCGCAACAAACAGTTGATTGCTTGCGCGCCGCTTTATGTCAAAAGCCACAGCTACGGCGAATTTGTGTTTGACAATCAGTGGGCTGATTTAGCTCAGCGTTTGGGTGTACAATACTATCCGAAGTTGATGGGAATGACGCCGTTTACTCCCGCTGAAGGCTATCGGTTTTTGATTGCTGAAGGGGAAGATGAAGATGAGTTAACGGGAGTGATGGTAAGCGCGATCGACCATTTTTGCGATCGCCACAATATCTCTGGCTGCAATTTCCTTTATGTCGATCCAGTATGGCGGCAGCGCATGGAAAACCACGGTTTCAGCACTTGGCTGCACCACAGCTATATTTGGCAAAATCAAGGCTATCAAAATTTTGACGGTTATTTAGGCGCTTTTAATGCCAACCAGCGCCGCAATATCAAGCGCGAACGCAAAGCTGTTGACCAAGCTGGTTTGTTGGTGAAAACTCTGACTGGTGATGACATTCCCCAGCCGATGTTTTCTCAAATGTATGCTTTTTATGAGAACACTTGCGATAAGTTTGGTTGGTGGGGTAGCAAGTATCTGACTAAGCGATTTTTTGAACAGTTGCACCACAATTATCGCGATCGAGTTTTATTTGTCGCCGCTTACGATAAGGAAGATGACAGAGTGCCGGTGGGTATGTCTTTTTGTTTGTATAAGGGCGATCGACTTTACGGGCGTTATTGGGGCAGTTTGCAGGAAATTGACTGTTTGCACTTCGATGCTTGTTACTATACACCGATCGAATGGGCGATCGAGCGGGGTATCGAAACCTTCGATCCGGGTGCGGGCGGGCGGCACAAAAAACGGCGCGGTTTTCCAGCGATGCCTAATTATAGTTTGCACAGATTTTACAACAACCGTCTGGCACAAATTCTTAAGTCTTACATTGGTCAAATTAATGAAAGGGAACAGGAGGAAATTGATTTAGTTAATGAGGGTTTGCCTTTTAATAAGTAGTCATTAGTCAGCAGTCAGCGGGCATTTGAGCTGGGGTCATTGGTAATTGGTAATTGCCATCCAATAACTACAGTCCTGGACGCATCGAAACCCAAGAAACCGGGTTTTTTATCTAATTTGCGGGCTGCAACAAAAGACGATCGTAAAAACCCCGGTTTCTGACAGCGCTGGCGTAAGTCCTAAACTAATGACCAATGACCAATGACTACTGACTAATGACTAATGACTACTGACCAATGACTAATGACTACTGACCAATGACTAATTCAAAAATACTCTCCCGTCTTCTTGAATTTCTAACGATTTTGTGTCGGAGCTCAAGTCTGTTGTAGCGCCAAAACTTACTTGCAACATTCCCGGCATTGCGGTGGCTTTGGGGCGAACTAACAACAATCCACCGTCTGGGCGCTGGTATGTGAGGGTGATCGGTACTTTGAGGTTTTGAAGCAAAATTTCCGATTGTTCGCCTAGAGTGCGCGGTTGGGTGACTCCTAGGACTTGATAATTGATCAGGGCATTGGTGGTATTCACGAGTTTAATTACTACCATGCCTTCGGCTGGCGTAAGTCGCGCGGCGGGCATCGGGAAGCGGGGAGGCGCGTCTGCTGGCGCTGAGGGCATCGGGCTCTGGTCGGGATTCATACCGCGCATCGGTTCGCTGACGGGCTTTCCAGTCGCGGGTTCTGGTTCGGAAACGGGTTTTCCTTGTTGGGGCGGGGGGCCGCCTGCTTGGGTAAGTGTCGCGAGACTGACGAGTAAACCGCCGCAGGTGGCTGCTACCAGGCTGATTTTTTTGAACGGTAGATTGTGGCGAAACATAAGTAACTCCTCACAAGTTCGATCGAGATTTTCTAACAAATAGCATGGTAATCTATGCCGGAAATGAATTTTAATAGTTGTGTTTGGGTGTGAGTTAGGAAGAATCAAGGTTTGAGGGGTAGATTTTTTTTAACTGCAGAGGGCGCTGAGGGCGCCCAGAAGGGGAAGATGGGAAGAGGGTAAGAGAGGATTGTTAGAGGCTGATTTCTGCTGATTGGTGGGCGGGGAGGGTGACGGTGACAGCGGTTCCTCGATCGACTTGGCTGTCTATGCGGATTTGGCCGCGGTGGTTTTCGACAATTGCTTTGGTGATGGCTAATCCCAAACCGGAACCGGCGGCGCTGCTGTGGGTGCGGGCGGGATCGGCGCGGTAAAATCGATCGAACAAATGCGGTAGCGCTTCCGGGGAAATACCGATGCCGGTGTCTGTTACTTTGATTTGCAGTACAGAATTGAGCGCGGACGAATTTCTTTTGTTTTTGACTGGAACCTGCAATTCTACTTCAATTTCGCCACCAAAGGCTGTGTACTGCACTGCGTTACTGACGAGATTGGTAAATACTCGCGCTAGCTGATCCCAGTCGCCCACAACTGTAAAGTTATCTTCAAGCTTGGGGGAATCGATAATTTCGAGGGAAAGAGAGAGATTTTGGTGTCGGGCGATGGCCTGTTGTTCCTCAATTACTTCTATCAACAAAGCGTCGAGGGGAACCTCAACCCACTGCTGCTGCAGGATACCGCTGTCTTGTCTGGCTAAAAACAGCAAATCGTCAACCAACCGCCCCAAACGGCGCGTCAGGCGTTCGATTACCTGTAGCTGTTGGTGTTGCTGCGGTTCGATATCCGGTTCCGCCAAAGCTACTTGTACGTTAGTTTGAATAGTGGCGATCGGATTTCTGAGTTCGTGGGAAGCATCGGCGGTAAACTGTTTGAGACGGCCGTAAGATTCCCGCACCGGTGCGATCGCCAATCCCGACAGCAACCAGCCAATAGCCGCCACGCCAATTAAAGTTAAACCAGTCCCCAAAATCAAATCAAAAATTAATTGGCGGATCGGTTTTGTCACTTCAAACCAAGGATGGCTGACTCGCAAATATCCCAAAACTTGGCGGCCGATTTCCACTCGCTGCGTGACTTGTCTGAGGGAATAGTTTTGCTCTGAGTTCAACTTATTATTAATTACCCAAACTGTTTCGCCGGTGCGGTTAGCGTTAATCGGAATATTCAGCGGTTCCGACAAAGTAGACCACAGCAAATCGCCCGTAGGACTGAACCATTCTAAATCGATGTGGTCATCTTCTACAGAATCGCTGCTGTCTCGAAAACTGGCTTGAATATTCACTTGAGACTTAGTTGGAGCAGTACCAAAAATTATTGGTTCGATCACAAGTGTGCGTTCTACTACTTCCACAACATGATTTAGAGTATCGTCAATGCGATCGATCAAAGTATTGCGGACGTAGAAATAGAAACCCGTGGCGAACAATAGTAATAACACCGCAGTAACGGCAGTGTACCAAATAGCAAGGCGGCGGCGAGTAGCTTGAAACATATTGCATTACATTGCGAAGGAAGAAGGAAGAAGGAAGAGGGAAGAAGGAAGAAGGAAGAGGGAAGTTCAGCAACGAGCAATGTATGGGATGTAACGGATGTAACAGATGTAACGGATATAACGGATGTAAGTCCGTCGGAAGAAGGAAGAGGGAAGTTCGGCAACGAGCAATGTACGGGATGTAACGGATGTAACGGATGTAACGGATGTAAGTCCGTCGGAAGAGGGAAGAGGGAAGAGGGAAGAGGGGAAAAAAGAGCGAGATTATCTTCAAGCGATGTTGAACTAATAACCATTAAGTAACTATTAACTAACTATTCACAACTATAATGTTCTTATCTTCTGCTCTTTTTCTCTTCTTCTCTTTCTTAATGTCCTAGCGCTTACGCGCCACTTTGCGTACTGCGTCTGGTTCGTTCAAAAAAGCCTTGTTCGCAAATTATCCAAAAAAAAATCTAACAACTTTCGATGATTAATACTTCAGATAGATGTAAAAGTAGCTGTCAGTATGGTAACTTACTGGCGAAACTTTTTAGGTAAACGCCTGTGAACAAATTTTTATTCCGCGCTGCGATCGGGCTGTTAATGGCATTTTTTGGCGCAATTACCTATTTTAGCAGCAACGTAGAAAATCCTGTTACCGGAGAGAAACAACGGGTGCAGCTTTCACAGCGCCAAGAGGTAGTTTTGGGATTGCAGGCGCGAGACAAAATGGCGGCTCAATACGGGGGGCTTTATCCCAGCCAGAGTATTCAGCAGTATGTCGATCGAGTAGGAAAAAAAGTTGTCAACGGTTCGGAGGCCAAAAAAGCAGGTTATCCGTTTCAATTCTACCTGCTGCGAGACCCCAAAACTGTCAATGCTTTTGCTCTTCCGGGGGGACAAGTTTTCATTACCGCCGGACTCCTGCGGCGGCTGAATTCCGAGGCTCAGTTGGCTGGTGTACTGGGACACGAGGCCGGTCACGTTATCGGGCGACACGCTGCGGAACACTTGGCAAAACAGCAGTTGGGCAGGTCTTTGGTAACGGCGGTTGGGGTGGCTGCTAGCGACGAACGCGGTGGCGGCCAGCAGGCGGCATTAATTGCTCAAGCTGTCAATCAAGTTGTGAGTTTGCGCTACGGTAGATCGGATGAACTTGAGAGCGATCAGCTCGGTTTTCGGTTTATGACCGAGGCGGGTTACGATCCTAGAGGTATTGTTGAGTTGATGCAAATTCTCGGTGCTGCTAGGAATGGCGAAGCAGCACCAGAGTTTTTAAGTTCTCACCCCAACCCTGAAAACCGAGTTCAAAAGTTGCAAGCTTTAATCGCCCAAAATTACCCTAACGGCGTTCCGGCTAATTTGGTTTCTGGACGCGAAGAGTTTGCTAAGAATGTGTCTGGCGGTTAGCTAGAATTCTACTAAATTGAACGGCGAAGACGCAAAGCTCGCGAAGTAAGAAAAGAGAGAGAATGTTCAAGGGCTTGTGAACTAATAAACCACCATAACTATTAATGATTGACAATAACAAGTCTGTTTTCTTCTTCTATTCCTTTGTGTCTTCGTGTCTTCACGGTTTGTTTTTAATCCTAAATCACTGCTAGGTCGAACCGCGAAGACGCAAAGCTCGCGAAGTAAGAAAAGAGAGAGAATGTTCAAGGGATTGTGAACTAATCAATCACCCTAACTATTAATAATTGGCAATAACAAGTCTGTTTTCTTTTTCTATTCCTTTGTGTCTTCGCCTCGAAAGCGGTTCGTTTTCAATCCTAAATCACTGATGTCCGGTTAACCCACCCGATCGAGTGAGGAAATCCGCCAACGCACTTTGTACATATTTGATGAGAAAATAAATGAATAAAACAGGTTTCAATCAAAAAAGGATAACCGTTATCAATGGCAATTAAAGACCAGCCCAAACTACCTCGTTTTCGATTAATTAGCAATATTTTGTTATTGCTCTCAAGTGTGTTTCTGCTGGCAAATATCTTTTTGCCCAACTTGTTTGGGGAGCAAATTCCGCGAGTTCCTTACAGCTTGTTCGTGCATCAAGTCCAAGAACAAGATGTAGTGCGAGCTTCGGTAGGACAAAATGAAATTCGCTACCAACTCAAAGGCGAAAACGACAAACCAGGTCAAGTGTTGTCAACTACGCCCATTTTTGACTTGGATCTGCCTAAACTTTTGCAAGAAAAAGGCGTTGAATTTGCGGCAACTCCTCCTTCTAAAAATGGCTGGATTGGCAGTGTTTTGAGCTGGGTGATTCCGCCGCTGATTTTTGTGGCGATTTTTCAATTTTTTATGAACCGGGGCGGTGGTGGGCCACAGGGTGCGCTGTCGATCGGCAAAAGTAAAGCTAAGGTCTACGTGGAAGGTGAATCTGCGAAGATTACTTTTGCTGACGTAGCCGGCGTAGAAGAGGCTAAAACTGAATTAGTCGAAGTTGTGGAATTCCTGAAAACTCCCGACAAATATACCGCAATTGGCGCGAGAATTCCGAAGGGTGTGCTGTTAGTCGGGCCTCCGGGAACTGGCAAAACTTTGTTAGCAAAAGCAGTGGCTGGTGAAGCGGGAGTGCCGTTTTTTAGTATCTCGGGTTCGGAGTTTGTGGAACTGTTTGTTGGTGTTGGTTCTGCAAGGGTTAGAGATTTATTCGAGCAGGCTAAGAAGCAGGCTCCTTGTATTATTTTCATTGATGAGTTGGACGCGATCGGCAAATCTCGTAGCAGTAACGCTAGCTTCGGGGGGAATGATGAACGCGAACAAACTCTCAATCAATTGTTAACTGAAATGGACGGTTTTGCGGCGGGCAATACTACGGTAATTGTTCTCGCTGCAACTAACCGCCCGGAAAGTTTGGATGCTGCTTTGTTACGCCCTGGCCGTTTCGATCGCCAAGTTTTGGTCGATCGCCCGGATTTATCTGGCCGCGAAGCAATTTTGAACATTCACTCTCAAACAGTGAAGTTGGGCCCGGATATTGATTTGAAGGCGATCGCCACTCGCACCCCCGGTTTTTCGGGCGCAGATTTGGCAAATTTGGTCAATGAAGCTGCCTTGCTAGCGGCGCGTAACAAGCGCCTCGCTGTGGCACAGGAAGACTTTTTAGAGGCATTTGAGCGCGTTGTGGCGGGCTTGGAAAAGAAGAGCCGGGTGCTCAATGAAAAAGAGAAAAAGATTGTAGCTTACCACGAAGTCGGGCACGCGATGGTTGGTGCTGCGATGACGGGCGGCGGCGAAGTGTCAAAAATCTCGATCGTCCCGCGCGGTATGGCTGCATTGGGTTACACGTTGCAAGTACCGACTGAAGACCGTTTCTTGTTGGATGAGTCGGAATTGCGCGGTCAAATTGCAACTTTGCTGGGCGGGCGATCGGCTGAGGAAGTGGTGTTTGGTAGCATTACTACTGGCGCTTCCAACGACTTGCAAAGGGCGACGGATTTAGCTGAACGGATGGTGACAACTTACGGGATGAGTAAGGTTTTGGGGCCTCTTGCTTACGATCGAGGTCAACAAGCAATGTTCCTCAATGATGGTATGGGAAATGCCCGCCGTGCGGTAAGTGCTCAAACTGCGGAGGCGATCGACCAAGAAGTGAAGGAAATTGTCGAAACTGCACATCAGCAAGCTTTGGATATTCTGAAAGCTAATCGGGAATTGTTGGAAACAATTACGCAGAAACTGTTGGAAACTGAGGTGGTGGAAGGTGAGCAACTGCACAAATTTCTCAGTCAAGTGCTGCCTTTAGAGAAGGCTGCAGCTTCAGTTTAAAAGGGTTTGCACGGGGCCTAGAAACCGGGTTTTTACGAGAATACTTTGCTGTATGCGATAGATTCAGAAAAAACTCGGCTTCTTTGTCGGAGTGCGTAAATCCTGTTTAATTCAACCGCAGGTTAACGCAGGTGATTGCCATATCATCTGCGTTTTTTAGTGGTACGGATGAGTTAAGCTGTTAGCCCGATCGACCAGTATCAACAGGCACTGCACGCGCCGAGGTGACTCCTGTGTCTGCCGGCGTGCCGATTCTAGTCCAAACCCCGGATTAGCCTTGTGGCAAAGGTTCACAGATTCCAGGATTGCGATCGTCTCTGCACTCCTGGAATCTGTAAGCAATCGGCTGTTAAATAGTAACATAAGCTACAAAATAAATGAGCTACTTACTGGAATTACTGAGAAAAATTGCTTTTTCCTGAAAACTCTTGCTAACGGTGTTCAACCTGTGAGAATATTCGGCTAGTAAAGTTAATCGCGATCGAGCTATGACTGTTCAGGTATATAGAACGCACGCTTACGGGACAACCCATGAAAATCGGATTTTTGATGCTTTAGCAAACGAATTGAAACGGGTATGGGCCGATTCGGATGATTTAATAATTCTGTTAGGAAATTTCTACTGTGATGGAAGCGAAATTGATGCAGCAGTTATGAAAAGAAACAGCATTACTGTCATCGAGTTCAAAGACTATGGGGGAAATATTACTTTTTCAGAAAATGGACTGTGGCTTGCGGGGGAAGTTCAGGTTAGAGGGGGAAGCAAGCCAAATCCATTTATTCAAGTCAGAGATAACAAATTTGCGCTACTCAACAGTTTAAAAAGAATTAGCTTTTCGTCAGATAGACAACCAAATTTAGGATATATATCTGGGTTGGTGCTTTTTCACAAACCTATTACCTTTGACGAAGAACAGCTACCGCCTAATATTGAAAGGTGGTTTCATGTTGTTGACTTCGCTGGTACTATACAGCGGTTATCTCAAATTACTAGCCGAGAAATCAATCTTTCTTATCAAGATTTAGCAAAGATAGTTCAACATTTTTCTATTCCTGATTATGTTCCTCCCGGATGGGGTAATAAAGCAATTACTGACTCTTTATCAGCAGTTGATACTGCTAAATTTGAGTTGCCTAATTCTTTAGAATCTGTAGTTTCTAGGATCGAGCAATTTTTAGGTTCTTCAAAGAAGATTTTAATCATTACTGGGATGATGGGAACAGGTTTGCATCTTCTGCAAAAAGCGATTGCAGATAAATCTAGATCCTTAAGGCGAAATTGCTCGGTACTTGCGCCTAACAGTAAGATTGCATCGCTTTATTCAGTTGAATCAAAGAGTATTTACTCGCATATCTTCACGAAAAACTATAAAGTAGAGAAGGATCTGCTGATCTATGGATTGAACAAAAATCAGGATACAGAGCAACAAGTCTACATTGTCGGTGATGCCCATTTGATATCTAATTCACCGTTTGAAAATGATGTTTTTCGTTACGGTAGCGGACAACTCCTTACAGATTTTTTGGAATATACGGAGATCGAAAAGACGAAAAGACAGGTGATTTTTATGGGCGATATGTTCCAGCTAACGAGAGGTAAAATTGATGAATCTGCACTGTCTTACGAGCGTTTGCAGGCTGCGATCGGCGGTGAGATAGAGCAAATCAATCTTGATTTTATACTTCCAGGACAAGAGCAAAATTTGTTTGTCAGAAATTGTCAACAAATTGCTCAAAGTATACACTGTGCCCGATTTAATCAGCTCGCAACTATCGCCGATGACTCGAATTGCATCCAAATAGTCGATCGCGATCGCGAACAGGAAGTATCGAAGGCTGTATTTCAGGAAGATTGTCGGTTCACCAAATTTATAGTTTTCACCAACGAATCGGTTAACCGCATCAACAATCAGGTTAGACAAGAGTATTTGGGTTTAGGTAAAGACATTGTTGCAGGTGATATCGTACATATCCACAACAGCCCTGTCGCACTAGATAGACAACAGCAAGAGCCAACTTATATATCAAACAACTCTTTTGCTGAAGTCCTGGAAGTTTATCCCAATACTTCACCCTTAAGCCAACCGCTGAAAGGACGCGAACAGCCAATTAAGGTGATTTTTATGCGTCTTCGAGTGCGGTTAATTGAGAATGGGAAAGAGGTCGAATTTTACTGTCTGAGAGATTATTTGTATGCAGAAAAGCCAGAACTTGATAAGGACACACTTATCGCTCTGCAGGTTTCAGCAATCAGCAGATTTAGACAACAACAGAAACAGGTAATAGAATCAGAGGGATCGGATAAATCTAACGAATTAGCAAAGTTTCTACGCAGCGATCCGCACTTAAACGCAGCCCGTCTGAGGTTTGGCTACGCGCTGACTCTGCATCGCGCCCAGGGACAGCAGTTTAAGACGGCGATCGCGAATATGGATACCGGCCAGGGACAAACAAATGCCGCTTATTTTCGATGGGTTTATACCTTGTTTTTTGTAACTAAAAATAAACTTTTTTTGTTGAATTTCCCCTCGATTACACCATTTCTTAAAACAACTTGGAACGACAGTAAATGCCAGCTCAATTCAGTAGTGTTTAAGGATTTAATTGCATTCGATCCGGATTCCGCAGCAGGGAATACAAATATTTCGGGTTTTCCGATCCCCGAAAAATCTTTAAAAAATCTTTACTTGTATCTCGTGGAAATTCTCAGATTCCATCGGATTCAAGTAAATTCATACAAGCATAATAGTTATCAGGAAGTCTACGAATTTGGTTCGGAAGATGGTAAAGCTTCCTGTTCTCTTCGCTTGCATTATAATGGAAAATTTCAGGTAACGCGAATTGAAAAAGTAAAATCGGATCCGATTGAATTTGCAGATTTAGTGCGCGATTTTATTACATCAAAACTGCGATCGGGAAATGAATTTCAGCAAACTATTCGAGATATCATAAAAGCAAAATTAGACTCACACAAAATAGCGATTTGGGGAATTGAACACCACGATTACCACCAATTTTACTATCTCAAATCAGACGTAGGCAATGTCAAAATGCAAATTTTCTACGATGGAGATGGTTTTGTGACCCAAGTTTTTCCGATCGCCTACACGAATCTAAAAATCGCCGAATTAGTTCGCCTTGCACTGGAGTTATAAAAATGTCAAATCTAACGGAAGAAATCAAAAATTTGAGAAAATCTGGACGCATAGACGAAGCTTATTCGAGAGGGTACGAACTGCTAAAACAGCATCCAAACGACAAATTTTTGGCTAGCAGTGTGGGTTGGGTTCTCTATGACAAAGTAAAAAAACTAATAGATACGGCTAATCAATCTCAATCCATAGATCCAGAAATATCTGTCAGCCAACTTAGGGAAATCTTGGCAGAATATTACAAACTCAAGCTGACTCGACCAGATTTGCTGTTTAGTTGTTTGCTATCCCAAATTGTTAGATTAAAAAAGGAAATCAAGTTTTTACCGAAGTTCATAAAATGGGCTGGTATTGACAGTTTTAGAGCGGAAGATTTTCAGGCTTCTGCTGCTAATGACGGTAATTTTTTTGAGTCATTGGTTGAGAAAACAGCAAGGGAAGTGGGGAAGATTGCTTGTGAATTGACTGTTCGAGATTACTCTGATGTACGAGAATTACAAGATTTTGCAATTAAATTGATAGATGTTGCACTCGATCGCGCCCAAGTTCAAAAACCGGAATGGCTAAATTATCGCAAGGCTTTATTGCTAAATCGTTTGGGGCGATCGGCAGAATCTCAAAAACTGCTGGTTTCTTTTGTGAAGCAGAAGCGTAGCGATTATTGGGCGTGGCACGCTTTAGCGAAAGTCGTGGAAACTTCCGATACTCAACTAGCGCTGGCACTTTGTGCAAAAGCGTGTTTGACTTGCAGGGATGAAAATTTTGGTGTTAGCGTTTTTGAGGATCTCAGCCGACTCGCAGCAAATAGAGGCCAAGAGAAAGTCGCTAAATGGGCTGCCGATCGAGCTTTTGCTATTCGTAACAATAACGGATGGAAAGTCCCCCAATCGCTTCGCAATCTCTTGACTGCTAGTTGGTATGCTGCTACAGGAAATCTCTCTAACGCAGAGGAAGTGTTAAAAAATATAGCTGCTGATGCCGAAAAGGTGATTTGGCAAAATTGCCCGCGATTTCATGCTAACTACCTCGGCAACTTTACAGCCAAAACTGGCAAGATTATGCTCAGATTTGGATTGCATTCTCATAGTGGATCTGAAGAAGTTGTTACTCCCGATCGGGGAATGCTGAACAGTCTAAATCTGCTAGTGGGCGCGCCCGTGACGGTGACTGTCGATCGAAATGGCGATCGGCTAACGGTGGTTGCGGTTGAGAAACGCGAATCGGGCAAACTCTTTGATATTATGCCTTGTAAAACTGGTCGGTTTCGTTTGAATCAAAATGGTTTTGGGTTTGTAGAAGATGTTTATGTTCCTCATGAATTAGCTTGTCAGTTGCAAAACGATCGCACAGTTAGTCTTGCTGTTGTCAAAAAGTTTGACAAAAAGAAAAATCAATGGGGTTTGAGTGCGATCGCCATACTTAATTAGTGATATTAATGAAATTTTAATTAACCTACACGATCGACAGCAGTAGAAAAAAAAGGCTGGGGAACTCGATTGTCGCAACGTTGATGCCGATTTCTCAGACTATAGCAAAATCGAAATTAATCAGTGATTTTAGGTAGGTTTCGGAGCCTGTGCCCGCGCAGCATTCTCTCTGTACTGATGTCTTCATCGATTTCTTTTCAGTGAATGCCATAACCTCCTCCACATTGTTTCCATTTATCCTTTGATCGGGCGCTGCATTAAACAATTTGGAATACCAAATTAAGTGCGCCGCAATGATTCATCCATCCATCAAATCAACGCTAATTGTTTTTTATGTAAAATAAATTTACTTAACTTTCTCGTCCGCTCGAATCGCCAAAATACCCATACCCAGCATCCAATAACGTTTGTGGATTTTATTGTACTACCGACTGTGTTTTACGAAGCTTTTTAGCATTAAATATAAGGTTTTTTTCCAAAATAACTGGCTCCAACAAAAAGTTAACCGATGATTTATTTATCTCTGTCAATATGAACATGAGGTGGTTGATTCCGCTCATGGCTGTAAAAGTAAAGTCGGCAATCATCTTGTAAGCGAATCTAAATCAATTAGACGAAAACATAAATTTTTGCATTACTAAATAACTTAAAAAACCTGCTTGAAATTATTAATTTTACTGCACTAGAGCGTATCAAGTCAGTACCTTGAAATTTAATGCACTTCATTGCCTAATTGAGTGTTTGTAGTGCCGTATTTCCTGTAAGGTTGGCATCAACTGTGGCTAATGTTAAGCCATAGTAAATAGCTGTGGCACTAATGAATCTGTCTGCGGGGTCTTGATGAGGAAGTGCAATTTCGCGACTTAAAATTGCAATGGAGTGATTCATTTGGGCTTCACGAGTTTCCAAGGTTTTTAAAGCTAAATTAACCCATGTAACGGGATCTGGCTGTAAAGATATCCGTCCTTTTTCTGCAAGCATGAGTGTCTCCAAAATAGTAATTGGACTCAGCCAAAGTTCGGTATTAGAATCCCCTATCGCCATTTGAAGCGATCGCGATAGGCGCTGGTCGCCGAGTAAATACCACAGCCAAATGTGAGTATCGAGTAAAAGTTTCATTCTAAAACTTCCCACGGTTCGGCGACAGGAGCAATTAAATCTCCTAATATTTCACCGCTTCCTTTCATAGCGCCAAAGCTGCGCCGTAGAGTTTCGGTAGTCGCAGGATAAATAATTACTAATGCTTTTCCTTCGTGGATGACAGTGAGAGGGGTTTTAGTACGTTCCACTTCTATCAATAGAGTTTGGACGGTTTGGGGTAATTCAGTCGTGGTAATTTGTGCCATTTGTTGACAGCTCACAATCTTATTCTATTTCTACTATGATAACCGCTATACCGCTTTCCATCGCACCAGAGTTACCATTACAAACAAAAAAAACCCGACTGCTTCAAAACACCGGGTTTCTAAATATTCTTGCTGCATTTTCAACTGCTCAAATTCCAGGCACGTAAGCCATCACAGGAGCACTTTGCTGCTGCTGCGCGAGTGTCAAAAGCCGCTGAATCCGTTCTTCTGTAGAGGGGTGAGTGCGGAAAAGTGACTGCAAACCTTTAGTCGAAAAAGGATTCACAATCAGCAGCGGCGACATCGCCGGATTGCCGTGCATGGGAATTTCATGACCCAGTTTCTCCAATTTCTGCAGCGCGTTTGCTAAACCGATCGGGTTATTGGTAATTTCCACCGCACCGCTGTCGGCTGCAAATTCCCTGGTTCGAGAAATCGCCATTTGAATTACGGTTGCTGATAGCGGTGCTAAAATGATTAAAAACAGCAAACCAAAGGGATTCGGGCCTTGTCTGCTGTCCCGCGTTACCGGGCCGTAAAGCGCTCCAAAAGTCAGAATTCGCCCGATAAATGTAATTGCGCCGGCGATCGTCCCTGCAACTGCTTGAGTGAGGGTGTCGCGGTTGCGGATGTGCGTCAGTTCGTGGGCTAAAACGCCTTCCAATTCTTCGCGGGAAAGCAGTTTGATGATGCCTTCAGTAACTGCTATTGTGGCGTGTTCCGGGTCTCTTCCCGTGGCGAATGCGTTGGGAGATTGGGTGGGAACTACAAAGATTTTCGGCACGGGAATTTCGGCTTTGGCGCTCAGCGATGCTACTATATCGTAGATTTCGGGAGCTTCGCTGCGGGCGATCGGGCGAGCGCGGTAAGCCATCAAAGCTGCCGTATCGGAATAGTACCAAGAGCTAAAACTGGTGAAGGCGGCTAATGCTAAACCGATGTAAAGTCCTTGCTCGTTGCCGATTAAATAATAGCTTCCTAAAACTAGAAGGCCGCTGAGGAGCCCTAATAGAGCTGCTGTTCTGATGTGATTTGTTCCTTGCATGGCGGGTTGGGGCGATCGCGAATTTTGATATTTTTGAGCTTGTTATTAGATTTTCATAGTTTCGGGCGATCGCGCCTCTATCCGCCGAAATAACTGCTGCCGCCAATAGTAGTATTTTGCCTCCTCAGTCATAAAAAAAAGGTGGCCGGGCCGCAGGATATGATATTTCCAGGCTCTTCCTGGAAACGAGATTAAACGAGATAACCATTCTAAATACCTTGTGACTGCAATTACGGTATAATTGGTGAATATGACATAGTAAAAATTCCACATCAATCATGACTATCGATATAGAAATTTTTCAAACTGTTGTCAAGATGCCAGAATCTCTCAAACAAGAGATATTGCATTATGCAAAATATTTACTTGAAAAACACGCAAAAACTGAATCATCTCAACAACAACTTGAACAACCTCATGGTTATGGTAGTTGGGCTGGTCAGATCGTTATGTCTGATGATTTCGATGCACCGCTGGAAGATTTAAAGGAATATATGTAACATGCAATCCCTTTTAGATACTCATGCCTTTCTGTGGTATTTGCTTGGCGATTCCAATCTAGGTAGTAAAGCAAAAGAAGCGATCGATACTAAAACAGGTTTGTATTTTAGTATTGCCAGCCTGTGGGAAATCTCCATTAAAATTAATGTAGGTAAGCTTCAACTGAATCGGCCATTTGAAGACCTGCCTAATGAATTGCAATACATTAACGCTCAAATTCTACCAATTACATTTGAAGATACTGAGATTTACACAAATCTTCCCCTGCATCATCGAGATCCGTTCGTTAGCGTAGCGTGCGCTTAGCGCAATCGAATTCTGGTAGCACAGACTATGAATCATTCGCTTGTTTTGATTAGTCGCGATGAGGCTTTTGATGCTTATCCCATTCAGCGGGTGTGGTGATGAAAAAGGCAAAAATTTTATACGTAAGCCCACCTAAAAAAAAGAGAATACCCAGATATCCGACTTCTTAAATAAGTCGGATATCTGGGTATTCGGTTGAAGTCTCCAACCCTAAACCGCTTGCACTTCCTTTTCCTCAACAGCAACAGGTTCTTGATATACTGTTTGAGACTCATTAGCCAAAAAGTCAGCTAATTGTTCTTCGATTTCATCCCGCACAATTTGACGGTATTCTAGGAAATGCTCGTTGTGAGCGCACACAGTTAAGTAATGATCCCAAACCGCCGGATTGTTTCTGATAATGCTGAATAAATGATGCCAGAATTTCCACCGAGTTTTGCGTTTGACTCCTTGTCGCCACACTACGGTTAGCAATGCTCGCAAGTCTATCCAACTGGGGATTCTTGATGGTATATCTGCTGTAGGTGCACCTAACATCAAAAAGTGGCGGTAGGTGCGGTCTAAATATTTTTCAGCATCGTAGACATCAGAAAATGCTTGAACATATTCCCGCGCGATGTCTTCTAGCGGCCGCGTCGGAATGAAGTTCATCAAAGTAGTCTGGTTGAGGTTGCCAGATTTTTCGCGCAATCTGCCTTCTTTTGCTAGTCGGTGAGACAATGCTGTGTGCGGTAAAGCTTGCAGCATTCCAAAGGTTGTGCTCGGAATTGCGGCTGCTTCGGCAAAGTCTACAATCCGCTGACCTGCGCCTGGTTTTTCGCCGTCGAATCCGATGATGAATCCGGCCATTACTCGCAAGCCGGATTTGGCAATTAGTTCAACTGATTCGATTAGGGAATTGCGGGTGTTTTGAAATTTTTTGGTCATTTGCAAGCTTTCTTCGTCGGGGGTTTCAATTCCTAGGAATACTGCATTGAAATGACATTTCACCATCATGTCCATCAATTCTTGGTCTTGGGCTAAGTCGATGGATGCTTCTGTGTTGAAGTTGAAGGGGAATTTGTGTTCTATTTGCCAAACTTCTAATTCTTTTAGCAACAGTTTGACGTTGCGTTTGTTGCCGATAAAGTTGTCGTCTACCATGAACACGCCGCGTCGCCAACCTAGGTTGTACAGACAGTCTAGTTCTGCGATCAATTGTTGGGGATCTTTGGTGCGGGGTTTGCGGCCGTAGAGGACGATGATGTCGCAAAATTCGCACTGGAAGGGACAGCCTCGCGAAAATTGAATTGACATCGAATCGTAGGCATCTAATTCCAGCAAATCGAAGCGGGGAACTGGGGTTGTGGTAACATCGGGTTTTACGCCGTCCGATCGATACATTCCACTTTTTTCGCCGCGCCCTATTGCTTCGACGAACATCGGCAAGGTGATTTCGCCTTCGTCGAGAATCAGGTAATCGATGCCCGCTGCTTGGGGTTCTTCGGGTACGGAAGTCGGGTAAGGGCCGCCGCAAGCTACGGATTTACCGCGCCGTTTTGCTTCGCGAATGATGTCTAGCAAATCTTCTTTTTGGACAATCATGGCGGACAGAATAACGAGCTCTGCCCATTCCCATTCTGCTTCGGTGATTTGTCTGATGTTGCGATCGACTAACTTAAATTCCCATTCTTGGGGTAAAATAGCTGCTACAGTTACCAAACCCAGCGGTGGCAGCAGCACTTTACGATCGACTAATTCTAGGATTTTCTCGTAAGACCAAAATGTTTTCGGGAACAGGGGATAAACTAGGAGAACTCGCATATTATGTTAAACCTCACATCAGTAAACAACTTGCGATCGGGCTGGCGGGGCGTGAGAGTTCGATCGGCTCTCAAGACTTAATGTTAAGGCTAAAATTACGATCTTGCACTCGATCGAATATCGGGCGAGGGGTAACACCCCCTAAAACCAATAAAACATCGCAATTTTTAGGTTGCAGTTCCCTGTTAAAGCTAGCAAATGCTGATATCTTATCGTATTTAACCCTTAATTGACGATAATCGCATTTAAAAAGCATCGGATTCAGACAAAAAAGAACTTGAAAAACTTACATTATTCGTAAAATGCGCCTCGGCGCACCCTACATATATCTGGTAAGGTACACATTGGCGTTCCCTCTTCCCTCTTCATGATGACGTTGTACGGAAAGCAGTTGTCAGTTGTCAGTTGTCAGTTGTTAGTTGTCAGTTGTCAGTTGTCAGTTGTTACCAATAACCAATAACAAATAACTAATAACAAATAACTAATAACTTCTGACCTACTTTACATTTTGATCGGGAATCCCGCTAGTTCTTAACATATCGGCAACTGTGCCGCAGTAACTCGGCATTCCGATGCTTTCGGGATTGACCAGATTTTTATAGGTAAAATGGCGGTAGCTGATGCAAAATCTGTCCCAAGCTGCCACCTGAATTCGGAACAGCCAAATAAAGAAATCGGCCAGCCAAGGTGACAGAGTAATCCGAAAAAATATGTTTTTATGCAAATACTGGCAAGCTTGTTCGACAACTTCGTTAGCTGTAATCGCCGGATTTCCTAGCACAAAATGTCGCGGTTCCTCGGAAGCTGGCGGATGTTCAACTAAATAATTAACTACTTTGGCAATATCTGCACCGTGGATGAAGTGAAAGCTTCCGTCTGCCTTAAACCAGCGAATTAAACCTATCCATTTGGCGACAAGTGGCAAACCGGATGACAGGTGAGAAACTGGTTTTTCTGCGTCTCCTCCCAATACTAAGGTTGGGTAGAGTGCGGTAATCGGAGGTACATTTGTCAATGTGGATAATTGCGTCATGCAATCGTATTTTGACCGAATATAATCTGTTCCCAGTTCGCCGGCTTCTGCGAGTAAGTTGTTGTCTCTACCGAGAATGCTGGCTGTTGAAAAGTAAATTACTTGCTGGCACTTTTCGGGCGAAAGTAGTTGAATTAGGCGGAGAGTTTTGGTGACGTTGACATCAAAAACTTCTTGGGTTCCTCCCCAAGCTGTGGCGGCTAAAATTGCTACGTCTATTGTTTGCAGGAGTTCGGCATGGCGATCGATATCTTTCATGTCGCCTTGTATGATATGGATGCCGGGGCGGGCTTTCCAGTCAAATTTTAGCTTGTCTGGGTTGCGAACTAATAGGTAAAGTTCGTGGTTGGTCTCTTGAATCAAGGTTTCGGCCATGTAGTGACCGATACAGCCACTTGCACCCGTCACAAAAATTTTTTTGGGGTTCATTTTGCCGGAGGGGAAGAGGAGAGGAATGAGGGGTTTTCACTTGATGCTGAGGCCTGATCTCCCCTAACCTTCCTTAAGAAGGGGGGGACAAGAGGCTTCTCTTGCGTTCCCATTCTTAAGCGGGGGAGAAGATTCTTTTCAAAGTCCCCCTTCTTAAGGGGGATTTAGGGGGATCAGGCCTTGGCTATAAACGAGAGTTTTACTCGTTACCAGTTAATCGCAATCAAATCGCAATTTAAGCAGCAACTGCAAGCAATTTGTCGGCTTGTTTGGCGGTTTCAAAGAAGAAACGCACGTTGTCTTCGGGAGTTCCCGGTAATACGCCGTGTCCCAAATTGAGGATGTGTCCGCGATGACCGGCTTTGCGAATTGTATCAAGAATTCGATCGCGAATAAACGCTTGAGAACCAAACAACACGCCCGGATCGAGATTTCCCTGAACGTTCATGTTGGGGCCCAAACGCCGGCGGGCGTCAGCCATATCAACTGTCCAATCGACGCTGATGATATCGGCGCCGGATTTTGTCATGCTTTCGAGGAGGCCGCCACTACCGCTGACTAACAGAATTAGCGGGGTGTCGGGATGGGTTTTTTTGACTTGATCGAAAACCTGTTTTTGGTATGGTAGGGCGAAGGTTTCGTAGTCCTGCGGAGACAGTTGGCCGGCCCAGGAGTCGAACATTTGCACTACTTGCGCGCCGCAGTCGATTTGGTAGCGCATATAAACGGCGATCGCATCGGCGAATTTCGATAGCAACTGATGCAGTAAAGTTGGATCGGAAAATGCCATGTTTTTGATGATGGCATAATACTTAGAACCTTTACCCTCAACCGCATAGGCGGCCAGCGTCCAGGGCGCGCCGACAAAACCGAGCACGGTGGATTTGTTGCCGACTTCCGCGCGCAGGGATTGCAGGATTGTTTTGATAAAGGGCAAGCTTTCTTCCGGGTTCAGCGGTTGCAGGTTGTCGATTTGCTGCTGAGTGCGAATGGGTGAGTGGATAATCGGGCCTTTGCCTTCGGCGAT
The DNA here is from genome assembly GCF_036700765.1 of Microcoleus sp. S1D4. Lineage (NCBI taxonomy): Bacteria > Bacillati > Cyanobacteriota > Cyanophyceae > Oscillatoriales > Microcoleaceae > Microcoleus > Microcoleus sp. S1D4. The sequence continues at coordinate 163,290 of NZ_JAUBPP010000008.1, forward strand.
GTCCATGTCGATGCCCAAACCCGGCATTGGGGTGACGATATCGGAAAACAGAATTACGCCGTCGGGTTGAAACGCGCGCCACGGCTGAAGGGAAACTTCGATGGCGACTTCGGGAATTTCGGAACGTTCGCGAAACGAGGGATACTTTTCTCGCAAATCTCGATAAGCCTTCATGTAGCGACCGGCTTGGCGCATCATCCACACGGGCGGGCGGTCTAGGGTTTCGCCGCGGGCTGCCCGCAACAACAAGGGAACTTCATTTAATGCCGACATTTTAACTTTTCTCTACCTTAGATATTTCAATGCCTTTGGTAGCTTACCATTGTCCGATCGTCCTTTTTGATCGAAAATTCGGCGATCGGCCCGCACCAGCTATTTCTGACCTGCGTATCTGGATTCGGACTGATGCGGGGTTCATAAACCGGGTTTTTGGCGATAATTCTTCGTCGCAGTCGGCAGATTCGCAAAAAAACCCGGTTTCTTTGGGTTTGATGGGTAGATGCCATTTATCTGTCATCGCAATGACAAGAAATAGTCTTCGCAATGACAACGAACAGCTTACCTAGTAACGCACACTCCGCCTACCGATACGCGACATCGATCGCGATCGCCATCGTACCAGTTATTATCATTAGCGCGATCGTCGTCGAATCTACTATTATCCACCCTCGCCGATTCTAAATCTCTAGTGCGCGGATTGTAATAATAGTCTCCCTGCGGATACCGGCGACTCGGTTCAGCGCAATAACTCTCGTTTCTGTCACCATCTTCAAACCTTACTCTCACCATACTACGTCTCACGCGACAATCAAGAGGCCGCAAGCCAAAATCATCTCGCAAAATCCGTTCTCCGTCGTAGTTGCGGTTGTTTCTGTCCCTATCGTTTCTGTCATCCCACCTATTGCTAGCCCGCCTGTCGCCATCAATTCCCGCAACTTCTAGGGTATAACTACCGCCCCTAGCAGCATCTTTTGCTAATACTAACAACTTGTAATCGCCGCTGCGGGGAATTTGATAATTAAAAGAACGGTCTTGGGTAAAAGCTACTTGTTTGTTGTTTCCGTAAAATAGTACCATCACGGGAGTAAAACCGCGACTTCTATCTGTATCTAACAATACTTGAATGTTGTCGCCTTCCCGCGCGGTGAACGTGTATTCTTGACCGCGCAATTCTTCTGTCGGAGAGCCCGGTGTCCACATATTTCGGAAACGGTAAATTGGGGAAGTGCGGCGAATTACTCCATCTATGCGATCGTTATTTCGTATCTGTTCGCCAACCGCACTAGAAGAAATCCCCGTAAGTGCCAATCCTGTAACTAGCACAGCGGCAGCAATACTGTTTAACAAGTTGTGTTTTTTCATGTCAACCTCTGGAAAATTATAAATTTTTTTTGCCTTCTTGGCGCGGACATTTGCATACACAATCCATTTTAAATCTAATTTCTGCCCACCGTCTCAACCATTAGTCTCAACTTTCGTTATTTTGGGGTTCGTCTGGGCTGATTTTTTTAACCGCAGACTAATAATTTTTCCCCCAACGCACCCTACAAACTTATAGACGTTGATGCAGCTTTTAAAGTTGCGATGTATCCCCACAAATCAGCAATCCCGATTCAGCGTCGAGACTCGCCATAATTCCCATCGGTAAAGCAGCGTTAACTCCCTCGTGCCCAAAGGGTAAATCCGAGACAATCGGAATATTTAGGTCTAAAAGCCGATCGCGCAAAACCTCTTCAATGCTAAAACTGGGAATACTCGGCTCAATCTCGCAGCGACTGAAACGCCCCAAAGCAATGGCCCGCACCCCAGCGAAAGCCCCCGCCATCCGCCACAAAGTCAGCATTCGATCGACCCTGTAAGGAGCCTCGGAAACATCCTCAAATGCGAGAATAACCCCGGTCAAATCCGGTTGATACGGGGTTCCGAGCAAATGAGAAGCAACCGTCAGATTCGCCGGAAACAGCCGCCCGGTAGCTTTTCCGCTACCCCATCCTTTCCCTTGCAAAGATTGTAAGGGGCGACCTTCTATGCAGTCAAAAAGTCGATCGACAGACCAATCCGGTTCATCCGCCAAAGTTGTCAGCATCGGCCCGTGAACGCCCCAAATCCCCAATTTGTCGTCATTCCACAGCAAAGCCGTAATGTCGGAAAAGCCGATTAACCATTTCGGCGAATGGGAGTCAGGAGTTGGAAACTGGGAATTTTCCCAATCTCCCACTTTTCCTTTTTCCAAAAGTCGAGTGCTGCCGAAACCGCCACGGACACAGAGAATACCGCGACAATCCGGGTCATTGAGGGTATCTGCCAACTGTCGGACGCGGTTTTCATCGGAACCTGCCAAATAGCCCCAGCGATCGTCAAAACCCGGTGTTAATTCAACTCGATAGCCGCGAGATTTCCAAATTTCTACACCCTTTTCAAAGTTGGTTGATTCTCGCAAAGTGCCACTAGGGGCAATTACTTTGAGCAAATCTCCAGGTTGCAGAAATTTTATGTTAGTCATTTGTTATTGGTTATTTGTTGTTTGTTGTTTGTTGTTTGTTATTTGTTGTTTGTTGTTTGGTGAATCGATCGTAATTCCGTCCGAACGGGTTTTATAGATGATTTCTGACTGCAACAGACAATCTCGCAAACCCGCCCCCACCTACCCATAAATACAAACCTACATTGTCGAATTTGAGGCAATTTTTAGGTTGATGTGGGTTATCGGTTGTGGTTGCATCGGAATGATTTAACCACAGAGGGCGCAGAGAACACAGAGGAAGACAATAGAGAGATGAATACAGGACGATGAAGTGGCGGGGCGGGTTTATCTAGATTGTTGATAATCGTTAGGATATTGTCGGTGAAACCCGCCCCTACGGGATATGGTTAATTATTGATTTAGGAGTGAGTTTTTGAGATTGTTTGTTAATGATTGCTAAGGTAAAGTTAGAATTTCTACCCCGGAATCTGTCACGGCTAGGGTGTGTTCAAATTGAGCCGAAAGTTTTTTATCCTTAGTGATTGCAGTCCAACCATCGCCCAATATTTCTACTTCCCAAGTTCCCTCATTAATCATTGGTTCAATCGTAAAAACCATGCCTTTTCTAAGTTTTTTTCCTGTGCCCCGCTTCCCGTAGTGCAAAATTTCCGGTTCGGTGTGAAAAACGCGGTGCACGCCGTGTCCGGCAAAATTTCGTACTACCGAAAAACCCTGTGCTTCAGCATATTCTTGAATTGCTGCACCGATGTCGCCCGTACGAGCACCGGGTTTGACTTCAGCAATTCCTCTTCTCAAGCATTCTTCGGTAACTTCAACTAATTTTTTAGCTACTGGTGAAGGTGTTCCCACAAAAAAAGTTTTAGAAGTATCGCCGTGATAGCCATCAACTAAGGGGGTTACGTCTATGTTAATAATGTCGCCTTCTCTGAGAATTTGTTTGGCATTGGGGATGCCGTGACAGACTACTTCATTGACGCTCGCGCACAGAGATTTCGGAAATCCTTTGTAACCTAGGGGAGCACTTTTTGCTCCGCGTTCTACAGTCCAACGTTCGGCTTCGTCGTTAATTTGGAGGGTGCTAGCTCCTGGTTTAATCATTGGTTCGAGATGCAACAAAAGTTGAGCTGCTAAGCTGCCGGCTTGACGCATTTTTTCTATTTCTCTGCTGGATAGCAGCACTAGACGTTCGGTTGGCATAGTTTTTTTTCGGTCTTTTGTTGTGGTCGATTAGGAGTTTATTTAACTCAATTTTAGATGAAATTTGAACTAGCGTTCAATCAATTTATCAAGGAGCTCAGTCAGCGGATATTTCTCACAGTTTTGCTATTATTACTGACGCACCCTACTAGCTGCAATCGAGTTGAACCAGTGTTGAAATCGATCGCCCAAAGCTTCCAAAGAATATTCTACCTCTGCTTGTCGCCGGCAAGCGCTGCGGTCAATTTGGTCTAAACGGGCGATCGCACCTACCAAGCCATTTACGCTGTCAGGCTCCACTAAAAAGCCCGTGTGGCCGTCTCGAACAATTTCGGCGGGGCCCCCGCGCGCGTAGGCAATCACGGGTACACCGCACGCTAAAGCTTCGATCGCGACATTTCCAAAAGCTTCTACCCAGCGCGGTGTCATCAACAAGGCTCGGCACCGGCGGACTTGCTCTTGCATTTGGGTTGTTGTCAGAAACCCTAAATATTCTACCGGAGCATCCGGGTAATCTGCACAAATTTTTTGCCAATAATCCTCATCCTGCATTTTGCCCATAATTTTTAGGGAAATGCCTGTAATTTTTGCAGCCGCCACTGCATCTTCTAAGCCTTTCTCCGGGGCGATGCGGCCTAGCCAAGCTAATTTTGATTGTGGTTGGCTGCAAAATTCGTACAGCGATAAATCTATGCCGCTTCCCAACAACTGACATTCTGCGGCAAAGGCAAAGGTTTCGGCTTGGGAAGCGGTGTAAACTCCGATCGTACCGGGAAATTGGGCGGCGGTTTGTTCGGCGATGCGATCGAGCGATCGCACCAGAGAGCCCATACTTATAAAATGGGCGATCGGAGTCCTAAAAAAAGGTGTCAAATAAAACGGCAACCAATCGTAGGCAAAATTAACAATTACATCCCATTCATCCTGAACTTGGCGCGCGTATTCCCACATATTCGCCAGCACAGCATCGGCGGGCATCACGATAGAAGCATTGTAATCTTGTGTTTGGGCAGTTACTTGCAAATCCCCCGCGATTTCGATTACGGGAATTGATTCTAATACTGAACCGACTGGTGCTACAACTGTTATTTTATGACCGCGCCAGTGTAATTCTTTGGCAATATTGAGGACTGTAAGTTCGACTCCGCCGCCCAACCCCGAACCGAGTTGGCCGACAGAAGTTGATAGAAACAATAATTTTAAAGAGTTATTAGTAGTCATTGGTTATTGGTTATTAGTTATTGGTTATTAGTTATTGGTTATTAGTTATTGGTCATCAGTCATTTATTTTAGCATAGGATCGCTCGTCGTGTTGACTGTTGACTGTTAACTGTTAACTGTTAACTGTTGACTGTTGCCCAATCCCTCCGCTTCGCGCTCGCCCAATTCCCGATGACTATTCATCCCTTTCAGAACGAGGATGGATGCGATTTAACTGATTGATTGCCCAGCGAGCAGTCTCCTGAACTTCTGCATCTGGATCGTTAGTCGCGCGGTGCAATAAATAACTGATTTGATTCACCATTTCGTAAATTCTAGTCAAGTCGCGAATCGCATTTTTTCGCACTTCTGGGTTTTCATTTTGCAGCGAAATTGACCAGGCATTATTCATGGGTTTGAGCGTGCGAATGCCAATTTCTGAGACACTTGCCAAAATTAAACTGTACTGGTTTGAGTCGGAATTTGCTAGCAAATCTAGCAACGGTTCAACAGCTCTCGAATCTCCCTGCTGGCCTAGTTCCCAAATTGCTTTGCCCCTATAAGCTGGATTTCGGTGCTGCAAATCTTCAATCAGTGCTTCAATAATATCAACGTTATTTGTATCATCTGTTTGTGCAAGGGAAATATTTTTTTTCTTATTCGTCGCTAGCGAATCACCTCGATTGGTTGTTTCGGGAAGGTTGAAACCTGTTTCGCTGTAGCCGTTGCTGTTAGTTTCTGAGGGCGCGCCGCGGGCATTAATTCGATCGCCCTCTAGCCCAGCATTCTCCGATTCGGATGCTCCAGATTCCAGGAGAGACGGTAAAGATCGATCGCTGTTGTTGTCGAGACTGTGGCCTGTTGAAAAATCCACAGGGTAGACCAATTTGCCCCGATCGCGCGGATTGGTGGCTCGATAGTTTCTTGGGTTGCGGCGATCGACTGTTCCCCCTCGACGCCTAGAATTATTTGACTCGTCGTTGCCAACTAATTTCAGCATGATAAATACTGCCGCTGCCGTGATGACAACTGCAGCCAAACCCAATATTAAGAATCCCCGCTGGCGAGACAAAATGACGATTAGATTGGAGATTGCTTTCGGGATTTTGGAATTGGATTTTGGCGGTTGGGACGGCTTAGATTTGTTTTTATCCGCCACCGGAGAGGGTTTTGGAGCCTTGGAATCCGGGCGATCGTCCGCCTGAGCAATTTCTTGGGAAACAGCCCGGTACGAAGCATTGAGAGTTTGTGGTCTTCCGTCCGCACTTGGACTGAAGGCAGCGCCCAGACAGGCAAGACAGGTCAATAAACATAAAGTGGAGCGGTAGTGCGCCATAGGACTCAATCAGGGTTTTGAGAGGCAACGCCGCGTGACGAGCTTTAGTGTAACCTTGAGTTAGCTCGATCCTAGCTGCTATGAGTCCAACTAACTTACAAATACCACGGCTTTTCACAAAAAATCTTTAATCCAGATGGTAGCGATCGAGAATTCGATCGCACAATTGTCTCAATAACGGCTGCAGCAGGTAAAGCGGTGGCATCCACAAAGTCGATTGCTACACCTAACAGAGGCAACAATCGCCTCAGTTACCTGCTGCGATGCGCCGGCAATTGTTGCTTGCCGTCGATTTCTGACCCATAGCGTCCCACAAGCAAGAGTTTAACTGTTGCGTTGGCCAGTCAGTCGATCGCTTTTTGTCTCATCGAAATCGGGGTTTGGACGGGGAGGATTTGCTGCTGCCGCCAGAAACCGGGTTTTTGAGTATATTTATGGTAGCGAAACCGCATATTTTTACTATGTTTTTTACTACGCACTTAACCCGAGTTAAATCGATCGACATTTAATCCTGTTTCACAAAATCTGATATAAGATAGAACTAAATTTTTCGTGTGAGAGTAGAGGCATTTGTGAGCCAACAAGACATCTTAAATTTAGCAAAAGAAGGCGACCCAAGGGCGATCGCATTTCTGATCGGCCAAGCACTCCACAGCTTCGGAGTCACAGCTAAAGCTAGCCGGGACAACGACACCCTGCACCTGCTGCTGGAAGCAGAACAATTACCCGCAGAAGAAGCCTGTCTGCGAGTCGCAATCAAAGGATTGCAAAGACTCCAAGCAAATAACGTTTACTCAGTAACAGTTTACGGGCGACAGGCCGGTAAACAAATGCCCGCTTGGACTCAAACAGTAGAATTAAAAAAAGCCTTAACTTTCGCACCCATTAGTCTAGCCTCACCCGTTAGCGTAGCCGCAGCCCCAATTCCTGCCGCCGTAGGCCTACGCACAGCCCCCATTCCTGTGACTTTGCCAACCAGAGAAAAAACTCACCATGTTGTCACCACAGCGCCCGCTCCAACACCCGAAAAATTTCCGCCCCAACCCCGGAAAATCCCAACTCCCAAACCCACAAACCAAGGCCAGCCAAAGCCATCACCGCGCCCAAAGTTAGCCCGCACTAAAACTAAAAAATCTTGGCTGTCAGTCGGTGTCCTGAGTCTGATTCTCGTGCCGATATCCGGCTTTGTTTTGCGCGCTCAATTTCACAAATCCTCCAGCACCGCCCCGATTAATTCTCTCACCTCAAAACCAGCAGTACCAAAAGCGCGTGAAGTGCAGCTATCGGGCAGCGCATCGACACCAGCACCAGCGCCCGCAGCCAAACCAGAGCCCGCTCCAAAATCGCCCTCTCCCGCAGCACAAAAACCCGCCAATCTCCCCGCCACAGTCAGCATCAAAGCCGTTGGCGACATCATCCCCGGCACCAATTTTCCCTACAACAAACTGCCAGCAAATAAGGATCGTTTATTTGATTCGGTAAAACCGTACCTTCAAGGAGCCGACATTCTGTTTGGCAATTTTGAAAGCACGATGACCGATTACCCTTACAGTTCCAAAGGAGTCGGCGGACGAATGCTGTTTGCCTTTCGGACTCCTCCGAGTTATGCCAAAATCTTCAAAGATGTTGGTTTTGATATTTTGAATATTGCCAACAATCACTCTTACGATTTTAACGAGCAGGGATTTAAGGACACGATTAAAAACATCGACAGCAACGGCATGAAAGCAGTTGGCAAAAGAAACCAAATTGTTTATCAAAATGTCAAAGGCGTAAATGTTGCTTTTATCGGTTTCAGCAACTACGGCGAAGTTCACAATTCCTTACTGGAACTTAAAGAAGGGGCAGAACTTGTCAAAAAAGCGAAGCAAAAAGCCGATATTGTAGTGATATCCGTTCATGCGGGAGCTGAAGGAACCGGAGCTCTGAATGTAAAAAATAGAAACGAATTTTTTCACGGAGAAAACCGGGGAAATATGGTTTTGTTTTCGCGAACGATGATTGATGCGGGAGCGGATTTGATTTTAGGACACGGCCCGCACGTTACCAGAGCAGTGGAACTTTACAAAGGGAAATTGATTGCTTATTCCCTGGGCAATTTTATGGGTTATCGCACTTTGTCCACAGCGGCAGAACTCGGTCAATCTCTGATTTTGGATGTGAAAATGACTCGGCAAGGGGATTTTGTTTCTGGTAAGATTATCCCCGTGGAACTAGACAAGCAAGGTATTCCGTCTGTGGATCGAGATTTTAGGAGTGTGGGGTTGATTCGCCGTTTGACAAAGAGCGATTTTCCCAACACTGGTTTGACAATTGATGACAAGGGACAAATTTTGAAGAAGAGTAAGTAGTTAGTAGTCAGTAGTCAGTAGTCAGTAGTCAGTAGTCAGTTGACTGTTGACTGTTGACTGTTGACTGTTGACTGTTGCCAACTAACAACTAACAACTAACAACTAACAACTGCCAACTGCCAACTGCCAACTGCCAACTGCCAACTGCCAACTGCCAACTGCCAACTACCAACTGACTACTCGTCAACCATTGCTTTCAAAGCTTCTTTCATTTCGTCTGCTGTTGTCGTCGCCGTACCGAATTGACGCACGACAATGCTAGCCGCTAAATTGCCCAAAACTGCCGCTTCCCAACCGGATGCACCGACGCATAAAGCTAAAGTCATTGCTGCTACAACTGTATCTCCCGCACCGGTTACATCGAATACATCAGTTTTGTTAAAAGGGGGAATATCCCAACTTTGAATGTTAAATTTTCCCTGTTGGCAAATAGATGTTGGAGAAGGTGAATTTTTGATTGTTTCGCCGTTCACCCTTTCAAACAAACTCATCCCTTCTTCGCCGCGAGTAATCAGGATTTTTTGAGCTTGAGTTAAGTTCAATAAATCGCGTCCTGCCTGCATTAAAGTTTGAGGGTTTTTGATAGCATATCCGACTGCTTGTTCGGCTTCGGGCAGGTTCGGAGTAAACAGCATTGCTCCAGAATATCGCTGCAAATCTGTTTGAGCGTCTACGATTGTTTTGCCGGGAACTACTGCCGATTCGATCGCCAAATTGGTCAAAACTCCGTCGCCGTAGTCGGAACAAACCACAGCATCTACTGTCGGGATTTGCTGCCGGATGTAGTCTGCTAATTGCAACTGCAAGTCTAAATCCGGCAACTCGTCAGATTTGCGATCGACTCGGACAATTTGCTGAGTCACTGACTGTCGCGCGTGCCCGGAAATTCGAGTTTTGGTGACAGTCGGACGCTGCGAATCGATGAAAATCCCGCCCGTATCTATTCCCGCCGCCTCAAAAATACCGCACAAAGCCTTTCCCTGGTCGTCTTTTCCTACCAAACCGGCAACTTTGACTTTGCCTCCCAGTTTGGCCAAATTGTAGACAGCATTTGCGCCACCTCCGGGTAGTTGCCGAGTATTTTCGTAGCGCAAAATCAACACAGGTGCTTCGCGGGAAATTCGCTCTACTTGTCCGGTAAGAAACTCGTCCAAGGTCAAATCTCCGATCGCTAATACCTGCGCTCGATCGAAGCAGTCTAATCTTTTCAATAATTGCTCTGTTGAGGCACGCAGTTGAGGCAAAAAATCGGAATAGTCGTTAGTCATTAACCAAAAAAATGAGACTGAGGAGTTGATTGTTGAGCATGGGAGGAGCAGCACTTAAAAGTCCTAATAAAGATTAATAATTGTTTCCTCCCTGATTTAATTTTTAACTGTTTGTTCATTGTCTCATTTGGATTTTGAGAAACCCGTTGCAGGCTGCAGGCGAGATCCCTCGCTCGACAAAATTGCAAATAATTGCATTAAGACTCAAGATCGAGTTTCACGGTGTAGCATTTTCTTTCTACATAAGTGCCTGCAAACAAACAGCAGAATTATTTCAATTTTTGCTTGATAATCGCAATCACCTGAGACATTTGTTTTTTGAGTGCATCAATTTCCGCTTGCATTTTTGCCATTTTCAGGGTCATCGCCTGAATGTCGGCAGTGCCTGCTTCTGAGCTTGGTGCTGCGGCGGCTTCGGGCAATGGTTTCCTTTTGGCCAGTACCATCGCCGATTTGATCGCCTCGGTTAGCTGCTTCTTCTCAAAGGGTTTGGCGATGAATGCAAAAAAATGCTTCTCGAAGGGTTTCGGAATTTTTTCCATCACCTCTTCTTCGCGACCCGACATGATCACCAAAGGTATCTTGGAAAGTTCGGGGTGGGCTTGCACTTTTTGATACACTTCCCAACCGCTGACTTTGGGCAGTAGGAAATCTAACATAATTAGATTCGGGCGGGCTTGGCGGATCAGTTTGAGTCCCTCTTCGCCGTCTTTTGCTTCTAGAACTTCAAAGTTACCTTGAGGTAACATTTCTCGGACTCGGACGCGGATGACTTTACTGTCATCGATTACCAAGATTTTTTGACCAGCCACGACTGACTCCTTCAGTAATGAGTGATGAGATTCGCAACCTTTAGTATATCCCTAACCGAATTCTACCCAGAATTCTGGGGAATATTGTTTTGCTGCAATGGCCGCCTGATTTTGATTTGGGGTGAGGCTGCTACAAGTTGAGGGACTTTGATTTCGGATACGATCGAATATATTAACTCGATCGCCCTTAAATTTTATGTCGCCCCAGACTCCTCAAACTCCTACTGTCAAAGCAACTGCCGCCCAAATGCGGGATGAAATCGAAGCGATGCCGGAATGGCTGCGACGGCCTCTTGGCAAAGCTAGCGAACTTTCCCAAGTGCAGAAAATTATTAAACAGCGGCAAATTCACACGATTTGCGAGGAGGGCAGATGTCCCAACCGGGGCGAGTGCTACGCCCAACAAACGGCGACTTTTTTGTTGATGGGGCCAACTTGCACCCGCGCTTGTGCTTTTTGTCAAGTAGATAAAGGTCATTCTCCGATGCCCCTAGACCCGGAGGAACCGCAAAAGGTGGCCGAGGCTGTGCAATTGTTGGGTTTGCGTTATGCGGTGCTGACTTCGGTGGCGAGGGACGATTTGCCGGATGGGGGTGCGGGTTGGTTTGCAAGGACGATCGCCCAAATCCGCCTCTTAAACCCCGATACTGAAGTTGAGGTACTGACGCCAGATTTTTGGGGAGGAATCGGTAGGGGCGGTGTCCCCGACGGGGAGAATTCCGAGCTCGACGAGTTGCAGCGAGAGCGGATTCGGACGGTGGTGGAGGCAAAACCGGCTTGTTACAACCACAATATTGAGACGGTGCGACGCTTGCAAGGGCCGGTGCGGAGGGGGGCTAAGTACGATCGCTCGATCGGCGTTCTCCGTATTGTCAAGGAATTTGACCCAACTATTCCCACCAAATCCGGTTTGATGTTGGGACACGGGGAAACCTCCGCCGAGATTGTCGAAGCGATGGCCGATTTGCGGGATGCCAAGTGCGATCGGCTCACCCTCGGTCAATACATGAGACCATCTCTAGAACACCTCCCCGTGCGTAAATACTGGACTCCGGCCGAATTTGACCGTTTTGGGTCGATCGCCAGAGAGATGGGGTTTGAGCGCGTGCGATCGGGGCCTCTCGTCCGCAGTTCCTACCACGCAGGAGCGATCGATTGAAATCAATCTCAATTTAACTCGGTATAAACTCCTAGTTACAAAAAATAACACTCTTAGATTGTGCAAATATGCCACGCTCTCTGCTATTTGTGAATACAGTGACTTATGAATTAGGAGCTTGAATCATGGCAGAGATAGCAAAGAACCAATTAAAATCCGACTCCGTGATGAAAACGGGCAAATTCCCTTACACCTTTCGCGCAGCGTGGTTTCTGTTGCTGTTAGGTATCAATTTCCTGGTTGCAGCCTATTATTTCCATATCATTGAATAGTTCTGCCACCTGAATTTTAGCAGACCCTGCTTTTGGGTAGCTCAAAGTCGGAGACGGGGAGAGTGGGGGAGTGGGAGAGTGGGAGAGGGGAAGAGGGGGAGAGTGGGAGAGTGGGAGAGTGGGAGAGTGGGAAAGGGGAGACTTTTTCCTTTTTACTACTTCGCTTTTCCTTCTGACTATTTCCCTCGTCATTCTTCCTCGTCCTTCTTGCGTCTTCCCTCTTCCTTTTGACCAATGACTAATGACCAATGACTAATGACTAATGACTAATGACTAATGACCAATGACCAATGACCAATGACTAGCGATTTCTGGATGCTTCTAACTTAGACAACCGCTCTTTAATTTTGAGCACATCCTGCTTAGTTTCAATTGCCAAAGTTGCTAAATTATCAAACATCGGGTCTCCCGAAAGCATCCTAGAATTTGTCCGGCTCGAACCAGGCCGGTTCGGAGACTGAGGGCGACTCACTCCAGAACCTTGAGACTGCAAGCTGTATATTTGTGCCCTGAGTTCAGCAATTTGACCTTCTAATTGAGTAATCCGAAACTCTAGTTGAGTCGTAGATTGAGCGGGCGTAGAAATTGGTCTAACAGTAATTGCTAAAAAGCAAATAAGACACAAAAGACAGATTTTTATGGCGCGGTGTCGAATATTTTTCGGCATAGCTTTAATAATTGAAATTATACCGTTTCCGCTTGCATCGGAATGATTGAACCACAGAGAACGCAGAGTACACAGAGGGAGAGAATATATATCTGAATCATTCCGATGCTACCGGATTTGATATGAGTCCGTTTATAGGATAACAAATCGCCGAGATTTTACGTCTCTATCAGAAGTATGTTTTATGCCACCTAAAAACGTAGCTATTTTAATGTTTGATGATGTCGAGGTGCTGGACTTTGCAGGCCCTTTTGAAGTGTTTTCGGTGACAGCAGAATTAAATTCAGAATCAAATAAAGATTCGCGACCTTTTGCAGTCTCTACCGTAGCCCAACATCCCGGTGCTGTCAACGCCCGCAACGGTTTGAGCGTAAATCCCGACTGCACTATTTCCAATTGTCCGCCACCGGATATTTTAATTGTCCCTGGGGGAAAAGGTACGAGAAAGTTGATCGATAATTCAGCAGTTATTAACTGGATCAAAGATTGTTCGCAAACAGCAGAATTAGTGCTTTCTGTTTGTACGGGTTCGTTGCTGTTAGCAAAAGCTGGCTTGTTGGAAGGATTGGCAGCAACTACACACCATCGGGCGTTAGATTTATTGAGAGAATTAGCTCCAAACACAACTATTCTTGAAAATCAGCGCTTTGTAGATAACGGCAAAATAATCACTTCTGCGGGAATTGCTGCGGGAATTGATATGTCTTTGCACGTTGTCGGTAAGCTTTTGGGCACAGCACAAGCTGAAAAAACCGCAGAGCACATGGAATAGAAAATGGGGAATTGGTAATTGGGTAATGGGCATGGTTAATTGTATAATTTGCGCGTAGTGGCGGGTTTTACCAACCATCTCGGCATAAAACCAACAATCTGGTAAACCCGCCCCCTCCGATACAGGAAGGATGCTACCAGATGTGATATCAAGCATCTTCGCTCCAAACTTTTAGTTGCACATAAACTAATATCAAAGCTACAGCCATCAGGAAAGTTGCCGCAGCCGCTGCATAGCCAAAATCGAATTGTGAAAAAGCTTGCTCGTAAATATAATAAACTAGCAAATTAGTAGAGTTCAAAGGGCCGCCACCGGTGATGACGTAAACTTGCTCGAAACTCCGCAGGGTAAAAATAGCTGTAGTCACCGTAGCAAATATTAAAGTCGGTCGCAAGCCTGGTAAAGTGATGTGCCAAAATTGTTGCCAAGCATTAGCTCCGTCCAATTCTGCCGCTTCGTAACGATTTATGGGAATTGCTTGCAATCCTGCTAAAAATACTACCATATTAAAGCCTAATTGTTTCCAAACACTGAGTAGAATTATTACTGGCATGGCCCAAACTGTGCTACTCAACCAAGGAATAGGATTTAAGCCGGTCGCCATTAAGATATCATTCACCGGGCCTTCGGTTTGAAACAACCACCGCCAACCCAAGCCAACGGCAACTAAAGAGGTAATCGAAGGGATAAAATAAGCGGTGCGGAGAGCGCCCCGCCAAGCAAAGGAGCGATTTAGCAGCACTGCTAAACCCAATGGAATCACTAAACTGGGAATGACTGTGGCCGTAGTAAAATAGATGGTGTTTTGGATAACTTGCCAAAAATCCGGGTTAGTGATTAGACGCGAGTAGTTGTTCAAACCAATTAAACGCACTCCCGACTGGGTAAAGCTGCCGCTGGTAAAGCTGAGGTAAAATAAATAGGCGATCGGCCAAATCAAAAAAGTACCCAGAAACAGCAAAGCCGGGGCCAGAAAAGTCCAAGCTGCGATCGACTCATTATCCAACCAGTTAAAACGCCCAAATTTAATCGGAACCATTTGCTTGTAAATTGTAGCTTTTAGTTTTAAATGGTATCACAATCTAGGTCAATGTCACAATGAATTTTCTCGATATATTATCTAACTTACCCACTATAGAAACAGAGAGACTATTGCTGAGAAAAATCACTTTAAACGATGCCAGCGATATGTTTGAATATGCTTGCCATTCGGAAGTCTCAGAATATACAATGTGGTCAACTCACACCTCGCTAGAAGATACTAAATATTTCATCAAATCACTGATGAAAATGTACAAAAAACGAGAGCTTGTAGATTGGGGAATTGTCCACAAAGTCGATGAAAAATTTATCGGAACTTGCGGATTTGTGGAGTGGAGCATGAACCACAGCCGCGCCGAAATAGGCTACGCACTTTCTGGGAGATATTGGGGGGAAGGATACATGAGCGAGGCTGTCAATGCGGTTATTGAATTCGGCTTTCGGGAGATGTTGCTGAATCGAATTATGGCTCGATGTGAAGTTAACAATATTGCTTCGGCGAGGGTGATGGAAAAGGTGGGGATGCAATTGGAAGGAATTTTGCGGCAACAGCTATTTGTGAAAGGCAGATATTGGGATCTGAAAATTTATTCGATTCTTAGAGAAGAGTTTTTTGATGATATTGTAAAATAGCGCTGCCAGCAAGCGGTACAATGATTGTGCAGGTCAGGGGTTGACTTTTATGCAAAAAACATACTTAAATATTTCCAGATTGCTGATTGGTGGCTGTTGCCTGTTGTCTGCGAGCAGGCTTGCTATAAGTGCGACGATCGCCCAACCGATCGTCGCAGCGCCAGCCCCAGTCCCCGCCCAAACAACTCCCACAGCCAAAACTGTAGCCGAACAATTAGTAGGACAGTGGCAGTTACAATATCTATTATCCGTTCCGGTAACAGTAATTTTTACACAAGAAGGCAAATTATTTATACTCACTTGGTCATTTCCTTTTGCACCTCCAACCGAGCCTTTAACTGCCTATGAATTAAAATACAGAATTAACTCTACTACCCGGCCGATGGCAATAGATGTAACCGCCAATGCAATCGAAACTTGGCAGACAATCTTTGAATTTACTCGCAACGGTCAAATGCGCGTAGAATTCATGGGTTTAAAGCCGGAAGAAGCCAGACCAACTACTTTTACAACGGGTGCACTTTTTCTCCAAAAAGTTTCCAACACTACAGCTTTGCCTCGAAATACAAAAATAAAAATACTTAACACGTTTGAGCCAGAAACTCCGCGACAAGCCTATGAAAGTGGGCAAGATATTCGGTCTGCGCTTAATTCTCAACAAGCTTTCTATGCCGAAAATGCCAAATTTGCTAGAACGTTTGAGGAACTGGGTATAGGAATGAAGTTTGAAGAAGAAAATTACCGCTATCAATTTTTATCTCAAAGTGATTTCACTCAAGATGTAATCATGACGGTTCAAGCTAAAACCCCTCGATTGAGAAGTTATACAGGTGCAGTATTTCTAGTTAAAGTGAAAGACGATCCAGAAAATGTTGTAACTAGCATTGCATTTAGTTGCGTAACAAATTGGCCTTCTACTTCACCTCCACCGAGACCAATTGTTCCTAAAAATAACGACCCGGAAAACTTTCTATGCCCCGCTGGTTCCTCTTTGACAACACGGTAAAACTTTGATGATTGCAGCAAATACTAATTCTACAGACTGTTTGATTTCTCCCGCAATTCCTCCCGCACTCATAGAGAGAAAGGCGAAGATTGCCGCGTCCTTAAAAATAGGAATTCTAGCATCAGGAAGTGGCAGCAACTTCGAGGTAATTGCCCAAGCAATCCAAAACCAACAGCTTAATGTTCAAATTCCAGTATTAATTTACAACAACCCCGACGCCAAAGCCGCGACCAGAGCCAAAAAATACGGCATTCCTTCGATTTTGCTCAATCACCGCGATTGCAAAAGCCGCGAAGAATTAGATACAAAAATTGTTAAAACTTTTCAAGCTCATGATGTAGAATGGGTAGTAATGGCGGGTTGGATGCGTATCGTTACCAAAGTTTTGCTCGATGCTTTTCCCGACAAAGTTATTAACATTCACCCCAGTTTGCTGCCGAGTTTCACAGGAATTCGCGCTGTCGAACAAGCACTCGCAGCCAAGGTTAAAATCACCGGATGTACGGTGCATATCGCCCGTTTAGAAGTAGACAGCGGGCCGATTTTAATGCAGGCTGCCGTGCCGGTATTGCCTGATGATACCGCAGAAACGCTGCACGCGAGAATTCAGGTGCAAGAGCACAAGATTATGCTCGGTGCGATCGCCCTTATTGCCGAATCCCATCAACAACATTGTGACTAAAAACCTCACCAGTTCCGCATCTGTCCCGGAATTACCAGTCAGCGACTCGCCCCAAAAAAGGCCGCCGCTGACCGACTGCAATCGCTTGCAATTAATCCTGAAAGACAGGCTCAAAAAGAACATCGGCATCAAGGGAGAATTCTATCTGCCTTGCTTGCCATCGATGCTAGACGACTATCTTAAATTACTGTCAGACTTCTTAAACATTCTCGGACAAAACATCGACGCTGCCCAAGCCGAAAACTTGCGAATATTAATCGCCAACGCCTTAGCAGAAGGATTCAAAAATTCTCCCCACGCTAATCTAATAGTTTCATACTTTCCCGCCAATTCCCAAACCGGTTTAGCCGACGGCATTACTCTGAATACCAAGATTCAAATCGAATCAATGGCCGAGAAATATCATAGCTGGCCGGATATTCGCCCCGAACCTTTATTTGGTAGCCATCCCGATGCCAAAGTCATCGCCATTGCCACCGAATTAGGGGAATCAAGTAAAGCACCTATTTTAGATGTCGGTGCGGGCCCAGGGCGCAATAGTTTGCCTTTAGCAAGGTTAGGTCATGCCGTGGATGCGATCGAGCTAACACCGATATTTGCCGATCGACTATCAGCAGCAGCCACCGCCGAAAACTTGCCGATCAATGTCACTCAAGGCGACGTTTTAGACCCTTTATTGAGGATGAAAACCTATCGGTACAAATTAGCCATTGCTACCGAAGTTATCTCCCACTTCCGCTACCCCGAACAAGTCCGCTTATTCCTCGGTAAAATGTCCGATGCTGTTTTAAGCGGCGGGTTTATCTTATTCAGTGCTTTCTTAGCAGTAGATGGCTACGAACCCGACGAGATGGCAAAACAAATGTCTGAATTGTGTTGGTCTTATCTGATTACTAAACAAGAATTGCAAGCAGCAATCGAAGGTTTGCCGTTAGAAATTATTTCTGATGAATCTGTGATTGAATACGAACAAAAACATTTGCCTGAGTCGGCGTGGCCGCCGACACCTTGGTTTGTCAGTTGGGCTAGCGGGCGCGATTTATTTTCGGTGCAAGAAACGCCGCCGTTGGAGTTGCGGTGGATACTGATTAAACGCTTGTAAAGAGCTGTTTCTTTTATGTGGGCTTATATCATCTCCGGTAGCATCGGAATTAGGTAATGCGAGCGGGGATCACGCGAGTTCATCCAAATATATGATTCCGATGCTACCGGAAACGATATTACCGATAGGTCAAATTATTCAACCTGCAAATTACAAAATCCTTCGGTATCTTTTCCTGTTCTAAACGAATTGTTTGCTTGCATAAATCAGCAAATAAATCATGCTCCTCCGGTGTCAGGTAAAATAAGTTAGCAACCTTGCACAATTTACCCGGCACAGCAGATTCCTGAAATGTATCGAAAGTTTCTCGATCCATCATAACAGAAATTGTTTTATCAAAATAAGACCTTAACTGCGAAAGAATCTGGAACCCTTGGGCATCCAAATCGCCCCAGTAAATTATTTGGCAATTCCTTAGCCACTCAACATCTTTTAAAATAGCTACATTAAACCCCTTTCCCCACAGCGCAAAGCTGTTGGTTAAATCAGGCAAAGTGCGAAAATTCATCAGATTCTCAGTAATAATAAAGCGGTATCCTTGAAGATTGCGACGTTCAAAATCAGAAATGAGTATGCTCATCTCCGAGGTGCTAATGCCATGCTTCACCTGTAGGTTTTGATCCAAAGCTCTGATAGTTACCGATGGCTCAGCATATCGCAAACCAAATCGCTTTTCAAAATCATTTTCTTCTTGATTAATAGCATCATCTGGCAGGATAGCTGACAGCAATTCATTTAGAATACCTTTATTTTGTTCGATGAACTTAGTGTGAACATTTATCGGTAGTTCGCGAATATAAAGCTGAGGTTTGGGATGGTGCTGAAAATACAAGCATACAGGCAATAAATTCTCCCATTTTCCTAAGTGATTGATTACTTTTTGAGGATTTTGATTGAGCCAGATATTCAAATCAGGAATTTCATTTCTAATCCTTGCTACCACTTGTTTAAAATCAGCAAGTTCAGGTTCCTTATTCAGGAATTTGAGATAATCTGTCTCTGTTTCAAATGTAATTCGGGATGGTAAAGACTGGATATCAAATTTGCGAGTTTTCCGCTGGATCAGCTCAACTTGATACCCGTAGCCAACGAACTTTTTTGAGCCTTTCAGAAGTTGCTGTACAGCATCTCTTAGCTTCAGGTAGTCGTCGGGAATTTTACCAGCGGGAAAATCTCGCGGGAAAAAAGGTTCTCCCTGGAGCAAGGATTGCAGGAAGGGAATATATAGTCGATCGGCTTTTTTTCTGATTTCTTCGGGGGTAATCATCAACAGACGCAGTTAATTTGAAGCAATTTGTCCGACAGGCTGTTTGTCTACGGACATATTATAAACCTTGGAGTCGTTCTCTTCAATACTGTTTTCAACATAGTAACCAGCTCCTGCATAATGCTCAAGAACTTGAATTTTGTCTTTGGGCGTCACTACCAGAAGCTGAAGATTTAATTGTTTAAATAAATCCATCGCATACCTTGCATTTGTTTCATCTGACTTGCTAAAAGCTTCATCAATCACCACAAGACGAAATGATTGAGATTTAGTTTCATCCTGTACTAATCCAAATTGATAGGCAATAGCTGACGCTAGAATAGTGTAAGCTAATTTAGCCTTTTGCCCGCCCGATTTTCCAGAAGAGTCCGAGTGATATTCCCTCTCCGTATCGTCGGCTTTATTCTTGACGCTGACTGAGAAATTGAGCCAATTACGCACATCGGTGACTCTTGCTGTCCACCGCTCATCTGACTGGAGGCGATCGATCAGCTCTTTAATTTTTTTAAAGCTAGCTTCGTCAGCTTCCGAAGTTCGCTCAACCCCTACATCAGCATAGCACAAACCTTTTTTTAAGAGATTTTTAAATTCCTTAATTTGGTTTTCTCCGTTGGCATCCCATTGGACTTGTATATAAGTCAAGGGGGTATATTCAATCATTTTTAAGGATTGATTGAGATCGTAAATATTGTCTTTAATGTCACTTTCCCATTCTTCTAAAGTATCTTTAAAATTATAAATAGCGCTATTAATTTTCTCATCAAGCAGTTTTTTAAACCTTTGTTCCTGTGTGGGTAAATTATCTCGTTCGATTTTTTCTAGCATTCCCTTGAACTCAGGGATAAATTCTACTGATGCGTCAACATTTGCAGTTTCTGCGGGATAGTCCCCCTTGTAACTACTCATCTTTTTTTCAATGCTGTTTCGCAGAGAATTCAACTTGTTGTTGGCGGCGCTTATTCGAGTCTCGTAAGACTCCTTTACTCTAGTTTCCCAAGTGTCAATGTTATCGAGGCTCGGAATTTGATGGCTGAAACTCTCTTCAATATCAGGAGTATAAGTCTGAATCTCTTGGGATGTCGATAAACTCGATCGTTGTTCGCATTCAGCGCTCTGTTTTTGGTAATGCTCGATATCGCGATCGATAATACCAATGTTTCTTTCGGCGACACTTTTAGCTGCGTCGTTTGTCTGAATGTCAGCGCACACAACAGCTAGCTTTGTCTTCAACTGCTCTAAACGATCGCAATTCTCCTCTAACTCCTGCTTTTGCTCTACTAGAGTTTGCTTCTCGATCGCGCGCGGTTTCCAGTCGATCGCAGAAAAATCATCGAATCCCAATAACTGTTCTAGCCGATTTTTTTTAACTCTGCACTCTTCGAGTTTTTTATCAATAGCCTGTAGAGCTTTTTCTACTCGACTAAGCTCTGCTTTACGCTCAGTCAATTCAGCTTCATAAGCCTTAATTTTATCAGAATTGTCCCACCCCAAAATATATCTTTTTTTGTTGTCATTGATGGAAGGGCGATCGTCTTTTTCATGTCTATTACCATTCTTAATCAAGCCATTTTTGGTAATAGCATAATTCTCCCGATCGAACCGATCTAAATCTTGACAACAGATGCAGATACCATAATTTTTTGATACTTCATTAGCCAGCCAAGCAGTATATTTAGTATCAGATTTAAACTCCAATTTGTTAAACAAGGAATTATCATCTAAGTTTTTGGAGACCAAATCTAAATTTTTATTGTCAACTTTCTGATAAACGACGCGGCCATGGAGGTTAGTGCGATCGACATATCGAGTGAATCGATGGTAGTATTTTTCAGGAACTAAGAGTTGCAGTCCAAAATTGTGCAGCAGTTTTTCGATCGCCCCTTCCCATTCTTGGCGCTCTCCATCCTTTACCTTCAGCAGTTCGCCCACAAAAGGAATTTCTGCCTCAGCAATTCCCAAAGCTGTTAATATCTTTTCTCTGATTCGCAAGTTTTCAGCAGGAATCTGATTTTTTCGCTGTCTTAAAGATTCCAGTTCTTTCTTTAACTCAGTCCAAGTATCTTTAACTTGCTGCTCATATTTTTTTTGCTCATCGCGTTGGGCTGTTAATTCTTCCAATTGAACAACAAAACCTGATTGAGTTTCCCTTGCTTGGATTATAGAACTATTAAATGTATCCAAATCCGTGTAATCAGAAAATCCTATACTTCTAGCAATTTGATTGTATCTTTCGGCGGCTTGTCGATGGCTATCTATCTGACTGTCTAAAACCTTAATTTCCTGTTCTAATTCTTTAATTCTCCGTCCGGTTTCATCATTGTCTATGGCGACTATCAAGCCTCGCTCTTGCTGTCGCAAGCCTTCTACAACTAGGCTTATTTCTGATAAATCATGGCTTAGTTGAGTATGTTCCTGTTGTTTTTCTGCAATAGCTTTGTGCAACAAACCTATTTTACGCTGAGCAAAATAGGCAGGAACAATTGGCCATACTTTATTTAACTCATCCAGAGTATCTTTGACATTTTCGTAACTTTCAGACTCAGCGATTAGCGGTTTCAAAACCTCTAGCTGTTTCTTGGCTTTCTGCATGGCTTCATGGGAAGAGGTTAAATTTTCATAATACTCAATCAGATCTTTTATGGAATTATCAACATGAGTTTTTTCCAGCATATGACCGCGCACAAAGTCATTTAATTTGCCAATTTCTTTGATACTAACAGTCTGATTGAATAAATCGAAAGCTTTTTCCGATTCCACACCAAAAATTTTACGAAATCGTTTGCTGTAGTCAGCAAATGTGTGAAATTGTTCTATTTTAACTTTTTGGAAAGATTCCAACCGCTTTTTTAACTCTGGAAAACTTTGAAAGTTATTGAAGTGTTCGGCGATGCTCAGTTCGCCAGCGGCAACCAGAAACAACTTTTCAACTCCCTCTTTTACATACAAAACCTGAGCCAGAGTGACTTTCTGTTTGTATCCTTCGTTATAAAAATAAGCGAGTAAAACTGAATAATCATCTTTGGTACGCAGGTACTGCAGTTTAGATTTGTAGTCATCTTCAGCTTTAATTGTGCTGTAGGCTCCGAGTACATACGTCTTTTCGTCTCGCTCTCGCTTTCCTGAACCTGAAGCCAAGTTATAATTCCGCTTTCCATTCGGCACTAATAGTGTCAGCAGTGCGTCAACCAAAGTAGATTTACCCGAACCATTTGCCCCCGTAAGGAAGGAAGTTTGACCGCAGGGTGCGATCGTACCCTGCTTAAAAGTTCCCCAGTTTAATACTTCCAGCCGATGCAAGCGATATCCAGCTTTGGAATTGTCACTCTCAAATTCAAGCATTAGATTTGTCATAAGCTTCTAACCCTTTTTTGATATCCGTCAATGTTTCAGCGGGAATTTTAGCTTTGAGGATGCGGCGAACCTCATATTCGCCTTCTTTATTCTTTAACTCTTTCAAAAAGTGCAACTTGACAACTCGATTGATAGATTCGTCAAATTTTTTCAAAAGCTTTGGGTCATCAGTTTGCTCTGGAAAAAACGGACGCATCAAATCGTGAATTTGATGTTTAGACACAATGCAGCGATCCGAATCAGAGGTGCTGTTATTAAACTCTAGCAATTTCTCGCGTAATAAAACACATAGTACCGTAACTTCGTAGCTCAGGGGAACTCTCTTAACCAGCCTGGGCAGTTTCTTTGCTTTTGCGTCGCCCTCGTCACCATCTGGCTGCTGTAAAAAAGCATATCCTTCCGCTTCATCTAAATAAAGTCTCAGCCCAATTTTTCCAAAGTATTCTCTGACGTTTTTTTCATTCTTCAATAGCTCACCCCAATCATCCTTATTTTCATCTTCATACAGGATACCCTGTAGTAATTTGATGAGTGCTGGTGCGTAGGATGCGATAATCTCGTTTGTCATCATGAATTTGCTGTGTTTATCTTTTAAAAATAACTTGTGGGAGTGTCAGGTGCAGGATGTTCTGCTTGTCAAAGGAACTTACCGTAATGCGATCGCTCACTGAGTCATCGATCGCGTGTTTTGTGTCTTGAGAGGCGATCGCCAAATAAGCAACTACTTCCGACAAACCCTTTTCCACCGGATACTTCTCAATTACTTCAGCTAGCGTTACCCAATCTTTGCCCTCCAATGTTGCTGCAATCTGCCGCTTCAATACTTCCTCATCCACATAACAATAATTTCGCAAAGCATCAATTTGTTCCCTCGGTAGATCAACAGTTGCGTCGCTCAAATTGTAGCTTTTAAAACTCCGCTCTTCTGTTGGTTTACCCAACGGTCTTTCCATCACCAATTGCACTTCGGGGTCGCCTTCTATCCAAATAAATTCCTCAGTTTTTGGAGGATTATCGATCGCCGCAAGTGCTGATTTTTTAATTTGTTTAATCAGTTCAATTACTCGTTTGTTCTCGGCGATATGCTCTTCTTCCAGCATTTTCCGCAACTGTTCGGCCAGACGATAATTAGATTTAATAATTTTGTCGCTAGCTTGAATCAGACTGCGTTTAATTCTTCGGAGTATGGGATGTTTTTGACCCAAATCTTGAAGTTCTGGCAAGCCATATACCCCATTAATCAGTTGTTCTAATTCTTCCTGTTTAGAAGGATCTGTCAGAAAATCTCGGAAGGCATAGAAGCTGCGCCCCTGATCGGATTTCCTAATTTCTTCATCCGCATCGATTACCAGTGCCACAACTAACCCCTTTCCCCCCTCCTCTTTTAGCTGTGCCTTTTTCACTTTGTCCGTGATTGCTTTAAAATTTTGCTCTACTTCTCCAAAATCAGCAAGCAGCCGGCCGGCCACATTATTAGCTTTTAGAAACCACTCTTTGAGCTTAGCTTCGCTGTAGCGCTCAACCTCACCAGTTTGTTTGATTGTGTCGATTTCTTTCTGAATAGCTGCTCTTTGTTTTTCTAATTCGTCTAAACGCGCTGCTGGATCTTCTGTACTTTTGGTGACAATTTCTTTGAGAAGTGAAAATATCTCTAAAAACTGT
The DNA here is from genome assembly GCF_036700765.1 of Microcoleus sp. S1D4. Classification (NCBI taxonomy): domain Bacteria; kingdom Bacillati; phylum Cyanobacteriota; class Cyanophyceae; order Oscillatoriales; family Microcoleaceae; genus Microcoleus; species Microcoleus sp. S1D4. The sequence goes on from NZ_JAUBPP010000008.1 coordinate 187,553, forward strand.
GATTCAGTGCCAATAAACTCTCTCCTCTTCAAATCTTCCAGCCAACCAATCGCCCGATTAGTACCCGGTGTAAGTTCAAAAACCGGATCGTCATCCTTCGTCTGATAATATCTCTTCAAGAACTGATGATCGCTGTTACACCAAGTATCCAGGTAAGTCTGTGCTTTCCCACGATATAGTTCCGGTTGATCTTCGCACAGCTTATCCAAATAATTTTCAAGTTTTTCTACCAGTTCTGATTGGGAAACCGTAATCCGATTTGAAGACTTGAACTCGCGATACAAAAAACTGATAATTAAAGGTGCGTTGTCAGTTCTTAAAAGTTTAAGGCTAGGCTCGTTTTTTAAATCATCTTCTATTTGGTCATGTTTCATATGCCCAGCGTTAAATTATAGATTTAATTGTCGTCCGATTAGCATTTAACCCTTGGCAAACATGAATTATGAATGGTGAATATGTTTTTTTCACCATTCATAACTCATACACTCTTAAAATTTAAACCTCAGATGCCCGCAATTGTCCGCAGGCGGCATCGGCTTCTAAGCCGCGAGAATACCGCACGCTAACTGCTATTTTCTTTTCCTTCAAAACCGCAACAAAATTATTGATTCGATTGGGAGTCGGACGCTGATATTCAGCTTCTTGAATCGGATTGTAAGGAATCAAATTGACGTGACACTGAAAACCGCGCAACTGAGTTGCTAACTCGGCTGCGTGTTCTGGTAAATCATTTACGTTTGCTAAGAGCACGTATTCAAAGCTTAATCTGCGTCCAGTCGATCGCACATATTCCCGACATTCTGCTACTAACTCACCCAAAGGATAAGGGCGGGCGCTAGGAATTAACTCTTCGCGCAATCTTTGATTGGAAGCGTGGAGGCTGACGGCGAGGGTAACTTGCAGTTGATGTTCGGCTAGTTGGCTGATGCGATTGCGAATTCCTACTGTAGAAATGGTGATGTTTCGCTGTCCAATTCCTACATCTTGATTCAAACACTTGACAGCAGCTACAACATTATCGAAATTCAGCAGGGGTTCGCCCATTCCCATAAATACGATGTGGCTGACTCGGCGGCCGAAATCTTGCTGTACTGTCAAGACTTGATCGACAATTTCGTTTACTTCTAAATTGCGCTTGAAACCGCCTTTTCCCGTAGCGCAAAAGTCGCAGCCCATCGCGCAGCCAACTTGGGCTGAGACGCACACTGTCAGCCGTTTTTCGGTGGGAATGCCGACGGTTTCGATGATTTGACCGTCTGCTAATTTTAGAAGATACTTTACGGTAGAGTCTGGTGCGACCGATCGATAGTGAATGGTCGATCGCCCGATCGGGACTTTAGCAACAGTCTCGCGCCACTGTTTAGAGAATACAGAAATCTCAGAGATCGATCGCGCGCCTCTCTCATAAATCCACTGGTACAACTGCTTCCCGCGATAAGCGGGTTGCCCGTTTTGCTGTACCCACTCCGTTAACTCAGCCAAACTCGCGCCCAACAACGGCGGAATTTTACCAGACTCAACAGCCAAAGCAGCAGTCTTGCGAGACTGATTCGCACCCTTGGAATTACCAGAAGAGTACACCTGAGAAACGGAAGTAGAAGGCATAGGTCATCAGAAAATTTAAAGCCATCCTCCATATTAAAACTTCTCGACCAAAGCTGCCGTTAATTCTGAAAAAGGTGAAGTCTCGATCCCTCTAAATCCCTTAACAAGGGCGACTTTAAAAATAATCCGGTTCCCCCCTTTAAAAAAGGGGGTTAGGGGGCTGTTATTGTAGACTCACAAAGAAAACTCCAGACAGAAATCTGCACAATCAAGAATCCAGTTAATTTTTGACCAAATCCCCCAAAAATTGCGTGTAAATGACCGCAGCCCCCTAAAATAAACTCTGGAGTTTATTTTAGGGTATGCAATCTGACTGCTTTCCATCACAATTAATGCAACTTTTATGGTGCTAAATATTCTTGCGCTGCCCTTAGCGTTTCAATTTACATCCCCCGGCCCGATTATCTTTCAACTCGGCCCCGTAGCTATCCGTTGGTACGGGCTGTTGATAGCTTCTGCCGTCTTAATTGGGGTCAGTCTGTCCCAATATTTGGCCGAAAAGCGCCGCGTCAACCCAGAATTGCTGGGCGATTTAGCAATTTGGCTGGTTCTGGGCGCTATTCCCTGCGCTCGAATTTATTACGTGGCTTTTGAGTGGCCGCAATATGCCCAAAGACCCGAAGACATTATTGCGATTTGGAAAGGCGGAATTGCTATTCACGGGGCGATTTTGGGCGGCACGATCGCAGCTTTAATTTTTGCGAAAATCCAGCGAGTTTCTTTTTGGCAATTGGCAGATTTAGTAGCGCCTTCGGTAATTCTCGGTCAGGCGATCGGACGCTGGGGAAATTTCTTTAACTCCGAAGCTTTTGGCAGTCCTACGGATTTACCTTGGAAACTTTATATTCCGCCAAACAGCCGCCCGATCGGCTACGCTAATTTTGAATACTTCCACCCCACATTTCTCTACGAATCTCTGTGGAATTTGACAGTATTTGGGTTGCTTCTGACTTTGTTCTTCCGCGATTTGCAGGGAAAAATTAGGTTGAAAACAGGTGCTTTGTTTTTGGTTTACCTGGCAGCTTACAGTTCGGGTAGAGTCTGGATTGAAGGGTTGCGAACTGATAGTTTGATGTTCGGGCCACTCAGGGCTGCACAGATGGTAAGTTTGAGTGGGATTGTGTTAGGTTTGGGCGGGTTGGCTTGGCTTTATTTGCTCGATCGACCTTTACCCGATGTTGTCTCCCCCAATAGCGATCGGGCAAATATCGATCGCAAATCCCCGGGCGATCGATAAAAAACCCCAGAGAGGTTAGTCTCTAGGGCTCAAAACCAGGGTGCATCTACCATCCCTTACTTCCAGCCAAAATCGGTGCATCCGGAAGCGCCGGTAAATTTAGCAAATTTTTTAGCAGCCATGAGTTTGACAGAAATTGAAGCCCCCCTTTCAGGGGTGTACATTGTAGGTGCAGGCCCGGGAGACCCGGATTTGTTGACTGTTAAGGCTCAAAAATTACTGGCTGTCGCCGATGTCATATTATTTGCTGATTCCCTAATCCCGCAGCAAATTTTGCAGGGAGTGCGCGCAGATGCTGAAGTTATCCAAACTGCAGATAAGACTCTCGAAGAGATTGTACCTTTGATGGTGGAACGAGTGCGCGCCGGGAAAAGCCTCGTCCGCCTCCATTCCGGCGATCCCTGTCTCTACGGCGCTGTGGGCGAACAAATGCAAGCTTTGGCCGAGGCGGGAATTGCTTTTGAGGTAATTCCGGGAATTAGCGCTTTCCAACTTGCCGCAGCGAAACTTAAAATTGAGTTGACAGTTCCCGGAATTGTACAGACAATTATTTTGACCCGAATTAGCGGCCGTACCGAAGTACCTGATCGCGAAGAATTGGCGAGTTTAGCGGCCCATCAAGCGAGTTTGTGCCTGTATTTGAGCGCGCGCCATGTCGATCGAGCTCAAGCTAAATTGATGGAACATTACCCATCGGATTTACCAGTGGCGATTTGTTATCGCTTGGGCTGGCCGGATGAAAAAATTGTCCTGGTTCCCCTTGACAAAATGGCGGTTGCTACCCGCGAAAATAGTTTGTTCAGAACGACAATGTATGTTATCAGTCCGGCGTTGGGAAAAGAAGCCCAAGGGCGATCGCGCTTGTACCATCCAGAGCACGATCGGCTTTTCCGTCAGTAGTCAGTAGTCAGTAGTCAGTAGTCAGTAGTCAGTAGTGGTTGACAATTCCCAATTCCCAATTCCCAATTCCCAATTCCCAATTCCCAATTCCCAATTCCCAATTCCCCATTACCCATTACCCATGAAAGATTTAACTCGCAGAGAATTTATGACTGTCACCGCATTAACCGCCGGATTTGCCTTAGCAGTTCATCCTATTTCGTTGGCAACTATTACCACAGATAAAACTGGCTTAATAGCAGGTGAAGTAAAAATTCCCGTGAAAGACGAGTTCATTCCAGCCTACAGAGCAATGCCCGCTACTGGCAGCGATTTTCCAGTAATTTTAGTAATTCAAGAAATCTTCGGAGTTCACGCACACATTCAAGATATTTGCCGCCGTTTTGCCAAATTAGGCTATTTGGCGATCGCCCCAGAAATGTTTGCCCGTCAAGGCGATGTTTCTAAAATCACCGACATCCAAGAAATTATTAGTAAAGTTGTCTCGAAAGTTCCCGACGCTCAAGTTATGTCCGATTTAGATGCTACCGTAGAGTGGGCACAAAAGTCAGGAAAAGGCAATATTAATAAGTTGGGAATTACCGGATTTTGCTGGGGAGGCCGAATTGTTTGGATGTACGCGGCCCACAACCCAAAAGTCAAAGCAGGAGTGGCTTGGTACGGGCGTTTGGTTGGAGCTTCTACGGCTTTAACTCCCAAACAGCCGATCGACCTTGCAGCAACTTTGACAGTGCCCGTATTGGGTCTTTACGGTGGCAACGATGACTCAATTCCCCTGGATACAGTCGAAAAAATGCAGCAACTGCTCAAAACCGGCAGCAGCGGTTCCGAAATCGTAGTTTATGCAGATGCGCCGCACGGTTTTAATGCCGACTATCGCCCCACTTACCGAGAAAAAGATGCCAAGGATGCTTGGCAAAAGCTGCAAAATTGGTTTAAGAAGCACGGAGTTGCATAACACATTCCCAATCAATATTTGCTCGCTACCCCTTGACAGGTCAATATAGTATCTACAAATCTTGGTATTTTAGATATTTATTTTTGGGGATTCGTGAAGATATAATTGCGGCTAGAAACGTTCGTATTGCGGACTTTATTCCGCTTCTTTTTGTGGCTAGAAACGTTCGTAGTGCGAACTTCAGTCCGCTCCTTTTTACGGACTAAAGTCCGCACTAAAAACCAATTTTATCGTTTTTAATTGACCGGAAACGATATAAGTTAGTATTATATCTTAGGGGGGAATTTCACCAACAATCTGTAACTTACCTCCAGAATATCTATCAACCCGCCCTGACTAAACGACTAGGGCAAAATCAAGCCATTTCTTCCTGCAATCCCTCACGGGATTTAGCTTTCCTGCTAAATGCAAAAACACCAACTACCAGCATAAAAACAACAATTGTTCTACATTGAACCAAAAAATGCAAACCCGCAGCTAAAAATATTCGTATATACTTGGTTGTCAAACAATACAAATACCTAAATTTAATTCTAACAAAATAAAGGTGGCGCGAAGCAGCATATTTGCGATCGAAAACAGCCAGACAGGCAATCTGAACAATATCAGTGTAGCCCGATCGCCCTTAAGACAGTTGGGTTTGTGGGCGCAACTTGGTAAACTGGCCTGTGTAGAATTATAGATCGACAGGTAAGCCCGTGCTAGACGAACAAGCTAAAAAGACCATCTTGCGGAAAATCCCCCACGGATTGTACATCTGCGGCGTCAAAGACGGGGAGGAACTCAACGGTTTCACCGCTAGCTGGGTGATGCAATCTTCCTTTACCCCTCCCTTAGTCGTCAACTGCGTCAAGCAAGACTCAAAATCCCACGCCATGATCGAAGCCAGCGGAGTCTTTGCGTTGAGTTTCCTAGAAGCAGGACAAAAAGAGTTAGCCCAGAAATTCTTCAAGCAGCAGCGGCGCGTTGGCAATAAATTTGAGGATGTAGAATTTTATGCCGGGGCCGAAACTGGTTGTCCGATTATCTCCGACTCTCTGGGTTACATTGAGTGCAATGTTGTCGGTGCTGTAAAACACGGCGATCATACGGTGTATGTCGGAGAAGTGGTGGCTGCCGGCGTTCACCGAGAAGGCGATCCGTTGCTATTAGAAAGCACTGGTTGGAATTACGGCGGCTAAAAACTTGGCAATTGGCAATTGGCAATTGCCAATTGTTAGTTGTTAGTTGTTAATTGTTAATTGTTAGTTGTTAGTTGGTAGTTGGTAGGGGCGGTGGATGGTGCGTGCCCGCCCTCTCAGTTGTTAGTTGCTAGGGGCGGTGCCCCGTGCCCGCCCTCTTAGTTGTTAGTTGTTAGTTGTTAGTTGTTAGTTGCTAGATATAGCGGCTCGATCGCGTTGTGAGGTATGCCCTGTTTGGCCTGTTTGGCCTGTTTGGCCTGTTTGGCCTGTTTGGCCAATGCCCTGTTTGGCCAATGCCCGACATTACCTCATATGAGAGCTGGAAATACTATAGTTAATTGTTAAGCGATTCACAATAGATAAAAAATCAGCAACAATCTTGTCGGTGTTGTCGGGAGTTAAAATCGGGACGTGGACAAAAATACATTGAGTGGGTATTTGAGAATCATGAATATGCTTTAAAACCGCATAATAGAGGTCTTCGCAAACATATTTCCCGGCTTCGTGACTGATTTCTGTGACGGCTAAATCTGCGACTAGCGCTTCAAGATTAACTGTTGTTTTCAAAATGTCCGTATCGCAGCAAGCGCAGGATTCCACGGTTAATTTTTCCCTGCTTTCTGCCATGCCACAGCAGATAATTATGTCTGGTTGGAGTTGGTTGATTTGGGCGATCGCCAAATTCGCTGCTAGCTGGGAATCTACGGGTAGTTTCCTCAAAAAAGTTAGGGAATCAGGCAAAGATTGAATTTGGGAAATGTTAGCTAATAAATCGTCAGAAGAATTTGATTGCTGATGCGATCGCCAAGTGTCAAATGAAGTTAGCAGGATTTTGGTATTCATATAATCTCCCGTAAATTGACGTGCAGAAAACCTTGTCGCTGGGTAGGGGCGAGTATCAAAAATCCTCTGGTTTTACAGCAGAAATACTGATGAACCAGTCCCTACGACTCTCGAATATGGGAATCAGGAATTGAAAATTCATCAGACTGTTGGCTGTTGGCTGTTGACTGTTGGCTGTTAACTGTTGGCTGTTAACTGTTGACTGTTGGCTGTTAACTGTTAACTGTTAACTAATGACTACTGACTAATGACTAATGACTAATGACTACTGACTAATGACTACTGACTACTGACTACTGACTAATGACTAATGACTAATGACTAATGACTAATGACTAATGACTACTGACTACTGACTACTGACTACTGACTACTGACTACTGACTACTGACTACTGACTACTGACTACTGACTACTAACTACTAACTACTAACTACTGACGTTTTGTGCAATAATACTAAAAATTGATCATATAAGGCAAGTAAGTCAATGTCTGTCATCGCAGTAGTAGACTATGACATGGGCAATCTGCACTCGGTCTGTAAAGGCTTGGAAAATGTGGGCGCAGTGCCAAAAATTACGGATTCTCCTGCTGCAATCGAGCAGGCTGATGCGGTGGTTTTGCCGGGAGTTGGTTCCTTTGACCCGGCAATGCAGAATTTGCGATCGCGCAATTTGATAGAACCGATAACAAATGCGATCGCCTCTGGAAAGCCTTTTTTAGGCATTTGTTTGGGCTTGCAAATGCTGTTTGACAGTTCCGAAGAAGGTACAGAACCAGGATTGGGAATTATTGCCGGAAAAGTGCGCCGATTTCGCTCAGAACCGGGGTTAACCATTCCGCACATGGGATGGAATCAGTTAGAATTTACTCAACCCAATTTGCCACTGTGGCACAATCTTTCATCTCAACCTTGGGTTTATTTAGTGCATTCCTATTATGTCGATCCGGTGGACTCAACAGTCAAAGCTGCAGTGGTGACGCACGGAAGTCAGACGGTGACGGCGGCCATAGCTAAAGACAATCTGATGGCCGTACAATTTCACCCGGAAAAGTCTTCAAGCACGGGATTGCAAATGCTATCAAATTTTGTGAGTCAAGTGAGAGCAAAAGTAGCCACTTAGAGTCAATTAAAAACCCGATTTCTTCAAGAAACCGGGTTTTTAATAAATCAGCTATGTTCGATCGCCAATCTTATTTGAGACACTTTAAAATCACCACCGATCGCGCCGTCACCGGAACAGCTTTCCCCTTTGCATAAATTCGCCCTTGAGATTCCACAAATTTCGGTTCAGCAGTGTCAAGCACAGCAATCCACTGCAAACTTTGAAAGCGAGGGGGAATCACAAAATCCAGCGTCTCCCAATAAGCATTGAAAAACAACAGAAAACTATCGTCGATAATCCGTTCGCCGCGAGCATTTGGCGTAGCAAGTTGTTCGCCGTTGAGGAAAATGCCGATCGCCTTAGCATATCCCACTTGCCACTGTTCGTCAGTCATTTCCCCGCCATCCGGGTTAAACCAAGCAATATCGCTAACTTGAGAACCGTGAATGGCGCGCCCTTGGAACCACTTACGCCGGCGAAATACCGGATGTTCGCGCCGCAAGCGAGTTAACTCGCGGGTAAATTCGAGTTGATCGGCGTTTTTGAACTGCAATCCCCAATCCACCCAAGAGATTTCATTGTCCTGACAGTAAGCGTTGTTATTGCCTCCTTGACTTCGCCCCATTTCGTCTCCCGCCACCAGCATCGGCACCCCTTGGGACAGCAGTAACGAAGTTAAAAAATTCCGCTTTTGGCGTTCTCGCAACGCCTGCACTTCGGGATCCTCAGTTTCCCCGTCCCCAGCACAGGGGTCTGGCGGAGGCGGATATTCTCCCTCTCCTAGCGCTTCGGTATATGGGAATTCCACCATCGTGCAGTTCCAAGACTGATTGTGGTTTTCCCCGTCGCAACTGTTTTCACCGTTAGCTTCGTTATGTTTTTGGTTGTAAGTGACCAAATCGTGCAGGGTAAACCCGTCGTGGGCAGTGATAAAGTTGATGCTGGCGTGGGGTCGCCGTCCATTACTTTCGTACAAATCGGAACTTCCGGTAAAGCTGTAGGCAAACTGAGAGAGAGTTTCATCGGTTCCCCGCCAAAAGTCGCGCATGGTATCGCGGTAGCGACCGTTCCACTCCGACCACAGCAAGGGGAATTTTCCGACTTGATAGCCGCCTTCGCCGATGTCCCAAGGTTCGGCGATTAACTTGACATCGCACAAAACTGGGTCTTGGTGGATAATATCGAAAAAAGCAGCAAAAGTATCGACGCGATCGGTTTCCCGCGCTAAAGCCGTCGCCAAATCGAAGCGGAACCCATCGACGTGCATCTCCAACACCCAATACCGCAAGCTGTCCATAATCAGCTTCAATACTTGGGGATGGAAGACGTTGAGGGAGTTGCCGCAGCCGCTGTAATCCATGTAGTAGCGGGGATTGTCTTTCACGAGGCGGTAGTAAACGGCGTTGTCGATGCCGCGAAACGAGATGGTCGGGCCCATGTGGTTGCCCTCTCCGGTGTGGTTGTAAACCACATCGAGAATCACCTCAATGCCAGCAGCGTGCAGGGCTTTGACCATTTCCTTAAATTCATTCACCTGTTCGCCGGTGTCGCCGCTGGCGCTGTAGCTGGAGTAAGGCGCGAGATAGTTAATCGAGTCGTAGCCCCAGTAGTTCCGCAGTCCCTTGGCATCCAGAAAGCCGGGACAGCCGATGAAGTGGTGGACGGGGAGGAGTTCGACGGCGGTAATCCCCAAGGATTTCAGGTGGTCGATGGCGGCGGGATGGGCGAGTCCGGCGTAGGTTCCCCGCAAGGGTTCGGGAATGTCGGGATGCAGTTGGGTAAAGCCTTTGACGTGCATCTCGTAGATGACGGTTTTGTGCCAAGCCAGTTGTGGCTGAGTGTCGCCTTCCCAGTCGAAGGATTCATCGATGACAACGGCTTTGGGGATTAAATGAGAATCGTCTAATGCGCTGTAGGATAGGTCTTCGGCTTCGTCGTCCCAGTCGTAGCCGAAGAGTTCCCGTCCGTGCACCACATCTCCGGCGATCGCTTTGGCGTAGGGGTCGATCAGCAGTTTGGCGGGGTTGAACCGGTGTCCGGCTGCGGGATCGTAGGGGCCGCGGACGCGAAAGCCGTATTGCTGACCTGGTTTGATGCCGGGAATGTAGCAGTGCCAGATGAAGTTGTAGACTTCAGTCAGCGGGACTCGGGTTTCCCACCCTTTTTCGTCGAACAAGCACAATTCGACTGCTGTCGCGTTTTCGGAAAATAGGGCAAAATTAGTGCCTTGACCGTCCCATGTTGAACCCAAGGGATAGGGTTTACCGGGCCAAAGTTTTAAATCCATAGAACCTAAGTTGTAATATTCTCGATCGAACAATCATTAGACTTGTAGCAAAAAGCCTTTCATATCCTAGACGATCGATTACCATCACAAAAACCGCTTTTGGGCGGACTTCAGTCCGCACGCGCGAACCTTGCTGATTGCCATCGATCGAACATGATATCAATGGTAGGCAAGATGCCTCTTGTTTACAGACTTTTTAGGAGAAAACTATTCAACTTGATACAGAATAAAGCTTTGATGCGGAAGGCTGACCTCGGCTTGCCCTGTAAGTTTTTCGGGCAAAGTCGAACCGTCCCCCATCCACTGAGGATCGGATGAGTCTAAGACTTTTTGCCAGTTTCCTTCTGGTAGTACAAGTTTAGTTTTTTGTGTGGTATCGCTGAAATTAAAGATTGCTAAGACTTCGCTGTCGTCAACACTTCTGATGAGGGTAATGATTTTTTCACCGTCAAAACTGTTAATATCTATGCTTTGGCGATCGCGACACTTCAAGGCAGGAATTTCTTGGCGAAGTTTAATCAGAGTTCGATACAACTCTAACAACACTTTATGCTTGCCTTCGCGCCGTTTTTTCCAATTAAGCTTTGATTGCAAAAATGTTGTCTTGTCTTGTACGTCCGGCGGTTCTCCTGTGTGGTGAAATTCTTTGAACTCGGCCTTTCTTCCCTGGCGCACCGACTCGACTAAATCTGGATCGCCGTGGCTGACAAAATACAGAAATGGTGCTTCTTCAGCGTACTCTTCCCCCATAAATAATAAAGGAATGTAAGGAGAAAGCAATACCGTAGCTGCTGCCAATTTTAGTGCTTCAAACGAGACCAAATGTGCCAGCCGTTCGCCTAACATTCTGTTGCCCACTTGGTCGTGATTTTGGCAACAAACGACGAATTGATCCGGGTCGAAATTGCCCGCCGGACTGCCGTGGTAGCGCTGTCTAAATTCCGAATACTCTCCTGCATAAGCAAATCCTTCTTGCAAGACTTTCACTAAGGTTCTGAACTCGCGAAAATCTTGGTAATAACCTAGGTCTTCCTTGGTAATGAGGCTGTGCAAACAGTGGTGAAAATCATCGCACCATTGGGCATTGATATCGTAGCCGCCTTTGCTGGGAGGATTGATAATCCGAACGTCGTTGAGGTCGCTTTCAGCAATTAAGTAAAACGATCGCCCTTGCTGTTGGGACAATTCTCCGGTTTTTTCGGCTAACTCGGCTAAAAAGTGCTTGGCGGAGAAGTCGTAAATCGCGTGAATGGCATCTAACCTCAGCGCATCAATGTGACAATCCCGAAACCAGTAGAGGGCATTTTCGATAAAGAAATTGCGAACGCCATAGCTACCAGCATCATCAAAGTTGAGGGCGTTTCCCCAAGGGGTACGATATTTATCGGTAAAGTAGGGGGCAAAATTCGAGGTATAGTTGCCTTCGGGGCCTAGGTGATTGTAGACGACATCTAGGACAACGGCTAAGCCTTTTTGGTGGCAAGCATCGACTAGGGTTTTCAAGCCGTTAACGCCGCCGTAGGAGGATTGAACGGCAAAGGGATATACGCCATCGTAGCCCCAATTGCGATCGCCCGGAAACTGCGCCACGGGCATAATTTCGATCGCGTTAACTCCCAATTCTTTCAAGTCATCGAGACGGTCAATCATTGCCTCGAATGTTCCTTCTTCGGTAAACGCGCCTACGTGTACCTCGTACATGATATAGTCTGCCAGAGCAATCCCTTGCCAGTCGGCATCGTTCCAAACAAATGCACTTTGATCGACTACTTCTGAGGGGTTGTGAACGCCTTCGGGTTGACTATAGGATGCTGGATCTGGTAGCGTTGTCTTTCCATCTAGTTGATAGGTATAAAGCGTACCTGGAGACACCCCTTGGGCTGTGACAGTCCAATATCCTCTCCGTTTTTTTTGCATGGAGATTAGTTGTGGTTCGGGTGCTGTGATTTGGACTGCTACATCTTGTAACAAGGGTGCCCATAGCGTAAATTCACAGCGATTATTGCCCAGATACGTTGCGCCAATTCTCATATTTACTGATTGATTCCATGTAACATCATATTTTTGCTCCAATTTAACGATTCTATTTTTTTTATCAACTATTCGATCGTTTTTTGGATGCCAGCCGCAGGCGTTATCCTCGAAGTATGTTTCAACATCGGGCTTGTCTATCCCAATTTGCTTCGATTTTTCAGACATTCCCTGCTGGCTTGACAGAAGTATAACAGTAAGCTGGCTGTTTGCCAAGCGATAGTCGATATTATCCCCTCTCTCAAGAGAGCTTTATCACTTCAAAAAACCCTTGATTAGAGCGAGTTTCAGCCAATTTGAGATGGGACATTAGCTTTTTTCCAGCCATTATTTTATTTTTTAGTTGGATACATCATAGGTTGAGCGACAGGAGCATCTGCCAAATGTATGATATTTGACAGACAAAATGGCGATCGTCATTTATAATTACCGACGGCCAGGGAGCATCAAGCCAGCTTTTATATCGTTTCCGATAGCATCGAAATCACATATTTAAATCATTGATAGTGAGGTCGCGCTGGCGAAGTCGATCGCCAGCGCGACGGCACTATATAATTCCGATGCTACGGGATTTGATATTATAGGGCATCCCCGCTGGCGATCGATCGCAGAATCGGTTTCGGGCGATCGCGAGTATTGTACAGCTAGCGATCGAGACGCTGGCACTCTTAATGCTTTCGGGAGATATTCCCCAATTTATGCAGATATTTTGGGCCGGGGCGAACTCGCCAAAGCACTCAAAGAAATGCTGCTAAGTCGGAGATGCAGCCTTGCATTCCAACTTAGTTTGGCGAATCAAATTAATTATAAAATAGTGTGACAAATTGGGTGTTAAATGAGCTTGAGAATCTGCGGCAACCGCCAAATCAAAACTCTGCCGGGACTAGCCACTCGTCCTACGCCTTCGCGAGTCAGAGAAGCTTTGTTTAATATTTGGCAGGGGACGATCGCAGGTTGCAGATGGCTTGACATTTGTACCGGCAGCGGCTCGATGGGCGCAGAAGCTTTGTGTCGGGGGGCGGCTAGTGTTACTGGCATCGAACAGTCGGCGAAAGCTTGTGCGATTATTCATGAAAACTGGGAGAAAGTAGCAGGCTCTTCCCAAACATTCCAAATCCTGCGGGGAAACGCGATGGTAAAATTGGGGGCGCTGGGAGGACAGCAGTTCGATCGCGTTTACTTCGATCCGCCCTACGCCAGCGACTTGTACGAACCTCTGTTAAACAAGCTCGCCAGCCAAGAAATGCTAGCACCTGATGGCGAAATTGCGATCGAACACAGCCCCGATCGATCGACACAACCGATTCCCGGCCTAGAAATTTGCCGACAAAAAATATACGGCAATACAGCATTAACTTTCTATGCCCGCAGTGGCTGACCAGCTCAAACGGCATCAGCATCATAATATCAAATCCCGCCCAGATCCGAACGATCGCGCAGTGCGATCGTCCCGAATAGCGGTCTCAACCATCCTGCAAGCGCCTGCCGATCGTAAAATTTAGCCCTTGAGTCCGATACAAATTTTTCCCGAAAAGTTAAACTTTGTGCGTAGGTTGACAGGGTACGTTACCTGATAAATCCCCGAAATAAATCGAGTTTACGCTGAAAATAAAGACTTTCAGTTGTAACATGAACTGCAAAGTGTGAGTGTGAATATTCCTAAAGGAGTGAATATGGTTCAGACACCTTCGCGCCATCGCGGCAGCGAGTTTCCGGCTGTTAATTCAGCAAGCCCAGTCAAACGCGATACGATTCTGCTGGGAGATAGCGCCCCGCTGCCAAATACAAAACTCTTCGGCACAGACGGCATTCGCGGGAAAGTGGGAGAATTGCTGACTGCATCCCTAGCGCTGCAAATTGGCTTCTGGGCTGGGCAAGTTCTCCGCCAAAATGCCCCCAACCAGGGCCATGTGATGTTGGGGCAAGACAGCAGGAATTCTAGCGATATGCTGGCAATGGCGCTATCTGCGGGTTTGACAGCGGCCGGTTTAGAAGTGTGGAATTTGGGCTTGTGTCCGACTCCCTGCGTTGCTTATCTGGCAAGCATTTCGGATTCTGTCGGCGGTGTGATGATTTCGGCTTCTCACAATCCCCCTGAAGATAACGGGATTAAGTTTTTTGGCTCAAACGGCTCTAAGCTGTCGCAACAGTTGCAGGAACAAATCGAAGCGGGAATCCGGGGGGCTAAGGTTCCGGTTGCTAGTTTTGCTTTGGGACACCACTACCACCGCCAGGAGTTGGTGAAAGATTATGCTGCTTCTCTCTCTGATTCGCTGCAAGAGATGAATTTGTCGGGAATGCGGGTGGTTTTGGATTTGGCTTGGGGGGCGGCGGCTGGTTTGGCACCGGCGGTATTTGAGAAAATGGGGGCGGATGTTATCTGTTTGCACGACTCTCCTGATGGCGATCGCATTAATGTTAACTGCGGTTCTACTCATCTCGAAAGTTTGCAAGCGGCGGTTTTGGAACACAATGCCGATGTGGGATTTGCTTTTGATGGCGATGCCGATCGAGTTTTGGGTGTTGACAACAAAGGTCGATCGATTGACGGCGATTACATTCTTTATCTGTGGGGTCGGCAGTTGCGCGCCTCCGAACAGTTACCGTCCAATTTAATTATTTCTACTGTAATGGCTAACCTCGGCTTCGAGCGAGCTTGGGAAAAATTAGGAGGAAAACTAACTAGAACGAACGTGGGAGATCAGCACGTTCACGCTGAAATGCAGCGCACCGGTGCGATGTTGGGCGGCGAACAGTCGGGACACATTCTTTGTCCGCATTTTGGTATTAGTGGCGATGGTTTGCTCACAGCTTTGCACATAGCTTCGCTGGTGCGCCAATCCGGGGAATCTTTAGCGCAATTGGTCAGCGGCAGTTTCCAAACTTATCCGCAGTTGCTGGTAAATGTGCGGGTGGACGATCGGGAAAAACGCCTAAAATGGCACGAGTGCGAAATTTTGCAAGGGGCGATCGTCCGTGCTAAAACTGCAATGGGAGAACAGGGACGAATTTTGGTTCGCGCTTCTGGCACTGAACCGCTGATCCGAGTTATGGTAGAAGCTGCCAGCGCCGAATTGGCTAATTTCTGGACTGATAATTTGGTGTTGGCAGTTCAGAAATACCAATCTCTTTGATCTGAAGGAAGAAGGAAGAAGGAAGAGGGAAGAAGGAAGAAGGAAGAGGGAAGAAGGAAGAGGGAAGAAGGAAGAGGGAAGAAGGAAAATTATAGAGATTCAGTCTCTTGGTTTAAAACTAATTTCTGATCCTGCTTTGATATTCCTGCTTTGATATTCCTTCTTCCTTCTTCTTCAAATCTCAAATCTCAAGTTTCAAATTGAATACTTTGGCGGCAAGTGCCATGATGATTTCTGTTGTGATACCTACCTACAATCGCGAGCAACCTTTGCGAGAGACACTGGCTGATGCGATTCGGCAAAATTACGATAATTTTGAAGTGCTGGTAATCGATCAAACTCGCACCCATGAATTGGAAACTCAAGTTTATTTGAACGAATTGGCAAATGCGGGAAAAATTAGGTGGTTTCGGGTAGATTGGGCGAGTTTACCAGGTGCTCGAAATTATGCAGTGCGGCGCGCTGTTGGAGAAGTTATTTTATTTATTGATGATGATGTACAATTGCCAGATGGTTTTTTGGCGGCTCACGCTGGCAATTATTTACAAAAACCTGATGTGGGATGTGTGGCGGGCAGGGTTTTTGACAGAATGAAACTGGATAATTCTATCAGCGGTTTGGCGATCGAATATTTGCCTCCAGAAGCGATGGATGCAGCCGTTGCTTGGTATTTTATCGATTTGGTGCATACGGTACAACCGCAGCAGGTGCTCTCGGCTAGAGGCTGCAATATGTCGTTTCGCCGGCGGATTTTTGCTGAGTGGGGTTTGACTTTTGATGAGCGGTTTGCGGGGAGTGCTGTGCGAGAGGAGTCGGATTTTTGTTTGAGATTGCGATCGACTAACATGAAAATTTGGTACGATCCCAATGCTTGTTTAGTTCACTTAGGGGAGGAGAGCGGCGGATGTCATGATGTCAGTACGCGATCGATCGAATATCAAATCACATTTTATCACAACCACTTCCTGATGGGATTGAAAAATTTAACAGCCTTTCAATGCCTGCAATTTTTCGCCAAACTCTTTGACTGCCAAGTTTTGGGAAATCCGCCTTGCCATAAAAGCCGATCGCCTCTTAAAATATTTCTGAGACTTACTTTTTATCTCCTCGGCTTGATTAGCGCCATCAAGACATTAATTCAGTCCCTCTGGAACGACGGACAAATTTACACCCATCAAGACAAAAAAGCTTAATGATCTCATTGCGAATGCAGCGCAGTGAATTGAAGCAATCGCAGAGGCTGCAGGTAGCAAGATCCTTCTCAATCAATAACTAACATAAATTTTCAACACCTATTCTTTTCTCTTCCTTCTTCCTTCTTCCCTCTTCCTTTTTCCTTCTTCCCTCTTCCAAAAAATGAGAATTCTGGTCGCCAGTCACACATATATAGTTGACATTAATCGCGAAAAATTCAAAATATTAGCCAACAACTTAGAACCCGATATTGAAGTAACAGTTATAGTACCGCGACGCTGGAAACCTGGAGGCGTACAAAATAAAATCATCAAAACCGGATTCTATCAACAAGGTTCATTTAAAGTAGTTCCCGTCTCCAATTACAGCCAAAACAATCAAGGATTACTAACGTTTGGCCCCGATTTAATTAAAATATTACACGAATTTAGACCGCAGATTATCCAAGTCGAACAAGGATCAAAGTCCCTAGCCTGCGCTCAGCTAATCTTACTAAATAAATTACTAAAGTTGCAAGCAAAAAATATATTATTTACCTGGTGGAATCTGCCTTATAAATTGAACTGGCCCGTTTCAGCCTTAGAAAATTACAATCTCAATCACACCGACGGAATTATTGCAGGGAACCTAGACGGAGCGAAAATTTTGCGCGATAGAGGCTATCAAGGTGCGGTGAAAGTAATGCCGCAACTCGGAGTAGATGAAACTTTATTTCTACCGACTGCTAAAAATGCTGATTTATTAAAAAAATTAGGCGTTGAACCGACAGATTTTGTGGTAGGATTTGTCGGTAGATTTGTTGAAGAAAAAGGATTGTTGACTTTGGCTGAAGCCTTGGCAGGGTTGAAAAAAAACTCTTGGAAGTGGCTGTTAGTAGGACAAGGAAAATTGCAGGCGCATCTCGCAGAAAAATCTAGAGAATGGGGAATTAGCGATCGCATAATCTGGGTAGAAAGCGTTTCTCACGAAAGAATCCCCCCCTATATTAACTTAATGAACTGTTTGGTATTACCATCGCAAACGAGCTATAAATTCAAAACTTTAACTACTGTGGGTTGGAAAGAACAATTCGGCCATGTTTTAATTGAAGCGATGGCTTGTAAAATTCCCGTTATCGGTTCCGACTGCGGGGAAATTCCCCACGTCATCGGATCTGCAGGGTTAGTCTTCCCGGAGGGAAATGCGGGGATTTTGCGAGATTGTTTGCAGCAATTGATGGAGCGGCGGGAGTTTGCTGCTGATTTGGGCGATCGGGGTTATCATAGAGCGATGAGCCATTATACAAATAAAGCCTTAGCTGAACAGTTATTAGATTTTTACAAAGAATTTTCCTAGCGATCGTAACTTTTAAGCAAATCCACCTAATTAAACGTAAAATACAGATCGAGTCGCGCTGAAGCTAGATGTATATGTATTATTCCTGCTATAGCAACGATAACTCAAGCCTTCTTCCTTCTTCCTTCTTCCTTCTTCCTTCTTCCTTCTAATTAGCAGTATAATTATGATTGTCAAATAAAAACTGTGGTAAATGTCTATTCCTTCCGACATACGACCTTTGGTTAACGAACTCTACCAGGTACTGAACGATACCGAGCGCCAAGCAACCCAGGGACTTTTTGCACTTAGAACAGCAATGTCTCTGTTTCCTGAAAATGAAATACTGATGCAATACTTTTCTTCGATCAGTAATTTTCAATTCTGCGTAGCAGGTACTCGTTTACAAGCAGAGAACATTGTGAGCAATATATTGCTGGCTGGTGTTCCTGACGAAGATGTTCAAAAAGCCGGAGATTATTTAGGAGCCTTGCTACATATGGCTCCAGAAGTTAAAATTATGATCGAACAAGTAATTGAAAAATTAGATGCATTGCCATGAAAAAATTACCCGATGAAAGCCTACTCCTAGAAATTCTTGAAATTGTCAAAGCCACTGAAGCCAAAGCCAGTGAAATGTATGAATTTTCTAAGCAAATATCTCACAATACCCAGATAAAAGCAACAAAGAGAGAGGAAGCTCAACAGCTACATGGCCAGCCTTTTCCAGATAATTAAATTTGTCATTGGAGAGGTTGGTATATTGATTTAAAAAACGATCCTCCATGCGAATCATCCAAATTATTCCCTCAATTTCCCTCGTCTACGGCGGCCCGAGTCAAATGGTATTGGAACTTTCTGCCGCCCTAGCTTCCCAAGGCGTTGATGTCACAATTATCACCACAGATTCTAATGGAGATATCGGTCAATCTCCCTTAGATGTGCCGTTAAATCAACCAATCAAGCAAAACGGTTATCAGATTATTTATTTCCGCTGTTATCCGTTTCGTAGATATAAGTTTTCACTCTCGTTATTGCAGTGGTTCAATCAAAATGTAAGGCAATTTGACCTCGCCCACATTCACGCTCTTTTCTCACCAGTAACTACTTTTGCTGCTAGAATTGCTAGAAATCGCCAGTTACCGTATATTATTCGTCCCTGCGGTATGCTCGATCCCGCAGATTTAGAGAAAAAAAAGTGCTTAAAACAGATTTATGCTGCACTTTTAGAACGTCCTAATTTAGCAGGTGCTGCTGCGATTCATTTCACTAGCAAGCGAGAAGCTAAAATCTCAGAAAGATTTGGTTTGACCGGGCCAAGCGAGATAGCTATGTCACAAGATTTTATGTTACCAAATAAGACAAATAATATTGCTATTTCACAAAATTGTTTTCCACAAGATTTGCTGATTCCCTTGGGGGTGAAAGCAGCTTTTTATTCTGATTTATTGCGAATTATTCAAGCGCCAGTCGTATTATTTATGTCACGGATAGAACCCAAAAAAGGATTAGATTTGCTGATTCCTGCTCTAGAAAGTATTTTAGCGGACGGCATAAAGTTTAATTTTATTTTAGCAGGTTCCAATCCCCAAGATGCTGATTACGAAACAAAAATTAAACAACAAATACAAAATTCAAGTTTAGGAAAATTTACCACAATCACGGGTTTTGTTAGCGGTGATGCCAAACTTGCACTGTTGAGAAAGGCTGACTTATTTGTGTTACCTTCTTATTACGAAAACTTTGGCATTGCTGTTGCAGAAGCGATGGCTGCTGGTGTACCTGTTGCTATTTCCGATCGCGTACAGATTTCCGAAGACATTGAGCAAGCAGAGGCGGGCTGGGTTGCTCCTTTGGATGTAGGGGCGATCGCCAATTCAATTAAATCAGCACTTCTGAACCCACAGGAGTGCCAGCGCAGGGGATTAAATGGCAGGGAGTATGCCGAAAAGTATTATAACTGGGAACATCTCGCCCGACAAACCATCGATGCTTACCAGCACATTTTGTCATCTATAGAAGAAGGAAGAAGTCATTAGTCATTAGTCATTAGTCATTAGTGTTGTCCTCCCCCATCGAACGTCCAACGTCACCAGGAAGAGGGAAGAAGGAAGAAGCAATAAAATCAATCGTTTTAGCCATTAACAGCGTCCTAAGCGTCTTGGCGGTTGCTATATTAACTAATGCAATAGACGTTTATCTTTTACTTCTTCTCCTGCTGCGAGTTCTGGTGCTGCTGCTATCAGAATCTATTGGCGAGATTTTGGGCTTGCTGCTATTGCTGTCAATCTGAGTGGAGTTAGAGTTGGAAGGAGCGATCGCAGATTTTCTTCTAATTATAATCGGAACATTGACAGATCCACCGCAGCGCCGGCCCAAAGAGTCGATATTCCTTCGATAATCGCAGATTACAGCCGGTGCAGTCGGTTCTTGACACTCATTAATCATGCTTTTTGCTAATTGGTAATTGTTGCCGTCTCCCTGCTTTGAGAAAAGTTCTCCAGCTTGTTGAAAATCTGATACTGCTTGCGATTTAGTTCCCAACATACAGCGAATAGCGCCTCGTTCCAAATAAGCCAAACCATAATCAGGATTGACGCGAATAGCTTGTTCGTAATTCCCGATCGCCTTTTGCTTGTCTCCCAATTCATAGTATGCTTGACCGCGACCGAAATAAGCTTCTGCCAAGTTAGGATTGAATTGCAGCGCTCGATCGTAATTGTAAATTGCCTGCTGCTTGTTTCCCTGTTGTGAACTCGCAATTCCCAATCCGAGATAAGCTTGGGGTATGTTGGCATTCAGCCCTAAAGCTTGAGTAAAATTGGCGATCGCCCCAGGAACATCTCCCTTTTGAATTTTTAAAGAACCTTGGTTGCTGAAGTTGGTGGCTTTTTGAGTGATCGCCAGTCTTTGACTGATAACAGCGAGATTTTTTCGGTAATTAGATAACTTATTTTGAGCTAAATTATAAACAGGTGTACGTGAATCGATCGCTTCTAAAAGTGCGATCGCCTGTTGCCATTTACCCTGCGACTGATGCCAAACTTCCATTGGATGAGGCGGTTTTTGCACGAGCACAGCAGCTTCCAGCGCCAAATTTTGAGCTTTTTCTAGACTTTCTGCAGCCTGTAAATTTTGCTCGACAGCAACCAAATTCGGGCCTAACGTCAGCAAATCAATTCTCGCCTGTGGATATCCCAAGCCGGGGAAGTTAGGAATTTTTTCTAAATTCGCGATCGTTTCTTTAAGTCGTTTATCGAAACTTCTGAGTAGGTTGATATCGGTTGCTTGCGCTGCATTCTGCGTTTCAACGGTTAGTATTTTTGATTGCTTCAGCGTTTCATTTCCCGATCGCATAAAGGCGAGCGCGACTGCACCAGTCCCCAGCACCAAAACGCCTAAACTTGCCGCTAAAGCTAGCGGTATTTTGCGGTTTCGGGAATTAACTTGATGGTTAATTTGCGATCGCGGCGGGATTTCCGTCTCCCCGGAAGCTGCCGCTTCTGACTCCACTTCCAACTCCCAAGCCGGCAACTGCAAATCATCTGCTGCCATTTCCGGTGCCAACTCGTTAGTAATTGGAGCAGTATTATTGCTATTTTTGCTACAATACTTGTCAACAAAACTCTGCAATCCAGCTTGAGATCCTTGTCCTACCGCCTGAAATCTCCACTCTCCATTCTTTCTGTGCAAACGCCCGAATTCTACAGCAGTTTCTCGCGAAAAATTCTCTTTTAATTTATACCGAACAAGTTCGGTTCCCGTATCCACATTGCAAATTTTGATAAAAGCATTTGTGATATTACTAAAATCTGCCTTAATTTTATCTGCTTCGTGAATGGTGACAGCAAAAGTTATTTCCTCAATTTCAGGATTAACTTTTTCTAATATCAAGCCGTAAATAGTCTTGTTTTTTTGACTTGGGTTGTTTTGTGCAGGAATCGATTGCAGTAGCGAACCGTCACAGGATTGCAGATTATTGTAAAATATAAAATATTTATCGTTAGGCACTTTACCGTCAGAAGCTAGCATAAATGCAGAGACATCAATCTCGTAGCTTTGTCCTGCCTCTGTCAACTGCCAACCGAGGGCGATCGCCATTTTTTTCAAATCCGGCGCTTCTTGAGAAATATTAAATCTTTCACCCTTACTTAATTGCATTGCCATCTGCTTATTTATAAAAGATAAAAATTGATATCACTCACTTTAATATAAATTGGTGTCAAAATGTTTTATTTTTAATAAGACTTAATATTAACTTGCGTCTGATAGCAGGCCAGATTTAAAATATGTGCTTTTTGTGGCCGGATTTACGAAGATTTACTGACATATAATTCAATTAACTTGGGTTAAAGCCGATCGCCCCTAGCCTCGCTTAAGCGGAGCCATGTTATTTCTATTTCAGCTACAATACTTGTCAACAAAACTCTTTAATCCAGCTTGATATCCTTCTCCTACCGCCTGAAATCTCCACTCTCCATTCTTGCGATACAAGCGACCAAATTCTATAGCAGTTTCTCGCGTAAAATTCTCTTTTAATTCATACCGAACAAGTTCGATTCCCGTATCCAAATTAACAATCTTGACAAAAGAATTTATGATATTGCTAAAATTTGCATTAACTTTCTGTGCTTCGTGAATAGTGACAACAAAAGTTATTTCCACAATTTCAGGATTAACTTTTTCTAAGATAACGCCGTAAATAGTCTTATTTTCTTTACCTGGGTTGTTGTTTGCAGGAATCGATTGCAGTACCGAACCGTCAGAGGATTGCAGGTTATTGTAAAAAATAAAATATTGATCGTTAGGTATTTTACCGTCAGAACCTAGCATAAACGCAGAGACATCAATCTCGTAGCTTTGTCCTGCCTCTGTCACCTGCCAACCGAGGGCGATCGCCATTTTTTTCAAATCCGGCGCTTCTTGAGAGATATTAAATCTTTCACCCTTACTTAATTGCATGGCTATCTACTTATTGGTAAATAATAAAACTTTATATTGTTAATTTTATATTAAAATGACATCACAATTTATGATTTTTATTAAAATTTAATATTTGGCGTTTGATAGCGAGATCGATTAAAAATACGTGCTTGCTGTCTAGGAATTTATTGAAACTTACTTAGATATAATTACGCAAGTAAAAACCGGGTTTTCTAGAAAACCCGGTTTTGAGAATTGAACTTAATTTAATCCTAATTTTGAGCATTTTCAGAACTAGGTGGCAGGGTGACAAAATTACCGAAAGCTGCAACGGTTGGATAGGTTTTTTTGCCCACTTGAGTTTTGTAAATGCTGACAACGCCTAAGTTCTGACGTTCCGTTGTATTGTCGAGCAAGTGTTCGATCGAACTCCGTTGCGAAGTTAGCAAATTTTTGCAACTGCCGATCAGCGTCTCTGCAACGCCGCTCAACGCTTGAGGCACGCGAGAATCCTTACAGACAGTGTTTTCCAACTCGGTTTGGAGTACGCCGGAAGCATAAGTTAAATATTTGTCTCTAGGAGGATTTGTAAATGCCATACCGGCGGCTAACACGGTTAGGGCGATCGCCACTTTTCCGACATTACCGAAAAAATTAGAAGTTGGTTTGTGAGTATTCATTGGTTTATCAATAATCATTTTTTTCCTAGCCCGATTGAGTTAAAAGCTTATCTAGATTTAAACTACACCTTCTGTGAAACAGATTTCAGAAAGGAGAGGACAGTTTTTAGATTGGAGGCCAGTTGCGAGTAAGTCTCTCACTAGCCCGTCTTCCTTCTACTTTCCTCCCTCACCCAAATCCGGTAAATTTTCCCAGACTTACGCAAACAGTGGTGTAACGCGCTAATTGTAGCCACCAGGTGGTTGCGGCACACCCTAAAGTTATTTTTGCTGAGATTTTTGTCGATCGATCTCCCGCTGCAATTCTTCAATCTGACGGCGTAAAGCCTCCGTCTCGCTGTTAGATGTTTGGGACTTCACATCAACCGCACCCTCAGCCACAGCCCGCTTGTAGTTTCCCAGCTTGATTTGGCGGTATTCCTCCGAAGCGGCCCAGTCTCGCAAATACCGCAGGCGTTCCACCGGGAAAGGGTGACTCAGCATCACGCCTTGGCCGCCGTTGTAAAGTAAAAATTTATACACTTGATTGAGATTGTCGCGATCGAGCTCTTGATAGTTATCAGACTGGCGGATAAATTCTTGCAAACTGCATTGGTCAGCATATTTACTGCTAACTCCCGCAAGTTTCATCATCGTCTTCATCACGCTATTCAAATCATCAGTTACTAACAAAGCCGCCCGATCTGCGGATAATTCCGCCTTGCGCCGCCACTCATAAAAAGCGTAAATTAAACCGCTTCCGACCATATTTCCCAGCCCGAAAGTCATCTCGCCAATGGTCGAGGCGACGCTCATCGCCCACATCGCCATTTGATTTAAAATTGGATGGCCGCATTTTATGTGTCCCAACTCGTGAGCTAGCACTGCCTTGATTTCTGCCTCGTCCAATAAGTCTAAAAGACCCGTATTTAACACTATATAAGGCTGGTTTTTTCCTAGGGCGTAGCTGTTAACGGCGGGATTTTGAGACACAAACAAACCCGGTTCTGGAAAAACATCTAAATCCTGCACGCACTCCCGAAATATGTGATAAATGCTGGCATACTGGCGCGGCCCGACTTGAATGCTATTTCCCATTAAGTAAACGAATTGCGGTCGTTCGTAGACAAATTCTACAAATTTGCTGGCAATTAAGTCAAATCCAGGTACGCTGCGTAACGCTTCTTCGGCTTGGCGATCGAGGGGATGCTGAAATGCTTCGCTAGAAATTCCAGTATAAGTAGGCATGGTTGTTGCAAAAATTACATGAATAAAATCAGTATACTGAACCGCTGGCGGTACAGACGGACACCTGACTTTTTTGGGTTCTGATTAAATACTGACAAATTAATTGGAAAATTGTGTTGAGTCGATCGACCAAACTTGCGAACACCCACAAATCCTAAAATTAGCGTTAAAATTGTTTTTCTGCTACAAGGGCGATCGACCAATATCTTTCGCGGTCTGTGAATCAAAAATAAAAACGTGAAATAATGGCTATCCTGCAACTCGAAAACGGTACAACCTACACTCAATTAAGCGATATTGCGCGCGAACTCGCGCCTTTAAACATTCAACTCAACCGCTGGCCCGTGGGTGACAGCGCTGAAATTCTGGAATTGCTAGCGAAAGATGCTCTTGACGACAATCAAAAAGAGCAAATCCTGCAAGCCCTCGACGGCTACTTTCAGCAACTCAAGGAAACCGCAGGCTATCAAGAGCGCGACTTAATCGTACTGCACCCAGACATTCCCAACATCGACACCGTGCTGTCGAAATTCAATAAGTGCCACATCCACGCTGACGATGAAGTCCGCTATATCGTAGCAGGCGAGGGCATTTTTGGCTTCGTGCGGCCCGACGGTAGCCAAGTTGAACTTACGGTGCAGCCAGAAGAATTTATCAACGTACCGGCGAATACGGAACATTGGTTTTATTTGACTGCGGCCCGGAAAATTAAAGCAGTGCGCTATTTTACCACCACAGAAGGCTGGACGCCGGAATATACGGATACGGAAATTCGATCGGGCTTAGCTACTGTTTAAAGATGCCAGCTAAAGATAAGTTTCACGAACTCGTCAAGACTGCCCTCGAAAATCAGGGTTGGACAATTACCCATGACCCTTATCATATCGATCTGGGATTTGTTGATTTTTATATCGATCTCGGTGCAGAACAGTTATTAGCAGCGACAAAGGATAGTGAAAAAATTGCGGTTGAAATCAAAACGTTTTTGGCACCATCGACTATTTCAGAGTTTCATACCGCAGTGGGACAATTTATCAACTATCGGATTGCATTATAATTTGACGATCCAGATAGAATTCTTTACCTGGCAATTCCATTAGCTATTCACAAAAAAATTGTCAAATACTCATTTATTCAAACGGTAATTGAACGTAATCAAATTTCGCTTTTAGTTTATGATACCGAAAAAAAGGAGATTTCTCAATGGATAAAATAAGTTTGTATCGTCAACATATTCAGGAGTTGCTAACTGAACGAGCTCAGAGGCGATCGCCTCACGATCCAGTTGCTAGTGAGACGATTTTCGATCTAATTAGCGATCGCTATCAACTGGTTCATGTGGGTTGGAAAAACAGTAGCACTCGAATTTATGGCTGTATAATTCATGTAGATATTAAAGATGGGAAAATTTGGGTGCAGCATGACGGGACTGAAGAGGCGATCGCCAATCAATTAATAGCACGAGGTGTCCCCTCCCAGGAAATTGTGCTAGCCTATCATGCACCTGATGTCCGACAATACACCGAATTTGCAGTTGGTTGATCCCAGCCTCAAACTTTGTGGTTTTCTCGCAAAATACTCAAAGCAACCGCCTCCGCCACCTTAATCCCATCAATCCCCGCCGAAAGGATTCCACCCGCATATCCCGCACCTTCCCCAGCAGGATAAAGGCCTTCTGTATTCAAACTCTGATAATCTTCCCTGCGCTTAATCCGAATCGGCGAAGAAGTGCGCGTTTCCACCCCAGTTAAAACCGCATCATCCATCGCAAATCCTTTGATCTGTTTGTCAAAAGCCGGAAGCGCTTCGCGGATGGCTGCGATCGCAAAATCCGGCAAACTTTCGCTCAAATCAGTCATCACAACTCCCGGCGTATAAGAAGGCTGCACGCTTCCTAGCGCCGTGGAAGGGCGATTCGCTAAAAAATCTCCTACAAGCTGCCCAGGGGCGTTGTAAGTACCTCCTCCTAACTCAAATGCCCGTTCTTCTAGGCGACGCTGAAATTCAATTCCCGCCAAAGGATGACCGGGATAATCTTCCGGCGTGATACCCACCACAATCCCGCTGTTAGCATTGCGTTCATTGCGAGAATATTGACTCATCCCGTTAGTCACAAGTCGCCCCGGTTCCGACGCAGCAGCCACTACCAAACCACCGGGACACATACAGAAACTGTAAACAGAACGGCCATTTTGGCAGTGGTGAACCAGTTTGTAATCGGCGGCGCCCAAAAGTTTGTGGGCCGCGCGATCGCCAAAACGACAGCGATCGATTAACTGCTGCGGATGTTCCACCCGAAAACCAATAGAAAAAGGTTTAGCCTCGATGTAAACACCGCGCGAAAATAACATTTCAAAAGTATCGCGGGCGCTGTGTCCCACCGCCAGAACTATATAATTACTAGCAATATATTCTCCACTGGCTAGGGTAACTCCCTGCACTTTTCCATTTTCGATATGGATATCTTCTACACGAGTTTGAAACCGAATTTCTCCGCCTAATGATTCAATTTGGGCGCGAAGACTTTGGACAATTCCAACCAGTTTGAACGTGCCAATATGCGGTTTATTAATATATAAAATTTCCGGTGAAGCTCCCGCATTCACAAGTTCCGTCAGTACCTTGCGCCCGTAATGCTGGGTATCTTTAACTTGGCTGTAGAGTTTGCCATCGGAAAAAGTACCCGCACCACCTTCGCCAAACTGAGCGTTAGATTCTGGGTTGAATTCGGTTTTTTTCTTCCAAAATCCAAAGGTGTCAACTGTGCGATCGCGCACTGCTTTTCCGCGTTCTAAAAGGATAGGGCGAAACCCCATTTGTGCCAGCATCAGACCTGCAAACATACCGCACGGCCCCGTACCAATCACAATGGGCCGAATCGTCAAATTGCTGGGGGCTTGCGCTACATAGCGATAACTCGTGTCTGGTGTTACCGTGACATGAGGATCTTTTTTGAAGCGTTGCAGATGTTGTTTTTCCTGTGTCGTTTCCACATCCACAATATAAACAAGGACGATTTCTGCTTTTTTGCGAGCATCGTAGCTGCGCTTGAAGATGGTATAGCTGAGCAATTCTTCGGGGGGGATTTGCAGCTTTTTGAGTATGGCGCTGGCGATCGCATCTTCAGGATGATCTAAGGGAAGTTTGATTTCGGTTATTCGTAACATATAGTAGTTGTCAGTTGTCAGTTGTCAGTTGTCAGTTGTCAGTTGAATAAAATCAGTCGAATAAAAGTATTTAGGAATTATGCACGGGTAGCTAAAAAGCGTTTTTTTCTTCCAAAACCCGGTTATGAGAGTCGGAGTGCGATCGCGAAGTTTATTATAACTATTTGACTTGAGATAATTGCAGAAGCGTTATAATAAACAAAAAATTAAGTTTTGTAAACACCCTTGACTGCAACATTCACATTCAAAAACAACCAAACCTGGCACGCTCTAAACCCCCTGTGGGAAGGAGCAGAAGACGCTGTACAGAGGGGTTTACCCCACACTAAGCTAGCGCCGGCATGGCAAATACTGCTCCTGGGCGACGGTTCCCCCACCCGTCACCTGCAACTGCTGACAGGGGAACCCACAGAAGTAGACGTAATCGATATGTCCTTGGTGGGTGACGATGCAGACGGCGCACCCCAGCAAATTGTCGCGGTGCCCGGGCCGCGCCTCCGCCGCCAAGTGTGGCTGCGGACTGCTTCGGGACAGCGCCTCGCCTACGCGACTTCCTGGTGGGAAGCGAGTCACGTAGATGAATATTTACACAATAAATCTTTACCCATTTGGGCTAGTTTAGCGCGGCTGCGAACAGAATTGTATCGCGACGTGCAAGGCATTTATTTGGGTGATTCGGCCATTTTAGAGTCAGCTTTTGAACAGTCGGGGCCTTTTTGGGGGCGACACTATTTGTTTTGGCATCACGGTAAGCCGCTGACGCTGATTTATGAGGTGTTTTCACCTTATTTAACTAAGTATTTGGGGCCGATGCACTTGGATGTTGATTCATAAAATGCGATCGCTCTTCGAGAACCCTGTTAGATAAAATATCGGAATTATCGATCTCTCTGTTCTCTTCCTCTGAGTTCTCTGCGTCCTCTGTGGTTTAATCCTTCAGATTCATAGTTGTTTGCCGAAATTTCACTCGCAAACCGTCGCGCGGGTGCGGAGTCGGTACTCGGATTAAATTCAAATCTTGATCCGGTAACAACTCCCATTCGCACTCTCGAACAATCCTCGCCGCAAACAATTTCATTTCCAAGCGGGCGAACTCTTTTCCCAAACATTCCCGCAAACCGCCGCCGAAGGGCACGTAACTAAAAGGTTTCGCATTTGTCGATCGATCGCCCGTAAATCGATCGGGATCAAAGCGATCGGGTTCGGGATAAACTGCGCTATCCTGATGCGTCTGATTAATTTCATACAAAACGCTCCAACCCTTGGGAATTTCGTAGCCACCGAACTCGCAAGCCTTAATTACCTGCCGAAAACCGCCTCCCACCGGCGGCACCAACCGCAGCACTTCTCGCATCACCTGCTCCAAATAAGTCATTTGTTTGAGCTGTTCCAGAGTTAGCGGTTCAGTTGCAGGAAACTGCTGTTGTTCGGCGCGAATTTTTGCCATTACATCGGGGTTTTGAGCCACGAGAAGACAAAAAGAGGCGATCGCCGAAGTCAGAGTTTCGTGTCCCGCAAACAACAGCAACAGCACTTGATCCTTCAACTCCTCCAAACTCAGAGAAATGCCCTCATCATCGCGAGCGCTAATTAGCAAACCCAAAGCATCATTACCGCCGGGGGTTCCTTGCTGTCTGTCACGAATAATATTTTCTAGTTCAGCTAACAGCAACTTTCTGCCATTTTTAGCTTTGCCAAACCGAGTAAAAGGCAAATCCAAAGGAATAGAAAATAAACCATCCGAGAAAATCTCAAAATAATGTCCTAGCGCAGTATCCGAACCATTATCAATCCCAACTAACAGCTTGCTTGCAACATCAAAAGTATAATTTCTCAGTTCGGGATACCACGCAAACTCGCTCATTTGAGTCCACCTTTGCAAGTAGCGCCCCGTGATATCTTCCATCCCGCCGATGTAGCCCGCCAGAGCTCGCGGTTGAAATGCTTGATATAGTAGCTTGCGCCGATTTTGGTGTTCCGAACCCGTTTGCAGCGCCAAGGAAAGCGGCCCTAACAGCGCTTTGGTGCTAGGAGGCCAACTCACAACAAAATACTGGTTTTCATGGCTTAAAACAAACAAATTCGCCTCCTGGCCGCACACAAACACGGTAGGTTGTCCGAAGATGCTGGTTTTGAAAATTGGCCCGTACTGTTGGTGGCGTTTTTTGGCAAATTGAGAATCTTTCAAAAAGTTGAGAGTATCGCCAATTAGTGATAAACCTAAACTTCCTGGAGGTAATGCCATTTTAGATTTTAAATTTTAGATTTTTAATATTATATCAAACTCTGATGACTAAAGTCCTCACTACAAACTTATTTAATTTTCTCTTCTTTTAATCGGAATCTCGATTGCAAATTCAGTACCTTTCCCGATCGCCGAAAAACAGTTGATTTTACCTTTGTGTTTTTCGACAATAATTGAATGGGAAATTGCTAAACCCATCCCCGTACCGGAACCGATCGGTTTTGTAGTATAGAAAGGGTCGAATATCCGCTGCTTGACTTTATCGCTGATACCTGAACCGTTATCAGCAATTACGATCCTAGCGCAAGTACCTTCTACCTCTGTACGAATGCGGATAATTCCCGGATTTTCCGGCGGATATTGTAAAGCATCGATCGCGTTAGCGATAATATTCATAAACACCTGATTCAACAGTCCGGCGTAGCATTCCACCAGCGGCAATTCTCCGTATTCTTTAATGACTTTAATGGCTGCGCGGTCTTGCTGAGCTTTCACACGGTGTTCTAAAATCATTAATGTGCTGTCGATGCCTTCGTGAATATTAACATCTTTCATCTCAGCTTCATCGAGACGAGAGAAATTTCGCAAACTCCGCACAATATCCCGGATGCGAGTTGCTCCTACCTGCATCGAAGATAGCATTTTTGGCAAGTCGTCGAGCAAGAAATCCAGTTCTAACCGCTCTATTTCTTCCTGAAGATTTGGAGAAGGTTCTGGGTGTTCGTCTCGATACATTTGCAGCAGTTTTATTAGGTTTCCGGTGTATTCTTCAGTGTAGGTTAGATTGCCGAAAATAAAGCTGACTGGGTTATTGATTTCGTGGGCAATTCCTGCTACCATCTGACCGAGACTGGACATTTTTTCGGCTTGGACGAGTTGAGTTTGAGCAAGCTTAAGTTCGCACAGAGTTGTTTCGAGTTGGGCAGTTTGTTCTTGCGCGATCCGGGCTGAATCGACGCTTTGAGTGTAGAGTTCTGCTTGATTAATGGCGATCGCCAATTGATTGCCCACCGCCACCAAAAGTTCCACTTCCTCATCGCTCCAATACCGCACTCCGCTAGATGAAGTGCAGCCAATGACCCCAATTTTACCTGCAGATGTTTGAACCGGAATGTTCAGCAGAGAGTGGAATCCTATATTAGTGAAATACTCCCGCTCTACTGGATCGGTAACAGTCTCAAAATCATCGATCCGAATTATTTCCAAATTAGCAATTCGCTCCGCATGAGAACCAGTTGCACTAATAGGAAATACACCTAAAAGCGAAGAAAGATTGGCATTTCTTGCTTCATACTGCACCTCCCAAACTGGCGGCGACACCTCTGCATTATACCAAATAAACACACAGCTATCGAGTCGCAGCAAATCGCGAATCTGGTGTACAGTTGTTGCTAAAATAGTATCTAAATCCAGAGATTGGCGGATATTGCTAGCTAGTTGGTTCAGCAGCGTTTCCTGCTCCGCTAATTTGCGGAATCTTGCTTCCGACTCTTCTAACTGTCTTTGAGCTTCTCTTTGTTTCGTCACGTCCACACCCAAACCAATCAAGCCCATCGCGTTACCGAAATCATCTTTGATCTGAGTTTTAATTGTCTCGAAATGGTGATATTCACCGTCAACAAGCTGCAGCACTTCTTCAGTATAACAGGGAGTATCTTGGCTCCAGGCTTGCGCGTCAGATGCCATGCAGTTAACAGATGCTTCTAATCCCAAAACTTCCGAATAGTGAGAGGCTGCTAAAAATCTTGATTCGGGAACAGCCACATCTTCGCAGAAAGTTTTATTGACTAATAACATCCGCCCGCTCGCATTTAACATCCACACCCAGATCGGAGCGTTGTCAATAATTCCCCTCAAAGTTTGCTTTTGGGCGGCGAGAGCCATTTCTGTTTGTTTGCGCTTGATTCCCAAGGCGATCGAATCAACACTTGATGCTAAAGCAATTAGTATTGATTCCTGCAACTCCTGGCGAGCAAACATCACGATTACTCCCAGCAACTGATTGTCAACAATTAGCGGATATCCAGCAAAAGCTACCATTCCTTCTCGTTTCGCCCATTCTTTGTCACTGACTAGGGGATCTGTTTCCACAAAATTAGTGATGTGAGGTTTTCGCGATCGGGCGATTAAACCAATCTTGAACTGGCCGACAGCAATGCGGCTGTGAGCGCCGTCAATGTGAGTATACATCCCCCCACTTGCTTGCAATTCCAAGACATTTCCCTGTTCGTTCAGCGTCCAAATCCGAGCAAACGCAGCATCCAAATGGCGCACAACTGCATCGGTGCATTGTTGCAAAGTGGCAGGTAAACTCTGGTTTTTAGTTAGAGCAATTCCAATATCTGCTGTGAATAAAGAAATTTTCAATTGTTCTGCTAAACTTTGTTCTGCTTTTTTGCGCTCTGTAACATCCGTAGCAGCACCGAGACGCTGCTTGATTTTTCCCTCTGCAGTTCTGCTAAATACAATTTCGCGGCTGACGAACCAGTGCCAATTATTTTGTTTGTCGCGCACCCGATATTCGTATTCAACAACCTCGTCGTCGGGAGAATTTTTTAATTGCTGCAAAGATTCGGGAAATTGAGCTAAATCTTCAGGGTGGATAATGGTCGGCAACAGACTGCTGCCCATTGTGGCAACTTCTTCGAGGCTATAGCCTAGAGTTTCAGCGAGTTCGCGGTTGCTGTAGACATTTCGATGCTCGATATCATCGTAAACATAGAGAATATTTGGAGTTGCATTAGCAATGCGCTCGACAAAATGCTGGCTCTCTTGGAGGGCTGCTTCTGCTTGTTTGCGATCCGTAATATCGATCGAATTACCAATTATGCGGTAGATGTTGTCAGAGGCATCGCGCAGAGGTGTCAGAGTGACGATATACCAACGTTCTGCGCCTTCGATCTCGGCGCTGTCTTCGTAGGCAATCGAGCTGCCGACACTCAAACAATCGACGCACCTTTGCCGAAAATCTGCTGCTATTGGCGGGGGAAAAAGTTCTTCTGGGGTTTTGCCTTTGACATCATTGCTCAAAAAACCTGTAGAGGCTTCTGCAGCAGCATTCCAGCCCGCGTAGCGCAACTCTCTATCTGCGCCGATATCTACCACGAAAATAGCTTGACTGGAGCCGTTATAGATGCTATTTAAAAATTCTTCTTGTTCGCGCAATTGTGCTTCGACTTTTTTTCGTTCTGTAATGTCGCTGGAACTGCCGACAATGCGATAAATTTTGCCCGAGGCATCCCGCAGGGGAGTCAGATTTGTCATAAACCAGACTTCTATACCGTCAAAACTAGCGGGATATTCGCGGACAATCGAGCTGCCTTTTTCCAGACACTCGATGAAATTTTGCCGGAACATTCCTGCGGTAATTGGATCGAAAAGCTCTTGGGGAGTTTTGCCGCGGCCGAATTCGCTGCTGATGCCGCCGAGTAATTCGGCTGCTAGGTTCCAGCCGGCGTAGCGAAACTCTCCATCTGCGCCGATATCTATTACGAAAATGCTGTAGTCTACGCCGTCATAAATGCTGCCCAAAAATTCTTTTTGCTGCTGTATTTCTTGTTCTATGATTTTGCTCTCTGTAATATCCGAGTGTATTCCCACCCACTGGCGAACGCTGCCGTCTGCGTTCAATAGGGGCACACCGCGCACGCTCATGTACCTGTACTCGCCGTCGTGCCGCAGCAAGCGGTGTTCTATTTGGTATAAGGTGCTGTTGGCAAGTGCATCAGACCACATCCTGGCAGTATATTCTCTGTCGTCTGGATGGACACGATCGAGCCACCCCCATCCTTTAATTTCGTCGTAAGTCGCTCCGGTGAATGCACTCCATCCTATTTGTTCGGTGACAAATTCGCCTGCTGCTTGAGTATCCCAAACAATTTGGGATGTGGCTGTAATTAAGCAGCGATAGCGTTCCTCGCTTTCTTCCAAGGCTTTTTCTGCTTGTTTGCGATCGCTAATATTGCGAGCAACTCCGACTACACCGATGATGTTTCCGAGTCGATCGCGCAAAGGACTTTTGGTAGAGAGAAATGTTCGGATGTTACCCTCGCTATCTTTTCCTGCTTCCTCGATCGTTTCCTCAATCCCAGATTGCCACACCCGGCGGTCATTTTCCACCAGCATATCTGCAATCTCCGGCGGAAATAATTCTGCATCTTTTTTGCCAATAATTTCCGATTTTGGCAAGCCAATAATGGCTGCAGCCTGAGAATTTACCAATAGGTGGCGGCCCTGAATATCTTTGACAAAAATGCTGTCACCTGTACTTTCGATGACGCTTTCCAAGAGGATGTTTTTCTCTAGTAGCGCGGCTTCTATTTCTTTGCGATCGCTGATGTCGCGAGATATGCCCACAACGCCGATAAATTTTCCTTCCGAGTCACGCCAAGGGTATTTCGCTGTGAGAAACGTTCGCACAACTCCGTTTTTTGGTATATCTTCTTCATAAGTAAAACATTCTCCCGTAGCAGTCACTCTGCGGTCTCCTTCGATAACTTGAGCGGGTATTTCACCGGGAAATAATGCTGAATCGTCTTTGCCTATAATGGCCTCGATCGGTTTTCCAGAAAATTGAGCTACTGCAGAATTTGCGATCGCGTACCGGCCTTCAAGATCCTTGACAAAAATCAGATCCGGCGTGCTTTCTATCACGGAACGCAAGATAGAATTGCTGTGTTGGAGAGACTCTTGGGCTTGTTTGCGATCGGTAACGTCGCGGCCGATCGCGTACATCAATTCTTCTTCGCAGAAAGGGCTAACAGTCCAGGCTACCCACTTGTAAGACCCATTTTGACACAGCCAGCGGTTTTCAAAACCAACGCT
Organism: Microcoleus sp. S1D4; assembly: GCF_036700765.1. Lineage (NCBI taxonomy): Bacteria > Bacillati > Cyanobacteriota > Cyanophyceae > Oscillatoriales > Microcoleaceae > Microcoleus > Microcoleus sp. S1D4. Next base: position 222,410 of record NZ_JAUBPP010000008.1, read on the forward strand.
ACTGTTGCCCGCAGCAATGCTTTCAGCTTCTTTGATAGTAGCTTGGCGATCGTCTGGATGCACGAATTCAATGAAGAGTTTGCCAACCATTTCGGCTGGGGAATAGCCGAGGATTTTTTCTGCTGCTGGGTTGATGCGTTTGAAATAACCGTCAAAACCAATGACGCACAACATATCTGGCGAGAGACTAAAAAAGCGATCGCCCTCGTCGGTTTTGCCCGATTGGCGATCGTTTTTCTTAGCAGCAGAGTCGTTCCATCCCGCTGCTGCGGCCAGCAGAACAATATTTGCTATTACCAAAAATGCCAGGGCGATCGGGCGATCATACAAACCACTGGCACCGCTTGCTACCAGCCACCCGTTTAGTACCAGCAGTACGACTATCAAAACTGAGAATTGGCTGCTGCGGGCGATCGTCTCTAAGTTGATGTTTTTTTTATACAGCATTCTGGATTTAGTCTTTTGTTTTCTGTTGACTTCTGCAGCCGTGATTTCTCTCAACCGCATTGGCAGAAAGTGCAACAATTTATTATTTCTTTTTCTGATATGAACTGAATCTGTCATTTGTTCACTCCAAAATCAAGAGGAATATTGGCTGTTGAAAACTTACAATAAAAATGTTTAAATAGTGTAAAATATTTTAAATTTGCGAGTTTTAGCATTGTAAGTCCTACCTAAATCTCAGCATTCCCACAAGCGAATTAAGTATATTTACGCAATTAGCAGTGATTTTTGATAGCTAACGCACCTATTTTATGATTTTTTTTCAACAGGCTTAGAGGGTTTATTTCTTATAATGCACTAAACATTGCTGTCAGTCATTGGACATTTGGCCTAATCTAGCTAGTCCCGACACAAAAATTAATTATCTACAGTAAATTAGAAGCGCATTGTTAAATGATATCATGTCCGGCCGATTGCCAAAACAAAAAGGGTTCGCGCGTGCGAACCAAATCTTATCGAGGTACGCGGGCGAGCAATTCCGGATAAAATTGCCAATCGCGGACAGATATTGAAATAATCTGCGTCCATAAGTGTAAATGGGTCTTAATCTGCAGTCAGCCTCGCGATCGAAGATTTAGGCACTCTTGTCTGCTGCTTTGCGACCTAATTGCTGTTGGCGAATGCGTTCCAAATTGCCCGCCGGAATAGCAGCTATAAGTTGCTTGGTGTAAGCTTGTTGCGGTTGGCGGTAAATGCGATCGGCTGTGCCAATTTCCTCGATTTTACCTTTGTTCATGACGATCGCCCGATCGCTCATAAACTTAACCACACTCAAATCGTGAGAAATAAAAATATAAGTCAGTCCAAACTCTGTTTGCAACTCCTTGAGCAAATTTAAAACTTGCGCCTGTACCGACACATCTAAGGCAGAAACCGACTCATCGCAAATAATAAACTTTGGATTCAAAGCCAAAGCTCTAGCAATACAAATTCGCTGCCGCTGTCCGCCAGAAAACTCGTGGGGGTAGCGCCGCATAATATCGGGATTCAAACCCACTCTATCCAACAAATAAGCCGCGCGATCGCGCTGTTCTTTCTGGTTCTTGCCAAAGCGGTGAATCACCATCGGTTCCATCACCGCCGCCCCAACACTCAGGCGCGGATCGAGAGAACTAAAAGGGTCTTGAAAAATAATTTGCAAATCGCGCCGCAGCCACCGCAATTTGCGATCGTACTCTTTTTGCCTTTGATAATTAGCGATCCACTGCCCTCTCGCACTACTTTTCGCAGGAGGAGTAATTTCTTGACCTTCAAAAAATACTTTACCGCTGGCGATCGGAATTAATTGCAACAAAGCTCTTGCTAAAGTTGATTTTCCGCAGCCGGATTCGCCCACCAAACCCAAAGTTTCCCCAGGATAAACCTCAAAAGAAATATCGTTTACCGCCATAAACAAGCGTTTAGTTTCGCCAAACATTCCCTGCACGGGAAAACCGACTCGCAAATTATTAACAGCTAACAAAGGCTGGGAAATATTCGGCAGCCTGGGCGGTTTTCCGGTGGCAAAAGCGGAAAGTCCGCCGCTACTGTCGCCGTCTAAATCGATATTTTTCTCGACAATTACTAATTCGCCGTTGGCATTTGTGCTGACATCCATAAAATCGGAAACCGTCGGTAAGCGGCGCCTTTGCCGATCGAGAGTTGGGCGGCAAGCTAACAGACCTTTTGTGTAAGGATGTTGGGGATTGCTGAAAATTTGTTCGATCGCAGCGCACTCAACAATCTTGCCTCGGTACATCACCGCCACCGTATCGGCAATTTCAGCAATGACGCTCAAATCGTGGGTAATAAAAATCATTGCCATGCCTCTAGAGTCCCGCAACTCGCGCAGCAAAGCTAAGATTGTGGCTTGGACGGTTACGTCTAAAGCCGTGGTAGGTTCGTCAGCAATCAATAATGTCGGATTGCAGGAAATGGCCATTGCAATCATCACGCGCTGGATTTGACCGCCGGAGAGTTCGTGGGGGTAGCGATCGAGCATAGCTTGTTTTTGGCAGTTGATGAGCTGCATCAAATCGCGATCGTCCTCCCGAACAGCTTCTTGCTGCCGGGCCAAACACGTTTGCCGGAGTTCTTCGTCGCCCGGTAGCAGCTTCACCTCTTGCAGCAGCGAAGCAGCTTTGCGCCGCGCTTGTGTCTGCGATACTTTTTGGTGCAGACAAATGGCTTCTGTGAGTTGAAATCCGATCGTGTAAACAGGATTTAGCGAACTCATCGGCTCTTGAAAAATCGTCGCAATCTGGCTGCCCCGGTAGGTTTGTTTTTCCCTGTCCGGCATGGCCAACAGATTCACGGGCCCGTGGCTAGCGCCGTCTTTGGTGGGAGAAAACCAAATTTCGCCTTCGATCTTCGTTGACGAACTCGACAGCAAATTCATCACGGCCAGGGATGTTACCGATTTTCCTGACCCCGATTCTCCCACGATGCCCAGAGTTTGCCCTCGCTTGACCTCAAACGAAACGCCGTCAACAGCTTTGACTGTTGCAGACGCATCGGCGGAGGCGGCAGATGGAAATTCAACCCGCAGGTTGCGAACTTCGAGGACGGTTTCACTCATGGATATCTACGGCAAAAGTTAAATACAGATTAAGTGGATTGTAGCAGGGCTCGCTCAAGGCAGAAGGCAGGGGGAAAGTCTGAATTTTTAAATTAGAAATTTTTTAACTAATGGCGATTTTCGCGCTGATGAGTGAAATATAGATGCTTGGGTAGGAGGGACACGGCACTGCTGTGTCCCTACTATATTTCATAGAATGAAAAACTGCGATCGAACTCAAAACTGACAAGTCGGAACTACTTAAGCGCCTTCTGACAGAGAGGAATTTTCTCAAAAACCTATGACTTGAGTGTCAGCAGGCAGTGCAGTGGCCTCGGAGACCTTTTTAAACACGGTTGCTTGCTCGTTTAAGGAATTAGGTCTCGCCTGTCCGGGATTGGTGCCTTGCAACTGAAGGCGCATTTGTCCTTCGGGAGTCAATTCAAAAACAGTTTCAACGGTTTCTGTGCTGCTGAGGCCAACATCCAGGTGCATCGGTTTTTCACCGAGATTCACTTTGTATCTCATTTCTTTGGCGCGGGCTGCTCCGTCGGGGCCTTTAGCCATGAGAAACAATTTGCCTTCTGGGGCGAAGACGAAGGTGAAAGACTGACCGGATGGGACTGTACCTTGCCATTGACCTAGGAGTTGCTGGTCGATGTTGCTAGCGGCCGGGGGGGCTGCTTCGGTAATTGTTGGTTCTGCTGCGGATGCCGGGCCCGGTGAAGCGTTGAAGCTGGCGAGGATGCCGAAGCAAATGCCACTTGCGATCGCTTTGCCAATCATTTTTGAATTAGACATGAGACCGATCTAAAAATTGGTTATTCTTTTGTACACTCTAGCGGTTAAAGCGTAAATTGTTTAGCTTTAATTTCTTTTAGAGATAGATATATAGCCTTTCAAGCTCTCATAGGAGGTACTAGGCGGCATGGGCCTCCGTGGGCATAGGCCTCCGTGGGCATACCTCACTTTTTTGAGAACCGCTATAGGTGGATATTCAAACCTGCAACGCGGTTCTCATCCCAGATTAAAGCTTGTCTTGAGCTTGTTGAAGAATCACGGGCTGTCAGTTTTTTTGTGGTAAAGTCCAATACAAAGCTGGCTTTAAAGGCACAGCTCGCTGTCCTAAGTCGATCGTTCTCAACCCAGAACAGCTAACTGACTGTCGCGTTCAGGAGCGCCACCAGAGAATTTTGTCCTTCTGCTATTAATGCTATTTCATTAGTTGCGTTCAGGAGCGCGATCGACTTGTTCTGTTTCAGATTGTGTCTGAGATTGTTGCGCTGCTTCCTGTTGATTTTCCGAGCGTTTAGTTCGCTCCAAAGCCTCTGCGTAAGACCAAGCTACGCTCACAATAAAAGCTTTGGCAATGCCGTCAAAATTTTTGGAATCATCGCTTTCGGGCGCTGGTGCTTTGGGGTTGCCGTCGTCCGTCATATTTTTGTTTTCTCCAGGGCTGGTTTTTCTAGCAATTGGCAGGCAATGTGCGATCGATACCCACAAACTTTGATTTTTCTTGCACCCGCACCCTACTGATCTTTGAGGATATGACCTCGCTCACCATAAATAATATCATAAATACGGTAATTGCCCGATCGCATCAGAAAGAAATCTTAACTTCGCTGATTGTCCGCAGCACTGACTCCTGCTGAAAACTGCGCTTGTAGCTGCCGATAATTTCATGAATAGATTTAGTTTTTTGCGGGCTATTTTCATAAATTAAAATCACTATGTTTGATTTTTATATAATCAGAATTTCCCAAATGTTAAAGACTGCCCGGAGCCGTCTAATACAGTTAGTCCTTCCCGAAAATGAGGGGTGATAGCTGTCTTGACAAACTGCTGCTATTTTGATTCCTAAACAATCTCGCCTCCCCGTTTAGTTAAACCAAAACACAGTTCATCTTTGAGGCAATTTGTTTGCTGTTAGGATCGGAACTTTCCGGCAGTTTAGCGCGGGCAATTGTCGCCGGAAACACAGGCAGGACTAACAGCAGACAAGTCAAACCAAGACTGTGAATATGTTTGTTTATATATTATTTTTAACGCTTCGTTGCTTAAACTACTGGCAAACATACACGCACCAAAACTGTCAATACCAATAAAGTTTGTATCTTACATCGTTTAAAATAATTTAAAAGTTAAATTTAGCTAAAAAAATAGTGCGAGATGTGAGGTTAAATGCACATCTTGCACTATATTAGGAACGGGATTTTCGGCCCTTGCCACCAAAAAAACTATTCCTAATCCTTTAATTCGCGGATACTTCTCTTAGCGGTGTCTTGGTACATTTCCCCAAATTCTTTCACAGCAGCTCCTGCTTCTTGCCCGATCTTTTGAGCTCTCTCGCCCGGTTCGTTTTTAGTTTCGCGAGCTTCTTGTCTCCATTCCCGAGTTGTTTGAGGTCTGTCAGGATTGTTGAGATCCCCATTTGAACCGACTTGTGCGTTATAAGCTTTGTTGCTGTTTCCCGCATCAACATTCGTTGTCATCAGCATGAAACCGACTAAGACAACACTCAAAAAACTCTTGATTTGAAAGCCCTTCAGCAGGGAATTGATGCGAGCGATCGCTGTAGAAATCAAATTCATCTCGGTAATACTCCGTCAGTTAATTGGCGATAATTTTCAACATTTTTTCATCTAATTGACTCGCTCCAAAATCCGCAGCTAACGCCAGCTTAAGCCGAACTTAGCTTTTAGATCCTGTCCGTTCGATTTACCGCAATCGACCGGAAATGATGTTACTTGCAATTAGCCACATCAATAGAGTTATAGGTGAGCGATAAAATCTCTTCAACACCAAACCCATGTGTGAGTCAACTAGCTTTTTCAAACACAAATATCACGTTAACAGCATCAAAATGCTTCTACCTCTTACTAAAGTCATAAGTTAGTTAGAAGCCGAACAACCAAAATTCAGCACATAGTTAGACAAATTTAGCTCGATCGCGCTATACAAGAGCGATTTTTATTGCAGCCGATCGCCCGTTCTGACATCAAACCAGTGCAGGAACTGAGCCGGCAAAACCAGCTCTACAATTTCAGAGTTCCACTGGCGGTCATTTGGCACCAAAAGCCGCACTGTTACCGACTCCACACCCTTAACTCGGACGCTAACCAAATTTTGCATTCCCAAGTTTTCCACTAAATAAACCTCACCTTTAATTGCCTCTGGGGCCGCTATCTTGCCGGCCTCTGCATCTGCAAAACCGACGTGTTCCGGGCGAATTCCCAAGACAATCTCTGGCGGCACACTAGGCCAATTTGGCAAAGGAACTTTAAAATCGCCCAACATCGCCGAATTTCCCTGGCATTTAAGCTCAAACAAATTCATTTGCGGGCTGCCCACAAAACCCGCGACAAATTGATTGGCAGGACGGTTATAAATTAAGTGTGGGGGATCTAGTTGCTGGACAGTACCACTGTTGAGAACTGCGACTTTTGTAGAAAGCGTCATTGCTTCGGTTTGGTCGTGAGTTACGTACACTACAGGAGCTTTTTGTGATGTAAATAATTGTTTGAGTTCTGCCCTCACTTTTTCCCGCAATAATGCGTCGAGATTGCTCAAGGGTTCGTCGAGCAAAAATACTTCGGGTTGGCGCACTAAGGCGCGTCCTAGGGCTACTCTCTGCCGCTGTCCGCCTGATAATTTACCGGGTTTGCGATCGATTAATTCCGTCAATCCGAGGGATGTTGCAACTTCCGTCACTAACCGGTTGATTTCGCCGGAGGAGATTTTGCGAAGTTTGAGGCTGGATGCCATATTTTCGTATACTGTCATGTGCGGATAAAGCGCGTAACTTTGAAACACCATTGCAATATCCCGATCGCCCGGTCTGAGAGATGTCACATTGCGATCGCCAATTCTAATCTCGCCGCGAGTTGGCTGTTCCAATCCTGCAATCAACCGCAGCGTGGTAGATTTGCCACACCCGGAGGGCCCCAGCAAGGTGAGAAATTCGCCTTCGCTGACTTCTAAGCTAATATCTTTTACCGGTACAACTTTGGGGCTGTAGGTTTTATTGAGGTTTTTTAGTTGTAGTTTTGCCATGATTTTTATAAGGAAGAGGGAAGAAGGAAGAAGGAAGAGGGAAGAAGGAAGAGGGAATAGAGAAGAAAGAATTACTAACCGCGAAGGCGCGAAGGGCGCGAAGGAAGAGGGAAGAATCTAACTAGGAGGGCCCGCACGTACCATCCATCGCCCCTACCAACTGCCAACTGCCAACTGCCAACTGCCAACTGACTATCCTTTGACTGCTCCGGCTGTTAAACCTTGGACAATGCGCCGCTGGAACACCAAAACCAGGAAAACTAAGGGTAGGGTTCCTAAAACGGTGGCGGCGGCGATCGGGCCGTAAGGGATTTCAAAGACTGACACCCCGCTGAGTTGAGCGGTAGCAACGGGGATTGTTTTCATGGATTCGCGAGTTATAAATGTCAGGGCAAATATAAATTCGTTCCAAGCTGAAATAAATGTCAAGATTCCGGTTGTGACTAAGGCGGGAAATGTCATCGGTAGCACGATTTGCCACAGCATTTGAAAAGTGTTGTAGCCGTCAACTTTTGCCGCATCTTCTAAATCTTTTGGCAGTTGTTGAAAGAAACTCCGCATTACCAAAATTGTCAAGGGCAAGTTGATAGCTGTGTAAGGAATAATTAAGGCTAAATAATTATTTCCTAAACTCAAAGCTTTGACTATTTCTAACAAACCCAAGAAGAGCAGCACCGCCGGAAATAGCGTCACAATTGTTACAATTGCCAAAATGATTCTCTCGCCCCACAGCCGCAACCTAGCCAAAGCGTAAGCTGCAGGCGCGCCTACAGCTAAACACAGCAATGTGGAAGTAATGGAAACAAAAGTGCTATTTAAAATGTAAAGTGCAAAGGGGCGGCGTTGGAACAAGGAGATGTAATGCTCGAAGGTGATTTGTTTGGGTATGTAGACGTTGGGAATTGCTGAAATATCTGCATTTATTTTGAAAGATGTCAGTACCTGCCAGACAATGGGTGCGAGGAAATATGCGACGATTAATATCGCTGAGATTGGCAAGATTAGTTGCCGGATGTCAAAGGTTTTTTTGTTAGATTGTTCGCGGGCGATCGACATAATTTATACCAATGAAAGGAAAAATTCAAACCGTTCAGCAATCTAAAATTTACAATCTACAATCCTCAAATCTAAAATCTCAAATCTAAAATCAATTGATGCGGGCTCTAGATAACAGATAAGCGGCGATCGCCACTGCAGCAACCAACAGCAAAAAAGTACACACCACCAAAGCCGCCCCGTAGCCAAAGTCTAAATACCTCATTACCGTGCTGTAAATGTAGATAGAAACCGTCTCCGTTGCCCCCGCCGGCCCCCCTCCCGTCATCACCTGAATCAAGTCAAAAATGCCAAAAGCTTGGGCAAATCGAAACAGCATAGCAATCACAATTTGGGGCATCAGCAGCGGCCAGGTAATTTGACGAAAACTCTGCCAACTACTCGCGCCGTCAATGGCGTGTGCTTCATACAAATCACCGGGAATCGATTGCAATCCCGCTAACAAAAGCAGGCTGACAAATGGCGTAGTTTTCCACACATCCGCTGTAATCACTGCCATCATTGCCAAAGTCGGATCTCCCAACCAGCTAATGCTATTTTTGATCAATCCCAAGCGGATCAAAATATCATTAATTACGCCGTATTGGTCATTAAAAATCCACGCCCAAGCTACACCCATTAATGCAGTCGGCAGCGCCCAAGGCAGTAAGGAAATTGTCCGCACGATCGCGCGCCCTCTGAAAGATTGATTTAAGACTAAGGCAATGCCCATGCCGATAATTAATTCCAGCACAACAGAGGCGACTGTAAATATTGCGGTATTGCTTAAAGTTTGCCAGAAACGCCCGTCGCCTAACATTCGACTGTAGTTAGCAAAACCGGAAAAAACCAGTTTTAATTCTGTACCGAGATTTTGGGTGAATAAACTTAGCCAAAAAGCGCGTAATATTGGGTAAGCAAATACTAGCAGCAGAATTATCAATGCTGGTGCTACTAATATCCATCCTGTTTTTTGTTCGCGCTGTCGCATTTTGTCTAATTGCATATTTGATATCAAATCCGTTAGTATCGGAATAGTAAATTTACTGTTGACTGTTGACTGTTGACTGTTGATTGTTAATTGTTGACAGTTGACTGTTGACATCATGTATGAGTGCAACCGGAATTGATATGAATCTCTAATTTCTTCCTCATTTCCCAGTTCATGGTTCTTCCAGTCCGCAGAGGGGGACATTGTTTGTATAGCCCCGAATTCCATTCGGCTGGTTCCATTCTGGTTGTATTCGGCGAATTCTCTTCGGCGAATTCTCTTCGGTAGGTTCCTTGTTTTACGAAGCTTTCGATTGTTTCAAACTGCTTAATAAATTGCGAGTTTCGCTAGCTGCTGCTTTCATTGCTTCTTCTGAACTCATTCTCCCGGTAAAAGCTGAACTCAAATAGCGCTGCAAAATATCAGAAGCTTGAGCGTATTGTGCTATGGGCGGGCGTAAAACTGGCTGTTCCACTACTTTTAGCAGTTGCGGGTAGTGAGGATATTTGGCGACTATTTCTTTGTTAGTAAATAGGGATTTGTAGCTAGGAATTAAACCCGTTTCTAAAATAAATTTACGCTGGGTTGCTTCGCTTGTAAGGTATTTAATTGCTTTCCACGCTTGTTCTGGATGTTTTGAGGTTTTGGCAATTCCCCAGCCCCAGCCACCCAAGCAGGAACCGCCTGTTTTACCCGTACTGCTGAGCATTGGCTCGATCGCAATTTTGCCTCTCACCTTCGATCCCTCGGCATTTGCTAGCTTCCAAACATAGGGCCAATTTCGCAAAAATAGCGCTTTGCCGTTTTGAAACAATAGCCGGGTTTCTTCTTCGCCGTAGGTAGTAACACCGGGTGGAGAAATGCCAGAGGCGATCGTATTTTTGAGAAATTCTACTGCTTGAATTGCCTCCGGTTTATCTAACCCAACTTCAAAAGTTTGAGGGTTCGCCCAGAAGCCGCCGAAACCGGAGAGCACTTCGACAAACATCGCAGATACTCCTTCGTATTGTTTGCCTTGCCACAAATAACCCCAAGTTACTTTTCCCTGTTTTTGCAAGTTTTGAGAGATTTTTGCCATCTCTTCAAAGGTTTTCGGCGCTGGAATTCCCGCTTGTTCTAAAATGTCTTTGCGGTAATAAAGCATTCCGGCATCGGAAGCGTGGGGAATTCGGTAAAGTTTGCCTCGATATCGGCCGCCTTCGACGTTACCTTGAATGAACTTTGATAGTTGTTTGGGGGGAATTCTGTCTGTCAAATCCATCACCCAACCTGCGGCGGCAAATTTGGGAACCCAAACAATATCCATGTTGATGATATCGTAGGGCGAGTCGCCTAACAAAAAGGCAGATGTGTAAAGATTTTCTACGAGGTTTGTGTCAAATGGCCCTTCTATGAGGTTGATGCGAATATCGGGGTTTTTCTGTTCAAATTCTTTGACAAAGGGTTTCCAGTTAGTAATGTCTTGGCCTTGCATTAACATGGTGAGGGTTACTGGCTGCTTACTCAGTGCGGGCAGAATAAATAACAGCAAGATGGTGGCTAATGTGACGGCGCTTAAGGCGAAAAGACGGGGATGCTTCTGCCTTCGCTGGGGTGTAAAATTTATTTTTTGCATTTGCTTGGGAGAAGTTCCTGTGCGATCGCCTTATTTCTCTCTTAACTCGCTTTCTGATGTTTCACGGGATTTGGCGAGTTTGTGTAATAAAAATTTAAGTAAACTTTAACTTACTTAATAATCGTTGAGTGAAGAGTGCTAATTTTGATTGGACGAGTGCGATCGCGAGTTAAGTAAGCATCTATCTACAGGCAGATATAGCCTTTCTCAGTAAGATGAGGTGATCTCGTGGGCGGAGCGAAGCGGAGGGATGGGGCATGGGGCATGGGGCATAGGGCATCATGCCCGCGAAGTCGAAGGGTGGGTAACCTCACCAAGCTTGAGAACGGCTATATTGAGAGTATTATCAAATATCGTTTCCGCTAGCCTTGGGCATTGACCTGATTGAGTCGTTTGGCCGGTGCGTGATAAGCTGCTACGCAGCTAAACCGGATAAAATAGCATTGCCTTTATTTTTGATTTTTCGATCCCATTTAATAACCAT
>NZ_JAUBPP010000009.1:0-87065 GCF_036700765.1 Microcoleus sp. S1D4
AGTTTTTTAAGTTCGTGTGTTTTTTGAGCTTAACCTAAAAATTGCCTTTTTTTTGATTTTTGATTCAGATTCCAATAGCTTTTGTAGCTAGGCGAGCCTCGCGTCCCTCTTCCAAAACTGTCCGAAGTATTGTTTAAAGGACTCTATTACCACCGGTTCGAGGGTGGCTAGAGATTGAATGAAATGAGGTGCTGACGTCAGCGAGATTTCCATTCCCAGCATGGGTAGAAATGGTTCTTGACAGTATTCAGTAGCTACTTTGACTTGCAGGCTAGAATTTGGGTAGGGACACATGATGCAACGGCTGACGCCTAGTGTTTGTCCCAGACTGTTAACTGTTTGCTGCCAAATAGTATCGAGATCCAAGCTTCGACGAATCTTTCTGCCAATTTGGAGTAAAAGTTTTTGCGATTGAGCTGATATTTGCTGATTCATAGCAACCCTTTTTGTACCAGACTAGCAACCAGTTTACCACTGCACCCATAGAGCAGGAATTTACTGAATTTGCCCGACTCCGGCTGTCCTACTTGGGACTTACGTAATTACACTCAAATTTTGACACAGGCAGTTAAAGATTACTACCTAGTCTCAGTTGCTTTACAGGGTCTTTATGATTCTCACATACAATTTGGAGTGCCAAGTTTTCTCGATGGTCGTTTGCATTAGAGGATTGGCAACCTTAATCAGTCCTATAGGTTGACATTAAGTTTTTGTAAGGTGGGCTATTTGAGGGGTATATTCGGCTGTGTAAATCCTCATGGAGACTGACACAGAGGAGCTTTGAGCCGTACCCATCGGATTCGGGTGATGGAAATTCTGGGTGAGACCCCTCATCGACGGGGGCGATCGATCTGAGTCCAAAACACCAAATGATATCAATTCCGGTTGCACTCGTTATGATGTTAACTGTTAACTCTTGACTGTTAACTCTTGACTGTTAACTCTTGACTGTTGACTGTGAATTTACTATTCCGATGAAAAGAGGATTTGATATGAGGGAGTTTGACTGCGGATAAAGTAAAAATTAATACTGCTGTTGGCAATATAGTTTGTGTGCGATAAAATCACCTAATATCGATAACTTTTATTGAGGAGACGGAAGTAATATTAATTCCGGTTGTACTCATACATGATGTTCACTGTTCACTGTTCACAGTGAATTTACTATTCCGATGAAGAGATGATTTGATATAAACCATGCACGAATAGCTATATTTTACTTGTTTCCTATTCCTGATTCCTGATTCTTAATTCCCTCAAGATCCATCCTTGAAACTTGTTAAATATCCGTAAGTTTGCTATTGCCTATCCTACAGATAAAGGTTTTGTATCCAAGACTATAAATCCTTCTTGCTTATTCCTGATTCTTCCTATCGATTACCTCCGTTAAATATTGTATACTTCGATTACGCTGAACTTCTTTCTTCCTTCAATGTGCCGATTGCCCCTAGTTAATTTTTAAAGAGTGGTTCTTGATAAAGCGGCACAGTAAAAGTAACAGTCGAACCTAGTCCTTCCCCCATACTGTAAAAATTTACTTTACCCCCCATTGCTTCTATTAGTCTTTGAGAAATAGCCAATCCTAAACCAGTGCCGCCGTATTGCCTGGTGCGATCGCCGTCCACTTGAAAAAACGACTCAAATAATTTATCTTGTTTGTCGAGAGAAACCCCAATTCCAGTATCAGCAACTCGGATTTTCACCATTCCGGGAAACTGCTGGTTGTAAAAAGTTACCTTTTTTTTGATAACTTCGACACTGATGCGAATTCCCCCTTCTCGGGTAAATTTAATTGCGTTGCCGCTGAGATTCAATATTACCTGAAGCAGGCGTTGGTAGTTGCCGTATACCACAATTTCGTCCTCGGCTGCGGGGATTTGAATTTGAAATTGCAATCGCTTTTGCTGCACTTGAACTTGTGTAAAATTCTCAACTTGCTGCAACAGTTCGCCGAGTTTGACGGGAGCGAAGTCTAACTCCATTTTGCCGGCTTCGATTTTAGCGATATCCAAAATATCGTTAATCACATTGAATAAGTGTAAGGCCGATCGATAAGCTTCTTCGATAAATTGGTGTGCTTCTTCGGGGTCATCGGCCATGCCGTCTAGAAGCAGTTTCAGGAAGCCGAGGATGCCGTTGAGGGGCGTGCGGAGTTCGTGGGAAGTATTGGCAAGAAATTGACTTTTAAGTTGAGAAAGAGCGACGGCTTCGGCGCGGGCTTGTTCTAATTCTTGGTAAAGTGTAGCGTGGGCGATCGCGCTGCCGACTTGAGCGACTAACTCGCGGGCGAATTCGAGCTCGATTGGACTCCAAGAAGGGGAACTGCCGCAGCGGTGCAAACATATCAGGGCATTGGGTTGTTCTTCATAGGAAGTAGCTGCTACGAGCGCGGAATGGCGATCGAACGGATCGGCGACGGGGGAGGCGTAATCGACTGCTACGGGTTTTAAAGTGGCTAAAGTTTGAATCCACCCAGGCTGTTCGGCGGCGCGGAGTTCTAATCCGAGCATCGAAGAGTAAGGTTCTTGCCGGTACTCAGCTACTACTTTAAAAGTTTTCGATTGGAGACTGTCGATTTGATTTCTCGAAAGCGGGGGCGAGCAATCGCTGGCAATTAATTCTTGTAATTCGGGGGTACAGACTGGAAAATTGTGTTGATTTTCTGAGGCTATGTATGGCGAAAATTCGATTATTTCACTTTGTTTGTGGGAGGAGCAGATGATGCAGCGACTTGCATTTAAAATTTGACCAAAACTGTTAGCTATTTGCTGCAAAATTGTCTCTAAATCGAGGGTTTTATGCAGATTTTTAGCGATTTCGGAGATAATTTTGCGGTCGATTTCCGAGTAGGAAGGGAGGCTGATACCGATGCGATTCGCTGAATACAGCATTTGTTCGCGATCGTCCGGGGTAGATGACAATGCTGGATCTGGGATGAATTCTGGGGCATCTGCCGACAATTCTGCGGGTTTGTCAGACAGCAGCCTTCCCATAACTAAGACTTTTGCAGCTTTACCGTTTGAGTCGATCGCCGGAGTGACTGTCAAATCGAACAGAAAATATTGTCCGGCGTGACAAAATGGATAGCTGAACCGTTGCGGTACAAGGGTTTCAATCGCCCGCTGCAGCAGATCGAGATAAGGTGCGGGGGTGATTGGTTGCAGGGTTTCGCTGAGGGGGCGATCGACAATTTGTTCTGCACTGAGGTTGTACTGTTCGGCTTTTTGCCAGTAAAAAGATAGATATCGACCCGTTGCGTCTTGGGTAAATACTAATTCTGCCCCTAACTCTTCAAAAAAGGCTGTAGAGGCGAGGCTCGATCGCCGGAAATCCGTGTTAGAGTCCATCAGATTAGGGATAAAAGTAATTCGGATTTTTGAGTATTGAGTTTTTATAGCAAGAAGCAGAAGGCAGAAGGCAGACTTCTGTTGCAATCGATCGCATGGGGAAAGTGCAATGCGAGAATGTCCTAACCGTCAGGGCGGTGGCGATCGTTTAAAACTCAAGACTCAAAATTGTTTTGGGCTTCGATCGTTAAGTTGTGAGTTATGGAAGAAGAAAGAAGGAAGTTCGGCAACGGATTGTGTAACGGATGTCAGGGATTTCAGTCCGATGGAAGTCGGAAGATGGAAGATGAATTCGCTTGTTTTGGATTTAACGGATGTAACAGATAGGAAGAATGAAAAAGCAATCTTCCTATCGTGTTTTAGTAATGGCAAAACCTCCTATTTTTCGGGCGCGTTTGCTATATCGAGCCAATACAAAAATGTTGGTTTTTAAATTAATGATTCATAGCTGGCAACTCACAATTTACAAATTTTTTAGGCTGATTCCATTGCGTTTTGAGTTATATCGTGTCCTGTCGATTGACCGAGCTAAAATTGGTTCATAGTGCGGACGACCGTCCGTTTTCTGGTTACGGACTCCCAGACGTACTACGAACCATTTTTGTTGCGATCGTAGACCTGACATGATATTATTAATGAGTTTACCAATAATATTTTTTTATTTCTAACTCAACTCAAAACTCAAAATTATTTGCGATCGGCAGTTTTGGGTAATTCAACTATAAAAATTAAGATTTAGGAATTAGTAGCGCGCACGGATTAACGATATAGTTGGAAAATTACGCCAAAATTTGAGGGTGCGAACAAATCAAGCCGGGGAATCGATCGCGCATTTTTTGCTTCATAAAAAAGAAAACTTCCGAGGTTGTGAGTTGGCCGGCGCGAGTTCGGAAAAACCTCTAGCTTTCGCGGCAAAATCTGCCGGTTCTCGAAGCCTGATTTTGGGCGGGCGAGATCTAATTTCACAGCCAGCAGATTTGCGGGCGCTGTCTCGGGCGAGAGAAACTCAGTCGTTCCACTCACCGCGGGGCGGGATTGGGGGGTTGCGGCGCAAGCTCATAGCGCGATCGTCTTCGCGGCGTTCGCCTCTGAGCCACTGCTTGATTGCTGTTTCAATTACTTTGTTGGGGTCATTGGTCAAGTGCTTAATTTGGTCTAGCAGTTCAGGATCGATATGGATGGACAGTTCCACTTTTTCTGATGAACTGTGGGAGGATATACTTGACTCGCTCATAGTTAAAAAATCCTAGTTTTAATTCTTAAGTTTCAATTCCTTCTAGGAATTTACGCTTTTTTGTTGTGAAGGAAGTGTTTTGAAGGAAGTGATGCGTTACTCCTAGTAGAGATTCGCAGCGGATCAAAACCTGTATTTTGTACACCCTGACCGTCCCGCTTCCATAATTTGACCAAATTATCTGGTTGTTGTCAACCGCCAGCTTGTTCTCACCAATGTTTTTGAGGTGGCGAAGGCCCGGGAGTAGAGCAACCTGACTGGATTGGAGGTTTGAGAGGGGATGTTGGCGATCGGCTTTTCCCCAACCGTTCAACAGCTTTCTGTACAATACAACAAAAGTCAATATTTTGCCGATAGGTTTTATGACTAACGTTCCTGTATCTCGCATTCGTAATTTTTCGATTATTGCTCACATCGACCACGGAAAATCCACTTTGGCCGATCGCCTGTTGCAGCAAACTGGGACTGTGCAGGCACGGCAGATGAAGGAGCAGTTTTTAGACAATATGGATCTCGAACGCGAACGCGGCATTACGATCAAGCTGCAAGCGGCTCGGATGAATTATACTGCCAAGGACGGTCAGGAGTACGTGCTCAATCTGATCGACACTCCCGGACACGTAGACTTCTCCTATGAGGTTTCGCGATCGCTGGCTGCTTGCGAAGGGGCGCTGCTGGTGGTTGACGCATCTCAAGGCGTAGAAGCACAAACCTTGGCAAATGTCTATCTTGCCTTGGGAAATAATTTGGAAATTATTCCGGTTTTAAATAAAATTGACCTGCCGGGGGCGGAACCGGAACGGGTAAAAGGGGAAATTGAAGAAATTATCGGTCTGGACTGTAGCGGGGCGATTGAGGCTTCTGCTAAGGAAGGAATTGGTATTGATGAGATTTTGGAGGCGATCGTCGAAAAGGTGCCGCCGCCGCAGGATACTGTTGATAAACCGCTGAGGGCGCTAATTTTTGACAGTTATTACGATGCTTATCGCGGGGTAATTGTGTATTTCCGGGTGATGGACGGAAGTGTTAAAAAGGGCGATCGGGTTTTGTTGATGGTTTCGGGGAAGGAATATGTCATCGATGAATTAGGAATCCTTTCACCGACTCAAGTTCAAGTAGACGAACTGCACGCGGGGGAAGTTGGTTATCTGGGTGCGGCAATTAAGGCAGTAGCTGATGCTCGCGTCGGGGATACGATTACTTTGGTCAAGAAGCCTGCACCGGAGCCTTGGCCCGGTTATACGGAGGCTAAGCCGATGGTTTTTTGCGGCTTGTTCCCGATCGATGCTGACCAATTTCCCGACTTGCGGGAAGCTTTAGAAAAACTCGAACTCAACGATGCGGCGCTTTCCTACGAACCGGAAACTTCAAGCGCGATGGGATTTGGTTTTCGCTGCGGTTTCTTGGGTTTGCTGCACATGGAAATTGTGCAGGAAAGACTGGAGAGAGAATACAATTTGGATTTGATTGTTACGGCTCCTTCTGTGGTTTATCAAGTCACAACAATTAAAGGAGAAGTGTTAACAATTGACAATCCGAGTCACTTGCCAGATCCTCAGTATCGGGAGAAGATTGAGGAACCTTATGTGCGGGTAGAAATGCTGTCGCCGGAAAACTATGTGGGGACGCTGATGGAGTTGTCTCAAAATCGGCGGGGCATTTTTATGGATATGAAGTATCTGAGTCAGGGGCGGACTACGCTGGTTTATGAGTTGCCTTTGGCGGAGGTGGTGACGGACTTTTTCGATCAGATGAAATCGCGATCGCGCGGTTATGCGAGTATGGAGTATCACATCATCGGTTATCGCGAAAATCCGTTGGTGAAGTTGGACATTTTAATTAATGGCGATCCGGTTGATGCTTTGGCGATGATTGTGCACCGGGATAAGGCTTATAATGTGGGCCGCGGTTTGACGGAAAAACTCAAGGAGTTGATTCCGCGCCATCAGTTTAAGGTGCCGATTCAAGCAACAATTGGTGCTAAGGTGATTGCTTCGGAACATATTCCGGCTTTGCGGAAGGATGTGTTGGCGAAGTGTTACGGCGGCGATATTTCGCGGAAGAAGAAGCTGCTGCAAAAGCAGGCGAAGGGTAAGAAGCGGATGAAGTCTGTTGGTACTGTGGATGTGCCACAGGAGGCTTTTATGGCTGTGCTGAAGCTCGATCGCGATTCGTAGTTTGTATGTAGGTATTTTGTTGGGGACAGGCCGTCGGGCCTGTTCCCAACGGGAGCATCTCAGTTTTGAATTTATAGTGCGATATTAAGAACTCGCACGCTCAATAAAAAAATGCTTTTTGCCAAACACCAGATGCTCCCATCGCATTGACGCAGGTGTCAAAGCAGCCATCGCTCAAGCAATTGAAAAACATCGCAGACTAGGACAATCAATTAGAATCTGGCGTGACGGTAAAATCGTGACTTTAACCGCTGCTGAGATTCCACCAAGAGCCGACAGCGACACTGCTTTTTAGCCTTGAGAAACCCGGTTGTTTACGGAAATACTTGATTTGACGCTTTAACAGTCGTCAAAAACCCGGTTTTTTGGGTATTTATGCGTAAGTCCTTAGATAACTACACACAGAAGCGATCGCATAACAAACAACCAATAATCAATAACTTAAAACTGATTTATTGTCAACAGTATTTTCCCGAAAATATTCAAGCTTTAATAAAAATTGCTAGCTGACATTTGCGAATTATAGCACTTTGTTCAATATATTTGAAAATGCTAAGTTAATTAAAGATTTGATGAAAGAGACGCATAAGTGTTTACATAGGCGATCGCAATTTTGTTATTCTGTTAGCAAGTTTCATTCGATCGACTGAATTTTTGTACCACAGTCCTACCCCCTAAACAGAACGGCAGTTTCCACAATGAGAATTTTAGTTACAGGCGGTGCGGGTTTCCTCGGTTCCCACCTAATCGATCGCTTAATGGCCCAAGGAGACGAAGTAGTCTGCCTGGATAACTTTTACACCGGGACTAAACGCAATATCCTCAAATGGCTGGACAACCCCTACTTTGAGCTGATCCGCCACGACATCACCGAACCGATTCGGTTAGAGGTAGATCAGATTTACCATCTCGCCTGTCCAGCTTCCCCTATACACTATCAGTACAATCCTGTCAAGACAATTAAAACAAACGTCATCGGCACGATGAATATGTTGGGATTGGCCAAACGGGTAAAAGCAAGATTCTTTCTCGCTTCCACTTCCGAAGTGTACGGAGATCCTGACGTACATCCACAAACAGAAGATTATCGCGGCAACGTTAATTGTATCGGAATTCGCAGTTGTTATGACGAAGGCAAACGAGTAGCTGAAACCTTATCTTTTGATTACCACCGTCAAAATGGGGTAGACATTCGAGTTGTGCGAATCTTCAATACCTACGGCCCCCGGATGTTGGAAAATGACGGCAGAGTTGTCAGCAATTTTATTGCTCAAGCTTTACGAAATCAGCCGCTGACTGTTTATGGCGACGGTTCCCAAACCCGGAGTTTTTGCTACGTTTCTGATTTGGTAGAAGGATTTATTCGCTTGATGAATAGCGACAAAATTGGGCCGATGAATTTGGGGAATCCAGGCGAATACACTATCTTGGAGTTGGCACAAAAAATTCAAAACATGATTAATCCAGGGGCAGAAATTATCTTCAAACCTCTGCCGGAAGACGATCCAAAACAGCGACAACCGGATATTACTCGTGCTAAAACTTGGTTGGGGTGGGAGCCAACCGTGCCCCTGGATCGAGGTTTAGAATTGACTGTGAAAGATTTTCGCGATCGCATCGAGGGAAACCAACAGTAGAGATAGGGAGAGGGGAAGAGGGGAAGAGGGGGAGAGGGGGAGAGGGGAAGAGGGGGAGAGGGGGAGAGGGGAAGATGAAAATATAGGGTACAAGAATTTTCTACTTATCTCTTCCTTCTTATCTCTTCCTTCTTATCTCTTCCTTCTTCCTTCGTCCTTCTTCCGACGGACTTACATCCGTTACATCCGTTACATCCGTTACATCCCGTACATTGCTCGTTGCCGAACTTCCTTCTTCCTTCTTCCTTCTTATCTCTTCCTTCTTCCTTCTTCCTTCTTCCTTCTTCCTTCATTTCCATCTGATTAATTCACTAACTTTGAGGACATTTATATGCGTGTTTGCGTCATCGGTACAGGATACGTCGGCTTAGTTACCGGCACTTGCTTAGCACACATCGGACATCACGTTATTTGCGTAGACAACAACGAAGAAAAAGTTAAATTAATGAAGTCTGGACAGTCGCCAATTTTTGAACCCGGACTGTCTGAATTAATGCACTCTGCCTCTCAATCTGGCAACCTAGAATTTACTTCAGATTTAGCAGCAGGAGTGGCTCACGGGGACATTTTATTCATTGCCGTGGGAACCCCTCCTTTGCCTACGGGGGAAAGCGATACTCGCTACGTAGAAGCGGTGGCGCGCGGCATTGGAGCTCACCTCGACGGCGATTACAAAGTGCTTGTCAATAAATCCACGGTGCCCATCGGTTCGGGGGATTGGGTGCGGAGGATTGTATTAGATGGTTTGGCTGAACGTCAAAAACCTCAAAGCGGTGATGGGGCTACTGGTGAGGAAGTAGCAGCAAAAACTGGCGTGCAATTTGATGTGGTTAGCAATCCAGAGTTTTTGCGGGAGGGCTGCGCTGTTCACGATACGTTTAATCCCGATCGCATTGTTCTCGGCAGCAACTCTCAGCGAGCTATTGATATGATGCTAGAGTTGTACAAGCCGATTGTCGATCGCAAGTTTGCCGAAAATCAGTCATTGGCGGCAGTACCTGTCGTGACAACAGATATCAGTTCGGCGGAGATGATTAAGTACGCAGCTAATGCTTTTTTGGCTACGAAGATTAGCTTTATTAATGAAGTAGCTAATATTTGCGATCGCGTTGGTGCAGATGTTACCCAAGTAGCCAAAGGTATCGGTTTAGATTCGCGAATTGGCGGCAAGTTTCTGCAAGCCGGCATCGGTTGGGGCGGTTCTTGTTTCCCCAAAGATGTTTCAGCTTTAGTTCACACTGCTGAGGATTACGGCTACGAGGCACATTTGCTCAGGGCGGCGGTGGAAGTTAACGAACGCCAGCGCTTGATTGCTATTGAGAAATTGCAGCAAGTTTTGAAGATTCTTAAAGGTAAAACAGTCGGACTTTTGGGTTTGACTTTTAAGCCGGATACTGACGATTTGCGGGATGCTCCTTCGCTGAATTTAATCGACAATTTGAACCGATTGGGAGCGAAAGTTAAAGCTTACGATCCGATTGTTTCTCAGACTGGAATGCGTCACGGTTTGTCGGGAGTTTTGGTAGAAACAGATCCCGAAAGATTGGCTGACGGTTGCGATGCTTTGGTGTTGGTGACTGATTGGGAACAGTTTCGCAGTTTAGATTATGAAAAAATGGCGAAGTTGATGGATCATGCGGTGATGATTGATGGCCGCAATTTCTTAGATAAGAAGGTTTTAGAAGCGGCTGGTTTCCAATATGTGGGAATTGGAAGGTAAGAAAGAGTTTTGAGGATCATCTAAATCCTGTAGGGGGCGCCGCAGCGCACCTTACATTTACTCGAAGATCCGCAAGAGAACAATAGAAGAGGGCGGGCACTCTTGACACCGCCCCTACAGAAATCAAAGGTGTCGAACAATCGCGGGTTTACTCGACGCGCCTGCTTTAGAAACTTTCCATTAATGTTTTTTCTTGAGCGTAAACATCGCGTAGTTGTTGCAGTGCTGAGGCTGAAATTACCGATTTAACTGTAGCGACTAATTTACCCCATTCCAGCAAGCTGTCAACTGAAACAGCGGCTTTGAAGTTGTACGTATAAAATTTAGTCCAAAATTCTGGTGCTTGGGTGCGTTTCCAGCGTTTGTACCATCCGAGAAAATCTTGAGCGCAGGCTGGTTTTACTTCTAAGATTGGGGGGAAATCGGCGTAGCTGACGAATCTACTGAGGCCTTTGGCGTGTACGTACACCATGTTGTGACAGCATTCGATCCGGTAAATTTGGTCTGGTGTGATGTTGAATAAAAGCGCTACTGTTTCTTCGGTGACAAATCTCGATCGCGGATTGACGACTGACGATTTGTGAATAATTTTTGATGTGCCGATCGCTAACGATCTTAACTGATTGTCTGATATCATTGTAGCTGCGTATCCTAGTGGTAGGTAAATCTATCTGTTAGGTGCGAGTGACAGAAATTATCTGTCGGAATTAATTTTAACTGGCGATCGACTTTAGTTTCGCTGACTCAGCCACAAAATGGATACAAGCCCCGACTCCCGCAGCTAACAGCCCCAAATTTTAGATGCTTGTTCCCGATCGTAGATTCCTGTGTGAAATCAATCTAAAATCTAAAATTGACTGACTGACCGATCGCCTTTTGATACAATATACTAAATCCAAAATTTTGTAAATACTGAATATGAGCAAAGGCTTAGTCAGGTTGCGGGTTAGAGAGTTGGCCGCCGAGAAGGGATGGACGCTCAAGGAGGTTGCGGAGCGATCGGGCGTGGGCTACAGTACGATTAGCAATTATGCCCGATCTCAGGGCATGGCGATGGTTGATTTTGCGGCAGTCTACAAGTTGGCTCGCACCTTTGATGTGATGATTGAAGATTTTGTGGAAATCATGGAAAAATAGGTGCTGTTGGGCGATCGAGCATTTGGTAGAGATTGTAGCAGTTTTAAATCGGATAAACAACAGTCCCCTAATTAGGAATATACAGTGCCGTTTGCCTACCATAAAAACATCCCAAAAACTTGTCGGGGATGGCTCGCCGACATCTCACAAATCCACGTAAAATCTCACAAATTGGCCCCCAGCACACGATCAATTCATATCAACATCTTACCCAATTAATTAATCGTACATTTTAATTACTTGTGGGTGGGTGCGGGTTTTTCAGATGATTCATTTTTAGGTTCTTCCTTACTTACTATGCTAAATCAATAGCTAAACAAGTGAAAATATCTGAACAAATATATAGAAAAGTAAATCAAGTCCTTGTCAAGCTTGACCTGCAGGGCTAGTTTAATTGTTAATTCTCAAAGAGCCACAAGAGTTTTTGAGAGCGAATTACAGTCATGACCACAAAAAAGGGTACTAAAGTTCTAACAGAACTTCTGAATATACAAGGAATTAAAGTAACTCAAATAAGTCAACTAACAGGAATTAGAATAATATTACAGGTGGAGTCAATCTATAGAGAAAGTCATTGTCATCATTGCGGACAAAAAGTAATAGATTACATCAAAATCATCGATATGTAGTAAAAGATTTATCGTGGGGAGAGCAGCCTCTATTTTTAGAAATAAACAGGCGACAGTTTAAATATAAAAAATGTGGCCAACCATTTAGCGAAAAATTGGACTTTATGAACAACCAAAGAACTTATACAAAACGACTAGCAAATACAACAATCAAGTCAGTGTTGTCGAGTGATATTCACAGTGCAGCAAAACAACGAGTAGTCACAACAGAAGAAATAGAAAGAATGTTGTCAAATGCTTTATAAAAATTATCATCAAAACCATCAAATTAAAAAAAACTAGGAATTGATGAAATAGCTTCAATCAAAGGTCAAGGAAATTACTGTACCGTATTAATCGATTTAGAAACATCTAAATTAATTACAATTGTCAAAGGAAGAACACAAGCTGAAATAGAGCCAGTCATTAATTCATGGTATTCAGAGGTTTTAGAACAAATATAAGAAGTGAGTATAGATTTGTGGGAATGTTACCAAACCCTAGAACAAAAACTTATGCCAAATACTCAAGTAGTAGCGGATAGATTTTATGTAATGGTACAAGTTAACAAGGAGTTAGACACACAAATAAAGCGCGAAAAAAGGCAATAATAGATTTAACTAAAAAATCAAAATTCTCCCCAAAAACAGCAGAATGTCAACAAGCATTAGAGAGAATAAACGACAGTAAATATTCATTATTAAAAAATGAAGACGATTTAAATGAAAAGCAAAATATCAAATTAATGGAGATCAAGAAATTTGTTTTAATATGGCATAAATGCAAAATTAAAAGAAAATTTCAGACAAATATTTGAAAAGAAAAGAACAAATTGGTTGAGCGGATTGTTGAGGATTGGGATCGGGCATCAAAGAGCCAAACAATATTTTCCTGATAGTGTGAAGACTATTACCAATTGGCTTTACGGAAGATAAATGCTTACTTTAATAATAGGACGACAAGTAGTTTTGTTGAGGGCATTAACAACAAGCTTAAGTTAATAAAGCGTTATGCATATGGCTTTAGAAATTTTAAAAACTACAAAAATAGATGTTTGCTGTCCTGGGCATTTTAATTGTTAATTTGGCATAGTAAGGAAGGAAGGAAGGAAGGAAGAAAGAGCCAGTAAAAACCACCATTAATCAGTTCCTATTTTATCTAAAAAGTCATTACAAAGCGTGTCTATAGCTTCTAAGAACGGTGAATTTATCTCAAAATATAGTCACCACTGATGAACAGTGTTCAATAAAATGCGTTCCCCCTGCACTCAATCGCAGACAAAATTGAATTATCTGCGTCCATCGGTGTTAATCCGCTGGAAATCTGCGGTTGACAGAGCGAATATTTATGCAGCCCAACTCTAATAACTATTATGCTTCAAATGTGGCAACCGAAACCCGATCGCGCCCTGCAGCTTTCGCCCGATAAAGCGCCTCATCGGCGATCGCAATTAACGCCCCCGGCTGCGACATCGGTGCTGGAATGCAGCAAGCCACACCCAAACTCAGCGTCACGTATTCGCTGACACTAGACTTGGCGTGAAGTATCTCTAAATCTCTCACCTGTTGGTTGATAATTTCAGCTACGCAAGCGGCACCATCAATATCCGTATTCGGCAAAACTATGGCAAATTCTTCTCCACCGTAACGCGCAACTAAATCAGCCGATCGCTTTACCGAACGCTGGAGAACCGCAGCCACCTGTCGCAAACATTCATCCCCCGCTTGGTGCCCGTAAGTATCGTTATAAAGTTTGAAATAATCGATATCGCACATAATCAAAGACAGCGGTGCTTCTTCCCTCGCCAAACGTCGCCATTCCGTATCGAGATAGTCATTAAAAAAGCGACGGTTTCTTACTTCAGTCAAACTGTCGTAAGTTGCCAAATATTGCAAGGATCTATTCACCGTTTCTAACTGCCGTTTTTGCTGCAGCAACTGACGATTGAGCACCGTTAATTGCTGTTCGGCTGCGTGGGTTCTGAGCAAATTTCTTACCCTCGCCAGCAATTCCCTCTCGTCAAAAGGCTTTGCAATATAATCGTCAGCACCCGCATCCAAACTTTCGATCCGAGCTTCCATCCCCGATCGCGCTGTCAAAAAGATTACCGGAGTCGAATTCAATTCTGGCGTATTCCGAATCTCCTTGAGCAGATCGAGTCCATTTTGTCGGGGCATGATTTGGTCGCTCAAAATCAAATTTGGGCGCAATTGTTTAGCTTTTTCTAAACCTTCAATTCCATCCACAGCCACGGCAACTCGATAGTACGGCATTAATAAATTTTGAAGGTAATCTAGTAAAAAATTGTTATCTTCTACTACGAGCAACAGGGGTAATTCTTGTCTATTATTTGTTGATTTATTTGGATAAATTGTGCGGTCAAAATTCTTAGAATCCGGCGGCGAGGACGGAGGCGCGATCGCCCGGACATTTCCCGCGCCACAATCTTGGCAGCTAAATCCATTCTGTCCAGCCAATTGGACGATCGCGCTCACCAACTGATGCGGGGACACAGGCTTCGACAAATACCTCTGAAACCCCGCAGAGAGCGCCGATCCATCGTCATCCCCCAGGTCTTCCGTGAGCGCCAACGCCGGCAGCAGTTCCCTGTGCTGGGACATTTCCATTGCTCTGACGCGACGGATCAAATCGCAGCCGTCGGCTTCCGACACCGCCATATCGCTCACCAACACGTCTGGCCGCGACTGTTCCAACTCGGCGATCGCTTCGCCGGCGCTAGCCACCGCCGTTACCTTAGCTCCAAATGCTTCCAGACCAGTTTTCATACATTCGCGGATCTCGGCGCTGCTTTCAACCACCAACACTTGCTTTCCCGCTAAGGGTTTGGAACCCTGTCCAGATATACTTTCCATTGCGCCCAGCGCAGCATTGTGAGCGATCGCATTGTTGCTGTTCGGCACCGGTAGCTGCACCTCAAATGTAGCCCCCTGTCCGATTCCGGGACTCTGGCCACAAACATTTCCCCCGTGCAGTTCCACCAACTGCCGCACAATGGAGAGTCCCAAGCCGAGCCGGTTTTGTTCCTTGGTTTGGAAGCTATCTGTGGGGCGGAAGTAGTCAAAGATGTACGGCAGATATTTGGGGTCAATCCCGCAACCGCTGTCGCTGACGCGAATCAGCGCGCCCGACACAGTAGACTCGATCTGTATTTGGACTAGACCGGGGGCGGAATCCGGGGTAAATTTGATGGCGTTAGCAAGTAAATTCCAGACTACTTGCTGCAAGCGTTCTGCATCTCCCAAAATGTAGGTGACAGCGGGGTCAAAATCTGTTTCAATGCGGATGTTTTTGGCTTCGGCGGCGGGGCTGAGGGTGTCGATCGCCGATTCCACGACAGACGGGAGGTGAACCCTGCCGACGTTGAGGTGTATTTTTCCGCGCAGCAGCCGCGAAAGATCCAGGAGATTATCTATTTGCAGGTTCTGCAGTCTGGCGTTGCGCTCGATGATTTCCAAAGCGCGGCTGGTAGTGGCTTCGTTTAACTTGCGCGATCGGGCTAGCTGTACCCATCCCAAAATCGCGCTCAGGGGCGATCGCAGTTCGTGGGAGGCGACTGCCAAAAATTCGTCTTTTGCCCGGTGGGCTTGGACTTGGGCTGCTTCAACAGCTTTGCGATCGGTGATGTCGAATCCGATCGCCAAATACTGACAGGGTTTTCCCTGAAAATCCAACAGCGGAACTACTGCTGCATAAACCCAATAATCGCTGCCATTCTTAGCTTGGTTCTTAATTTCTCCTTGCCAAACTTCACTTTGGGCAACAGTTGACCGCAAATTTTTGATCAATTCCGAAGACTTATATTCCGAGTAGAGAATTCCGAAATGGCGACCGATCAGTTCAGCGCGCGAATAGTTAGATATGCTACAAACTCGATCGCTGACGTAGTTGATAATTCCTCGGGCGTTTGTCCTAACCGCCAGTGCCGAGCGGTCGATCGCTCCTTTAAAATCTAAACATTCTTGTAGCGACAACTCTACTTCTTTTGTCATATAATTTTGGTTTGGGCGATCGGGCGCGTTTGGTTGCTGGCGATCGGTCTTATTCTTGCTCCGCTGTTGGATTTCCATTGCTTCTATTTTACCCTGACGGCTGACAGCTAATCTACTCACATCCTGATTCATTATCACTGTTTTTTTCCCCACAAATGGGTGCAATATTTTGTATCTGTTCATGATTAAAATTCGGCCGTCCGCACATCCAATAAGCAGTCACTTCAGATTTTATTGATTGTTGGGCAAAATTTTGTCAATCTGAGGGCATATTTTCTCGATTTTTACCGAATCGGGCCATTTGTAACAATTCTCAACTTTTTTCTCACAATTTGCCTGTCGCATCTACCTTAAAATTTCTTCTTCCCGAGGCTTGTGGGTTTCCCGCATTCTGCCTCACCTTTACTCAAGCATATCGATCTCGGAGCTTAACATTTCTCAAAGAACTGGCAGAGAAAAAGCCAACAAAATCCGTGTCTGGCGATCGTCGGGAACTTCTGTTAAATTATTTTCTTCTAAATCTTGACAGTCCTGTAAATATTATGTATTATCAAATGTAGTATATCCGAACAAAAGACCAGACCAACGGCATTAACGCACTCAAGTATTAACAGGTAGAGAAAAATTGTCTATGAATTTAAACTATGTACGCGAGGAATTTGAACAAAGAGCATTTGATTATGACGGTTTAATTCCCCGCCTCATTCCGCACTATCGCGAGCAACACGATTTAATACTGCAGTTAATACCTTTTGAAACCAATGCTAACATACAAGTTCTGGATTTAGGCGCGGGGACTGGCATACTGTCGGCTCTGATTTTGCAAGCATTTCCTCAAGCAAAAGTCCTAGCCTTTGACATGGCGGAAAATATGCTGAAAATTTGTCAAACTAACTTGTCCGCTTTCGGAAAACGCCTGACATTGCAGCAGGGAAATTTCGCAGAAGATGATTTCGGCAGCGGTTACGATTTGGTAGTTTCAGGGTTAGCAATCCACCACCTAGACAGCGCCGGGAAACAACAGCTATTTCACCAGCTTTTCCAGTCAATGAATCCAGAGGGAATCTTGCTAATTCGAGACATTGTGACAGGTGCTACTCCCAAGCTGACCGAGCAATACGAAAACTTGTGGCGACAGTACATGAAAGCCAGCGGAGAAGACGATACAGCCTGGTTTCAAAACTATTTAAAAGAAGATATTCCTTCCTCTGTGGAAGAGCAAACAAAGTGGCTTGCAGAAGCAGGTTTTGCCGACGCAGCCTGTCACTGGCGCTATCTAAATTTTGCTATTTTTGGCGGAGTTGTCCGAAAGTAGTTTTTGTAGGGTGCGCCTCGGCACATCGGTTGAGAGTATGAGTAACTTTTGTTACTAATTTTGATTATGGTAATTTTGAAACCAAGCTGCGTCAAAGAATTTTGCTTGCTTGAAATTTGAAAAATTGGAACGTTAATCGGAAGCTTTGGTTCAGAATTCAAACGCTGAAACTTAGTCAATCGGTGTGCCGAGACGCACCCTACAAACTAGCCCCCTTCTTAAGGATGGAACCGGAAATGCAATCAAAATCTCTTGATTAAGGAGGATTTAGGAAGATAAAGATTCGCGTATAAACTAGAAATACCAAGGATCTAAGACGAGAGTCAATACGCTTTTGTTCGCTCAATCTCTTTCGCAACACTAACAGATTAAATAAACCAGATAGATCCAGAAAATTACTCAATAAATCAAGTAAAATTATGCACGATTCGCGATCGCTCAAAATCAGCAAATATCTCAGCAGACACCTGCGCCACGCGCCCTCGCGCATTGGCATTCAACTCGGGCCGGGCGGCTGGGTTCCGGTGAGCGAACTCCTCGATGCGTGCCAAAAGAATAACTTCCCCCTTCAGCTTGCAGAACTCAAACAAGTAGTCGCAGAAAATGACAAACAGCGCTTTTCCTTCGACTCCACAGGCACTCTAATTCGTGCCAATCAAGGACACAGCGTAGAGGTTGACTTGCAGTTAGAACCTGCTGTTTCCCCAGATATTTTGTATCACGGAACAGGTAGCACTGCGGTCGAGTCTATTCTCAGTCAAGGAATTAGGAAAATGTCGCGCCATCACGTTCATTTGTCGGCGGATATTCAGACAGCGCGTAAAGTAGGTGCCCGACACGGCATCCCGGCAGTCTTTGCTGTAGATGCCGCAGCAATGCAGCTTGACGGCTGTACATTTTACTGCTCGGATAACCAAGTTTGGTTAGTAGATTTTGTGCCTCCGAATTATCTCAAAGTCAATTGATAAATCTAGTATTTTTGTGGAAGATGGGCGCGGAAGCTTTTAAAATAAAAGTAAGTAGGAGTTGCAATAAGTGAGTGCTGAAGATATGAGCGATCGCCAAAACAATTTTACTCAAAATAATCCTCAAAATCGAGGGTTGCTCGGCTCTGGCTGGCGACCTCTCTACCGTCAATTTGATTTGGAACACCTGCTGCATTTAGCATCTAGCGATCCGGTAGAATTAGCTCAAAAAACTTTGGATGCAGCTAGCGATATTGCCGACGCAATGGGGCGGCATCAATATACCTGGTGGGCAAATATCTTAAATGTATTCTCGGAAAATACTCGCTACGAAATTGATGAATTTTGGGATTACATTACTCCGCAGCCAGTTTACCCGGATTACCGCTCCAAAGACGTTTTAGTTACTGAAACTCCGGTGGTGCAATTGGTTAGCCGCGCTAGCATTCCCATCGACTACGTTCTGAACAAACTCCAGGAGACTACTGTTTTCAAAGTTCTGGATTTGTTGGGGAAACCGGATGCGATTACTCAGTCTTGTAGGGAGCGGCATTTTTCTTATCCGCCGGAGCGGTTTGTAAGCTGGGAACGCTTGGAAGTTTTGGGTACTGTTTATGCTTATTGGGAGCGATGGGGCTGTTGGCTGCAAATTGACAGCTACGATAGGGGAAGACGCTGCTACACTCTGATTTGTAAAGATATTGCGCCGCTCGTTAGCAAGGCTACTTACAATTTGGCGGTGATTTTGAGCGGGTACAAAAGCCGCGTGGGACAGGTTCACAGTCAGTTCCCTATTCGGACTTTTTCTGCGGATGTTCAAAGTTTTACGGATACGGTTCAGCAGGCAATTCTCGACCAAAATCAGTTGGCTGTTTTGGTTAGCGGTGAACCGGGGACTGGCAAAACTGCTTGGACGCAAGCGGTAGCAAAGGAGATTTTGGTGCCGCTGGGTTATGTGATTTTTATTTTAGATCACGATGCTGTGGAAAATTTTGTGCCGCCGAGTTATTTGGAGCGGATTTGTATCATTATTAACGAGGCTGATAATTTGGCTCAAGATCGATCGACCGATGCGGCCCAACGCACTAACAAAACTGAACATATTTTGAGTTTGCTGGATGGAACTTTGTATCAAAGTGTTATGGATGAACACGGCATTCAATTTCAGCAAAAACTCGTAGTGTTGATGACTTGCAATACAACTGAAAGATTTGATCCTGCAATGTTGCGGAAGGGGAGAGTGGATTTTACCAGTGAATTTACGCAAAAATTTGTGTAATTTAATACAAAATACTGACAAAAAAATTAAATAATTGCACGAGCTGGACTTATTACCAAACCTCACAATTCTGAAGAAATCTTCAGAATTGAAAAATTAAGGTAAAATTTTTTTGAGTACCTATAGACACATTTCGTGAAAAATGATATGAATGATGGGTGATACCCTCCAAGGGTATCACCCGAGAGAGCAAATCAGGGAAACAGCATTTTTAATCAAAAACAGAATTTTTCTAACTTGACCGTCCTAAAAACGATACAGGCTGCGGCAGGGCTGTCGCGGCATCCCAAATTTTAGAAGCAAGTTCAAGCTCCAGTGATTCATCTGTGGAGTTTATCCAAAATCTCAAAATTCAAAACTCAAATTGACTGACAGTTATGGAGGAAATCCGAAACCGTGCAAACACTCGCCAGTTCAGCAACAAAGTCGGAGGCTGGGAAGGTCTGCCGACGGGAAAATTTCGATCGCCCACCAGCAACCCCAGAGGCAGACGTATTGGAGAGTAAAGAGCGATTTCGGCGGTTGGTGGAGCGCTCCGCCGACTCCGTAGCAATGGTAGATTGTGAAATGCGCTACCTGTCGGTTTCTAGTCGCTGGGAAACAGATGGCGCGATCGGCTGCGGTGAGGCGATCGGCCGCTCTCATTGGGAACTGTTCCCGAATCTCCCGGAATATTGGCAACAAAATGCTCGAGCTTGTTTGACTGGAGTTTTGGAATACAGCGAGTTTGTGACAGGACGATCGCCCGTATGTGAAGCAGAACAAATCGAAGGCTGTGGCAGCGGACGGGTAAAATGGGTATTTTTGCCCTGGAAAAATTGCTCTGGTGCGATCGGGGGTTTGCTCCTGTTTGCCGAAAAGATAGCTGAGGAACTCGCCCCAAAAAATTGCTACCATAAATTAACCTCAAATGTCAAAACCCCGCAGTTAGAAATTAAACGAAAACTAACTCCAATTGCCCTAGAAAATGCTGCAGATACAGTTTTTTTCACAAGTGCCGAAGGTCAAATTTGCTACGCGAACAAAGCCGCTTGTAATCTGTTTGGTTACTCGGAATCGGAACTGCTAAACCTGACAGTTAGCGACATCGATTCGCAGTTTTCAGTATCGGATTGGCCGGAACTCTGGGAGAAACTCAAACAGCAAAGCAACTTCACTTTTAAAGCCACTTACAAAACCCGAAATGGTGCCTGTTTTCCCGTCGAAGTTAAAGTCAATTATTTAGAATACGGCGGTTGTGAATACTGCTGCGCGATCGCCAGAGACATTTCGGCTCGTATCGCAGCCGAATCAGCGCTTTTAGAAGCAAAAGAGCAACTTCAAGCTGTCTTGGATGCCGTACCCGGATTAGTTTCTTGGGTAAGTTCCGATTTGCGTTACTTGGGAGTAAATCGACATTTAGCTACTGCTTACCAAATGCCGGCTGAAATATTTTCTGGTCAGAAAGTTGGTTTTTTAGATACAAGCCCTAAATTTAACGATTTAGTATACGATTTTTTTGCCAGTCCCCAAAAGAAGACATCTCAAGAAGTAATAACAAACATCAGAGGAGAAGATAAAACTTATTTAATAGTCGCTCAAAAATATCATAAAAATACGGCGGCGGTATTTGTGGGATTGGACATTACAGAAAGCAAACAATCTCTATTCGCTTTGCAAGAGTCGGAAGAACGCCTGCGACAGCAAGCGGCGAAATTAGAGCAAACTTTGTTAGTTTTGCAGCGAACTCAAACTCAACTGATCCAAACTGAAAAGATGTCTAGTCTGGGGCAGTTGGTAGCAGGAATAGCGCACGAAATAAACAATCCAGTGAGTTTTATTTCCGGGAATGTCAGCCACGCCACGGGCTATATTCAAGAACTCTTGAAGTCGATTGAGCTTTACCAAAAGCATTATCCCGATCCGGTGGCAGAAATTCAAGATTGGATGGAAGACTTAGACTTAGATTTCATCAAAAAAGACTTGCCAAAACTGCTAAATTCAATGAAAGTAGGTTCCCAAAGGATTCGGGATGTTGTGCGATCGCTCCGGTTGTTCTCGCGTACTGACGCAGCCCAAATGAAGCCTGTAGATATCCACGAAGGTTTGGACAGCACTGTACTAATTTTGCAAAATCGTCTGCAAGCTAAAGGCGGACGACCGGGAATTTCTCTAGTTAAGGAATATGCGGATTTGCCGCGAATCCGGTGCTATCCGGGACAGTTAAATCAAGTGTTCATGCACTTGTTGACAAATGCGATCGACGCTTTGGAAGAAGGAGGAAGAAATCCGCAAAGGTGTGGTACAATTCAAAGTCAGTCTTTGTTGTCTGCGGGCGGTTCGGAAACTGAAATATTCAATCCCGAAATTCGGATTCGGACGTTTTTGGTAAGTTCAAGCGAAGTTGCGATCGCAATTAGCGACAACGGCCCAGGGATGACGGAAGAAGTTCTCGACTGCATCTTTGATCCTTTATTTACCACTAAATGTCCAGAGACGAGCACAGGTTTGGGTCTGGCAATATCGCAGCATTTAGTAGTAGAAAAGCATGGCGGCCAGTTGCAGTGTGT
This sequence comes from Microcoleus sp. S1D4, assembly GCF_036700765.1. Classification (NCBI taxonomy): domain Bacteria; kingdom Bacillati; phylum Cyanobacteriota; class Cyanophyceae; order Oscillatoriales; family Microcoleaceae; genus Microcoleus; species Microcoleus sp. S1D4. The sequence continues at coordinate 21,979 of NZ_JAUBPP010000009.1, forward strand.
TTCTCGTCCGGGACAGGGAACTGAGTTAATCGTTAAAATTGCGATCGGTAACGATTAATTTGCCTAACCCAAAGCTGGACTTATTGTACCGGTTATAAATAGTGCGTCAAAGATTTCTGGGCGTAACTCATATTTAACCATTTGGAGAATCTGGGTTTGGCATTTAATAGTGCTGTTCCCCGATTTTTGGCAATAGACTAGCAATTGCATAAATCGGAAAATACCCTAAAATCATCTGCGTCAATCAGTGTTGCATCTGCCTTTAATCTGCGGTTTCTGGATTGAGAAAAGACTTCTGCAACTCAAGTCTATTGCACCGCTGGCTAACTCCATAAAACATCTTTTTCTTCAAAGCCGGAGATGCTCCATAAGCGCCCCGTGTGACGGTATAGTCCATACTAAAATCTAAAATCGGTTGATTTATAAGGGAAAAATAATATGGTAATTGAGTGGCTGAAATTTAAAGTACCTCCCGAAAAGTGGGAGCAGTTTATCCTGCGAGATGAAGAAGTTTGGACAGCAGGACTAAAAAATTTCCCCGGTTTTTTGGGTAAGGAAATTTGGGTGGATGCGGTGGAAAATGAGGTGGTGATGTTGATCCGCTGGGAAACTAGGGAGAAGTGGAAGTCGGTGTCACAAAGCACAATCGAGGAGTTGGATGCCCAAATGGGCGATTTGCAAATTGCGATCGCCGAAAGTCGCGAATATCAAGTTCCCCACTTCTTGGCTTAGTTCCGAAGTTCGGCGGGGAACAATGTAGGGGTGGCAGCGGATGTAACGGATGGAAAATGGAATAATTTCCTATTCTCAATTCTCCAAGATGGTGGTTATTTTAAGCAAATTTTGCATAGAGAGCTAAAATAAAATTCACGCTTAAAAAGCCGACTGCGAGTACGAGAATGATAAAGATTGCGATACTGAAAATAGACTTTAGCCGATCGCCAATTTCTGGTTTTTCTGAGTTCATCGGTCAATTTTTGCTGTAAATTGGTTCCGGGAAATTGAGCAAGAATATATTATACCAATGCAGGAACAAAAATGCAACTTCAGAACGGCTCAAAACTCCGATCGCCCTCATGAGGTGGCATTTTTCATCTCAAATCTAAAAATCGACTGGCTTTTGTAGCGATGGTCGATCACCCAAACCAGATCGCACCCGCCTCCTGTAAAATAGAGGGCGCGCTGGGTTTTACCGTTTAACAGCCCCAATGGCGGGCGATCGCGCCTAGGTATCCCAAATACATAATAATATACCAGTTATCCTTAACCTACTCAATAAGGTAAAAATAGAAGAGTGTCACGAAATAATCTAAAACATATAACTGAAAAAAGGATATAAATCAATGCTTCACCCAGTCTCGCAACCTTACCAACAACGAGAAAATACTATGACCCAAAGAGCCGTGCGGAAGCCAAACCCCTCTGCTAGAAACCACTTAAGGCCAAGTTTTCCTCAAAGACACTGGCTGGAACTAGCAGAATACGCCTCTCTGGCGGCCTCTGGAGTCGGTTCCCTGGCGGTAGCACTGTCGGGTCAAGCTTTTTACGGAGTAGCGCCCCTCACTTTGGCTTTGTCGCTGAATGTTGCTAACCGATATCGATTCGAGCAACAAGTGCGGGTTCACCAAAATTCCGAACTAGCCAGCGTCCAAAACTCGGTAAATAAAGTCGAAAAAACGGCGGTGACGGTAATTGTAAAATTGCGGAAGCAGTTGTCAGGAGATATTGCAACGCTGCGCCAGCAAATGGCTGCATTACCTAGAACAGAAGGCTTTGACGAGTCTCTAGACATTGAGATGCAGTTGCTGAGTTTGGGAGAATCGGTAGCTTCTTTGCAAGAAATCGTAGCATCTGCCGTGCTCAATGTCCGCGAGCAAGTAAGCCAACAACTGCAAGATTTATCCGTTGGCCAACCTGCAAATCTCGAAGCCGTGGAAGACGCGATAGAGAAACTGCAAACCGCAACAAAATGCTTGACAGAAACTGCTATCACCCAAGACGAATGGGAAGCAGTAAATAGTCGATTCTTGGAAATCCAGAAAGTTATGGCAAATCTGCAAAGCCAACTGCAATCTACCCCGCACCAATCGACTCCCGATTTGTCTGCAGTCCAAGCTCAAATCTACCGTTTGGAACACGAGCAACAAGAAGTTGTGAAACCTCACCTCAAGCGTTTAATCTCGGTAGTAAAGCAGTTGCAGCATACGCAAGAAAGTTAGTTGGCCGTTGACTGTTGACAGTTAGCAGTTGTTAGGAAAGCAGTTGTTAGGAAAGCAGTTGTTAGTTGTTAGTTGAGAGGAAAGCAGTTGTTAGTTGTCGGGAGTCGGGAGAATATAAGGAAGATTTTCCTAATTCTCCCCCTCTCCCCCTCTCCCCCTCTCCCACTCTCCCACTCTCCTCTTCTCCCCATCTCCCGGCTGGAGTCCAAATTTTTCGACAATTGTGTTACAAAATTAAAAGCGAATCTGTCTAGTTCACCTGTTTTCAGCCTCTTACAATAAAATTAAATGACTGCAACCGTAAATATTCCTGATAACCCATTACTAATTGGCCAAGGATTGCCGACCTTTGACGCGATCGCCCCAGAGCACGTAATCCCAGCCATTACCGAACTGCTGACCGAGCTAGAAGGCTCGCTAGCTGCCTTAGAAGCCTCTGTAGAACCGACTTGGAGCGGTTTAGTAGAACCCTTACAACAGCTTGGAGAGCGCTTAAATTGGAGCTGGAGCATTGTCGGACATTTGATGGGGGTGAAAAATAGCCCGGAATTGCGATCGGCCCACGAAACAGTGCAGCCGGAAGTAGTAAAATTTTGGAGCAAAGTCAGTCAAAGCAAACCGCTTTACGAAGCTTTTAAAGCGCTGCGGGCCAACAAAAATTGGGACAACTTAGAGTCAGCTCAACAGCGAATTGTCGAAGCCGCTCTCCGAGATGCACAACTCTCCGGCGTGGGTTTAGAAGGCGAACAAAAAGAGCGTTTTAATGCCATTCAATTAGAATTGGCCGAAATTACTACTCAATTTTCCAATCACGTCCTCGACGCTACCAAAGCTTTCAGCATCACCCTCACAAACAAAGAGGAAATTGACGGTTTACCGCCGAGTTTGTTGAGTTTAGCAGCCCAAGCCGCTCGCAGTGCCGGTGCAGAAAATGCCGATGCCGAAAACGGCCCTTGGCGGATTACTTTAGACTTCCCCAGTTACGGCCCTTTCATGCAGCACAGCACTCGCCGCGAGTTGCGCGAAAAGTTGTACAAAGCTTTTATCAGCAGAGCCAGCAGTGGAGAGTTGAATAACTGGCCTTTGACCGATCGCATTTTAGCACTGCGCCAGGAAAAAGCAGCCTTGCTCGGCTTTAACAGTTATGCCGAATTGAGTCTGGCGACCAAAATGGCTCCCGACGTTGCGGCAGTCGAAGCTTTGTTAGAAGAATTGCGCCAAGCTAGTTACAGTGCTGCTGTCAAAGATTTAGAAGAGTTAAAAGCGTTTGCGGCGGCCAAAGGTGCGCCGGAATCCGGGGATTTGAAGCACTGGGATATGGGTTTTTGGTCGGAACGGCAGCGGGAAGAAAAGTTTGCTTTTAGTGCAGAAGAATTGCGCCCTTATTTTGCTCTGCCACAGGTATTGGATGGCTTATTTGGATTAGTAAAGCGGCTGTTTGGCGTGACAGTAACGGCGGCGGACGGTCAAGCTCCTGTGTGGCACAAAGATGTGCGCTATTTCCAAATAGATGATGAAGCCGGAAATACGATCGCCAATTTCTATTTAGACCCCTACAGTCGCCCAGAAGAAAAGCGCGGCGGTGCTTGGATGAACGATTGCGTGGTGCGCGCTAAATTTGTGGAAGCGGGAAAAACCATCACGCGGTTGCCGGTGGCTTATTTGGTGTGCAACCAAAGTCCTCCGGTGGACGGAAAACCGAGTTTAATGACTTTTCTGGAAGTCGAAACTTTGTTTCACGAATTCGGTCACGGTTTGCAGCATATGCTGACAACGGTGGACTATGCGGGGGCTTCTGGAATCAATAATGTTGAGTGGGATGCGGTGGAATTGCCCAGTCAATTTATGGAAAATTGGTGTTACGATCGGGCTACTTTGTTCGGGATGGCAAAGCATTACCAAACCGGGGAAACTTTACCGGAACACTATTACCAAAAACTGCTAGCAGCGCGCCACTACATGAGCGGTAGCGTCATGCTCAGACAAGTACATTTTAGCAGTATCGATATCGAATTGCACCACCGCTACCAGTCGGGCGGTAGCGAAACTGTGGCGGATGTCCGCAATCGCATCGCTAAAACTACGACTGTTTTACCTCCTCTGAAAGAAGACGCATTTTTGTGCGCTTTCGGACACATTTTTGCGGGCGGTTATGCGGCGGGCTATTACAGTTATAAATGGGCGGAAGTTCTCAGCGCTGATGCTTTTGCGGCGTTTGAGGAGGCTGGTTTGGAAGATGAAGATGCGATCGCCTCTACGGGTAAACGCTTCCGCGAGACTGTGTTGGGATTGGGCGGCAGTTTGCACCCGATGGAAGTGTTTAAAACTTTCCGGGGGCGCGAACCTAGCACTAAGGCTTTGTTAAGACACAGCGGTTTAGTTGCGGCTTAATCGACTGTGGAATATCAATCCTGGTTGTACCGTCAGGTGATTGTTGACTGTTGACTGTTGACTGTTGACTCGCGGTCGAAAAACTGAATGGTTGAGTGTTAACTGCTGACTCGATTTTATTATTTCGATGCAGCCGGAAACGATATAAAAACCGGGATTAATACGGGTGAATGTATCTGGATTAATCCCGGTTTTTTCCTGAATTCAAAGGTTTGTAGTCAGGACTTCATCAGCTAACCGGCATTTAATTTGCACGCTCCGAAAGCTCCAACCCTACACCCGACACCCCACACTCCTTTCGACAATTTCAATATGCAATTTAGAGGCGCAGCTATCCCTCTTGAGAAATCGCCAGCCGACTTTAGCTTAGGTTGAAGGCTCATCAAAGCAGCATCAGTGTTAATACTTTCAGTATAAACTGCCCTTTCCAAATATTTGCTGTAATCTATCAGTGATTATACTTAATTTCCATCAACTAGAAGTTAACTTTATATTTTGCAATATTTACGGGCTGTTTTTTCGATACAGCTAAGGCTTTTATTGGCAACTAAAAAACCTGGATTTTACCAAATCTTTAATATAAGCGGTTAACAGCGCTAGTTTTTTAAAGTTTTGATAAAGACGGTGGGACGGCGACTCAAAAAATAGAAAGAAAGCAGGTAAAAATTCAAAAATTGTATTGTCAAAAAACTTTGATATATATGATAATAAGTAAAGATTGATGGTTACTCGTTCACCCAAAATTTAAGATTTTCATGGATATTCAATTAATTAATATCGGTTTTGGTAATATTGTGTCGGCTAACCGAGTGATTGCCATTGTCAGTCCCGAATCGGCACCAATTAAGCGTATAATTACTGATGCGCGGGAGCGCGGACAATTGGTTGATGCTACCTACGGCCGCCGCACGAGGGCGGTAATTATTACAGATTCGAGTCATGTCATCCTCTCGGCGATTCAGCCGGAAACGGTGGCTAATCGTTTTGCGATCGGTAAAGACAGTCAAGTTCGGGATGATTGATGTTTATCAGTTGCAATTTGAGCACTTACAGTATACAGTAACCGAAAGCTTAAATTGTTACGAGTTTCTATTCTAAAAATGAAATCCGGTAAATTAATTGTTCTGACTGGGCCTAGCGGTGTGGGGAAAGGCACCTTAGTCCGATCGCTCCTCAATCGCCATCCCGAATTATGTCTTTCGGTATCCGTCACAACTCGTACACCGCGCGAGGGAGAAATTGAGGGAAAACACTACTATTTTGTCAGCCGCAGCCGTTTTGAACAAATGGTTGAGGCTGACGAGTTAGCAGAATGGGCAGAGTTTGCCGGCAATCTTTACGGTACTCCCTATTTTGCTCTAACACAGGGCATTGGTGAGGGAAAATGGGTAATCTTAGAAATTGAACTCGAAGGAGCAAGGCAAATTAGAAATAAGTTTCCAGAGGCTTTGCGACTTTTTATTTTACCTCCTTCTTGGGAAGAATTGGAACGGCGGCTGCGGAGTCGGGGTCAAGATTCTGAAAGTGCGATCGCCCGGAGATTGCTGCGGGCCAAGGAGGAAATTGAAGCGGCGGGAGAATTCGATTTTCAGGTTGTTAATGACGATTTAGAATTTGCTTTAAAAGGACTAGAATCCGTATTGTTTGTCAGCGATAGGAAATGATTTGATATAGCGGTTATCAAGCGTGGTGAGGTATGCCCGGTTTTGCCGGTTGGGCCTATGCCGCATAGTACCTCATCGAGTTTATGAAAAAGGCTATATTACCAATTACCAATTACCAATTACCAATTACCAATTACCAATTACCAATTACCAATTACCCATTTTTCTGTACGCGCTAAAACTTCGGTACTTTTTTTGACAGCAACACAAATTTTTAAATTAATTTCCAGAATATTAAAGGAAGAGGAAAAGTTTCGCAGAGGTTCTATTTCGCGAGCAGAACAGCCCAACATTTCCATATAAGCTAGTGTCCAGCCAATAGCTGCAATATCGCTTATATAGCCTTCTCCGGCGCACAGGTGACAACCCGATTCAACCTCTGGATAGCACTCAGGACAAACCCAATTGCTGACTTGTGAATTGATCTGAATTGTACGGGATGTTGAGGCAATTGTTAAGGCTTTAATGTGGTTTTGAACTACTTGTTTAAAGCCTCGGTTTTGGTGGCTGAGGCGGTCGGAATTGTTGGGCTGTCCGATCGCGCTTCCTGACTGTGGTGGCGAGGCCAGAGGTGATGTGCGGTTCTCAATTTTGAATGGAGATTCGCCCAGATTCGCCGTTAGCTGAATACCGCAGTCTTTGAACTCAAGGGGCTGAGAGTCTTTGATGGCGCGGGAAGAATCGGATTCTGCGCGATCCTCTTCGAGGGCTTCGCCAACGGCAAAATCTTGCATCGAGAGATGATGTTCGATCGCCAAAGACCAAGTTCTTTTATGGCGGAGATCGCCATATTTTCTCGCTTCGGCATCGGTAATGCCGATCGCCGCAGCCTCTTGCCGCAGCACATTCATCGAAGTCATGACATCTGATATCATTAATTTATTTACAACTAATATACGATCGCCAAATCAACCCGCACAAATTACCTTAAATATAGTAGCCTAAATCTAAAATCTAGAATCTAAAATCTCAAATTGTTAGATGAATTCAATTTTTCCTGAGACAACGTTGTCGGTGGGCGGACTAACATCATACCTGCAAGAGTTGCTGGAGGGCGATCGCCACCTGCGATCGGTTTGGCTGATCGGCGAGGTGTCCAACGTTTCGCAGCACGCCAGCGGCTGCTTTTTCACTCTCTGCGACAGTGACAAAAGCGCTGCGATTCGCTGCGTGGCGTGGAATTCTCAGCGGCAAAAATTATTGAAGTTACCCGTAAAAGGTGAGCAATTGCTGGTTTTTGGAAGCATCCGGGTTTACAAAAATCGCGGCGAGTATCAGTTGACAGTTGTGCAATCGCTACCGGCTGGGGAAGGATTGGATGCTTTGCGGTTGCAGCAATTGCGATCGCGCTTGGAAGCTGAGGGTTTCTTCGATCCCGCCAGAAAGCGCCCGATTCCGGCACACCCGCAAATTGTGGCGGTGGTGACATCGGATAGCGCTGCTGCGTGGGGGGACATTCAGCGCACTCTAGCGCAGAGATATCCGGGTTTGCGGGTGTTGCTGTCGCCGACTTTGGTGCAGGGAGATTTGGCTCCGGCTGCAATTGCTAGGGCGATCGCGCGTGTAGAATTGGACGGTAGGGCCGATGCGATCATTTTAGCGCGGGGCGGCGGTTCTGCGGAGGATTTGGCTTGTTTTAATGATGAAAGAGTTGTCAGGGCGATCGCCAATTGTGCAATTCCAATTATTACAGGAATCGGACACGAAAGAGACGAATCTCTCGCCGATTTAGTAGCAGATAAACGAGCTCACACTCCGACAGCCGCAGCGGCCCAAGCCGTACCAATTTTAGCAGATATTTACTCGGAACACCAGCAAAGAATGCTGAATTTAGCAAGTGTTGTCAAAGCCAGATTTCAGACAGAATCAGAACATTTGCAACAGTTACAAAACCGACTAAAACGGTTGCCTGCGACATCGCGAACTTTGCGGCAAGCAACTGGTAAACTGGAAATATTGCAAGAAAAGTTAGCAGCCCTAAATCCGGCGGCGGTTTTGGAAAGGGGTTATGCGGCGGTAATGCAAGCTGACGGTAGGATTGTCCGCGAAACTGGCGGTTTAGAATTGGGAGACGAATTGACCGTGAGGTTGAGTCGGGGGGTGCTGAAAGTTAAGATTGTAGAAGTGCTGGATGCAGAATAAATGCTATGGTTAAGTCGAAGTTGCGCCAGTCTGACTGGAATTATGAGGAAACGGTCGATCGCATAGAAGCGATTATCGATCGGGTGGAATCTGGAGAATTGCCACTAGAGGAGGTTTTCGAGCAGTTTGCGGTGGCTGTCGAGTGTTTGCAGGAGTGCGAAGGTTTTCTAGCGCGGGGGAAGGATCGGATGGAATTGGCGATCGAGCTTTTAGCCAAAGAACCAGACTTTTAAGCGCAGGCGAACGCCGATAAATGTGGATGAAATATGTTGATTCGTTATTGGATAAGTAATATCAAATCCGGTTGCATCGGAATGATTCAGATATATATTCTCGGACTCTGTGTACTCTGTGTTCTAATAAGGTTAAATCATTCCGATGCCAGCGGAAACGATATAATTACTATAAGATTTTGTAGTTTTACAACACCATGTTTGCGATACTGAGATAGCGGTTCTCACAAAAGTGAGGTATGCCCTATCCCGGATAGTACCTCCTATGAGAGCACAGAAAGGCTATACCTAAGTTCAGAAAACTTGTTAGGACACGATCTTACGGTTACTAAGCGGAGTCGAAGGACATTCAAGTTTGATAAAAATTCTTGTGGGGTAGACCAGAAAGCCTGCCCCAAAAATACAATCTAGATGCCCGACAGCTTACAATTTGTCGATCGCTCTTTTAGCTTTATCTGCGATATTTTTCACAGCATCTTTAGCATCTTCTGCTGCGTGGCGGGCGGCGGATTCCGCTTGTTTTGCTTGGCCTTCAGCTTGGTCTTTTTTGTTCCCGGTGATGTTTCCGAAAATTTCCTGAGCTTTGCCTTCTACGTTTTTGCCGATCGCCTTTGCCCTGTCTTCTACACTCATAATCAGCTCCGCTGGGTAGTTAAACGTTATTGCTATCCTAACATTAGCTCAACTGAAATCCCTCCCTAACTTCACATTAATTTATGTTGGGTTTGATGGCGAGCTGTTTTTAGTAGGGTGCGTCATAATGACTTAATTATTTCGATTGACTCGCTATATAAACTGACGCACCCTACAGAACGATCGCGAGGTCTTATAAGGTGCGTTATAATGACTTGATTATTCCCATCTGCTCCGGTTTAAACTGACGCAGCCTACAGTTATTACTTCAAACTCGCCGCAGCAACCTTAATCGGTTCCAGCAAGTCTAACGGTATGTGCAGCATATTCAATTGGGTAGTTTCAATACCTTTTCTTTCATTTCTTTCGGGTTCTGGGCCGTGATAATCGCTGCCGCCAGTTACCAGCAAACCGTATTCCAGACACAAATCTTTCAAGTTTTTCATTTGGCTGGAACTGTGGCTGGGATGGTATACTTCGACTCCCATTAAACCCGCATCTACTAATTCTTTCAACACTTCTTCAACAGCGCCGCCGCGAAATAAATAAGGGTGCGCCCACACCGGTACTGCGCCGCAACTCTTGAGTAAATCTATCCCTTCGGCGATGGAGAATTTCTCGTAATGCACGTAGGCGGGGCCGTCGTCTCGCAGCCAGCGATCGAAGGCTTCCCGCGATGATTTGGCGTGACCAGCTTTTACCAGCGCCGAGGCAATGTGAGGCCTTCCCGGTGCCATTCCTGGGGATGTTGTTGGTAGTTCGATCGCATATCCCAGTGCTGCTAATTTTTCTACCATTTCCTGCGATCGCCTCAATCTTCCTTCTATGCGATCGTTCAAAGGAACGCGCAACTTATTTGCATCGGGATAAAAACCTAGAATGTGCAGCGATCGACCGTTGTGGACTGTACTGAGTTCGAGTCCGGGGACTATTTCGATACCGTGCAAAGCAGCGGCGGCGAAGGCTTCATCCCAACCCGACATCGTATCGTGATCGGTGACGGCCAAGGCGCGAACCCCCGAAGAAGCGGCGGCTGCTACGAGTTCGGCTGGGGTGAGAGTACCGTCGGAATAAGTTGTGTGACAGTGGAGTTCTAGCATTTTTTTATGGTAAATAAAACTCTGCGAAACCTGCAATTATTCTCATCATTCATCGAACATATATCCTCACTTCAAACAATACAATAAATTATTTTAATTTAAATTTAGCTGGTTGTAATAAATTCCCGCCTCTTTAAGATCGTATCCAGTCGATCGTCATCACAAAAACGGTTTGTAGTGCGGACTCGCATTCCGCTTTCATGCTGCAGAATCGCATTCGGCACTGCGAACTAATATTAGGTTAATCGACGAACATCATCTAACTGGGATATTTCTGTTGATTAAAACTCTACTCTATGTAAGTGGGTAAGCCCGCCATAACATTCAAATTTGCAGGCTCAACAGCTTAACTATTTCTGGATTTCTCGCATTGAGTGAAAGACACCATCTGGCAATTTGGAAGGAATCGGCGATATTTCAAGACTTTCTATGTTGTGAATAGGGATAACTACAAGTTTATCTGCTAATTCGATAATTATTGGATCGGCAGTCAAGAATTTGTGCAGGCGAGTACCTAAATTTGCTTGCTCTCCTACCCTTTCTGCTGACGAAATGAACTCGAACTCTTGCTGTTTGCCGTTGGTATAGTTGAGTGTCAGAGTGATAATTCTGTCTTGGTTGGTTGCTTCCATAATTTTTTCCCCTAGCGGTCGATCGGGCCTTTCGTCAAATTAACAATAAATCAAAAGTTGCGATCGCACCACCGTCCTTAGCTTTTGAGAACGCCGCGCTGTGGTTGCGAAAGTCTGGTAACAGCTAATTTTACCACAAAAACTGTACGGAAACTCCCCAACCTACCAAGTATACAGTTACCAATCGTGCTGTCTGCGCTTCGGGTCGGGCGATCGCCTTTGCCAGAAATCTTCGGGCGATTCCCCACCGGATAGCTTCGCAGCGCGTGCTTTGTGCTGTGCTAGTTAGCAAATTGGCTCAAATTAGCCTCTGCAGCCCCTTCACCCAAAGCGCCGTAAAGTTATACACCATCAACACTTGAGCGTTTTAGCGATCGAGATTTTTTGAGGTACAAACTGTGGAGGTTCCGATAGTGGCATTGTGCGATCCCTACCATTAAGGATTTTTTTATAAATTAATAACATAACATTCAGGTACAGCGTATGAAATCCACACTTTGCTATCCCGAAACCTCTGTTGAATCTCCGGCAGTTACTTTTGATAATAGTGCTATAGAATCTTGTATCGTAGCGGCTTGGATTGACTTAGTAGGAGGAGATTTTGAGAGTCTGGGAGGAGATGATTGGCTTAATTTGTGCGGCGACATTGACGACGGCGAAATTTACCGGGAATGGTTTTTGTGGCAAGATAGCGAAGTCACTCAAGAGTGGGAAGCTTACGATCCAATTACTAATTATCGAGTTGTAGCATCTAGCCGAGAAATGCTAATTTCTCAAATCGACCAAATCGAAGATGCCAGAAAAATTTAGCCTTTCGCGAGAATGTTACCTCTTGATGTTAGAAATTAACAATTCTGTCAAACTCGGTTTCTTCTCAACATTTTGAATCGAACGCGATACATCGCGAAACCGGGTTTTTCAGACCCAAAATATAGGTTTTGTTTCATTAGAATGGCTCCACCCACTAATTTAAAACTTGCGCGTCAATACCGAATAAACCGGATTTATTACCGAGAGTTAAAGCCACAATCGAATATTTTGTTACTCGTTACCAGGTTCTGCCTAGTAACGAGCCAAGCACAATTGAATATTTTTGTAAAAAACCGGGTTTCTGCGTAATTCCCGCAATTTATGTCGCTACAGATTTTTGTTTTTCTCGTTCTAATTTGCGTTGCTTCAAAGCGGCAAGATTTTGTTTGATCGTGTCGATCGCGGGGATATTCCCCTGCTGTTGGTATAATTCGCTGGCACGGATCAAATCTGCCACCGCTTCGCCGTCCGATCGCAAATTCGCAAAAATCAAACCGCGATTGTGGTAAACTTCTGCCGTTGCCACCTGTTGTATGGCGCTAGTAAATTTATCTTCAGCTTTGCGGTAATTTCCCAATTTATAAGCCTCAATTCCTGCTTGAAAATAAACCGCAGCTTTGCTACCTGCGTCAGTATCTGGAAATTCTGGCGAGTTTAAAATTGGTTCTTTAAACAGTACAGAAATGCTGCCCTTACCGAAGTAAGCCCAAGTCATTGTTCCTATGCCAATCCCCAGCGCAGCGACAACAATGACAGACAGAGCAATAAAATTTGTGAGTTCCATAGAGAAATATTTGTTGTATTACAATATGATAAGATAATTTCTAAGTTCTGGAACAATGGCAGCACAGATTTACCGCAACGGTCAATGGTTTTTCGGTTCCCTAGCTTTAGTATTGTCGATCGCGATAATGACTCAAACTGCCACTTCTGACGCAGCAACCAAAGCCCAAACTCAAGCGGGATGGCAATTATTGCAGCGGGGAGATACAGGGTTGGTGGTGGTAATGCGACACGCGATCGCCCCAGGCACCGGAGATCCTGCTAACTTTAAGTTAGGCGACTGTTCCAGCCAGCGCAATTTATCAGGACAAGGAAGAACCCAAGCCCAGCAAATTGGAGCCGAATTTCGCAAGCGCAACATCAAAATTGTTAGAGTTGTATCGAGTCAGTGGTGCCGGTGTTTGGAAACCGCAAAACTGATAAATTTAGGCAAAGTCGAGCCATTACCAGCCCTCAACTCGTTCTTTAGCGACAGCAGCCAAGAAGCCAGACAAACAACAACAATTCGCAAATTAATTGTTGATAATCGCAACACAAAAGGTGCTATTATTATGGTAACGCATCAAGTCAATATTACAGCGATAACAGATATTGTACCCCAAAGTGGCGAAGCTGTGATTCTCAAAGGCAATGCACGAGGCAAAATTCAAATAGTGGGACGAATTGGAGGATTTTAGATTTTTTTTGTTGCCATTTTTCCTTGTTAATTACCAGTTATCCATCTAATTTACATGACTTTCCAATACAGCGCCGCCCTAGTAACTTTAGCAGACCTCGACAACGAAGTTCTGGTCAAATTCTACACCAAATTTCTCGACATAGAACCAAATCCTTACATTCCCAATACCTATGCCGAATTTCAACTTCCCGGCTTAAGACTCGGCATATTCAAACCCAAAGATTTCCACAAATCGGAATTTGCAAATCGAGCAAAAACAGGCATGAGTTTGTGTTTGGAAGTCAGCGATATCGAAACTGCGATCGCCCGAATTTGGGCATTAGGATATCCGCCTGCCGGAGAAATTATCAAAGCCTCACACGGTTTAGAAATCTATGCTTTCGATCCCGCCGGCAACCGCATAATTTTGCATCAACCGCATTAGAATATAGGATAATCGCGAATAATTAGTGAACTCTCGATCATCTCTCCTCTTCCTTTGCATCCTAGCGCTGACGCGCGGCGAAAGCCTAAAGCGTCTTGGCGGTTAGTTCAAAAAAAATATCAACTATCTAATCATTTCAGCAAAGCTATAAAAACTAATAATTAATAATAGCAAAGCAGTCAAATGAGTTAATTGAAATTGAGGTTGCGGGCCCATATATTCCCGCACCAAAATTGAGAAAGACGAACCAATTATATAACTCAAAGAAAGCGTTAAATACTGCCACTGCAACGTTACACTCCACAGCCCCAACAAAATCATCGCCAAAGTCAACATCACCAACTCAACAAACCGAGGCGGATTGTGCTGAGTAGAGAGAATCACAGTGTTCAACCAATATTCCCAAGGTCTCATGTGTTAGCTAGCGATCGAGCTTTTAGATTTAGCCTTCTAGCTTAACCTACGATCGCCACTCAATCTGTCCCTGCAAACAGCCCAAAGCCTCCGCCGTCTCCACCTGCGGAAACTGCGCGTAAAAGCGACTGACACTGTAAAAAGGGTGAGGAGTCTCCAGAATAATCGACTTATCGCCTATTTGCGCCAAAAATCTCATCAAATCATGGGGGGCCACGGGCGAACAAATCCACAAAGCAGCCGGTTGCTGCGACTGCAGAGCCTGCGCCGCCACAGCCACCGTCATCCCCGTAGCAATGCCATCGTCCACCAAAATCGCCAAAGCCCCCGCCGCGCTGACATTTGGTCGTCCCGAAGCCAAATCTGCCAGCAGAGATTGAGCGCTATTTTCAGCTTGCTGGAGTGCTGATTTTTGCCAGCGTAAACTTGGCTGTTTTTGATTTTGCCAGAGAAGATGGCCGTCAGCAGTTGCAGCGCCGATCGCCAATTCTAAATTATCTGGGCGAGTAATTTTCTTCGCAACAACCACATCCAAAGGACAGCCCAAGCGACGTGCAATCGGCACAGCAACGGGCAAACCCCCGCGCGGCAAGGCATAAACAATCGGTTTCACAGCATTTTGTGCCGTTAAATTCAACTTGCCGAGCTCGTTTTCAACAGCAGCAGCCAGTTTTTCGCCTGCATCGGCGCGATCGTCAAAAAACGGGTTAGACAACATATTTCTGCCTGTACGAACTCAACAAAAAATGTGAAATTTACGAGTCAGAAACTCGGTTTATTCGCAGATACTTCGTGGCTAAACCAATATTTTTCCAAAAAACCGGGTTTCTGTGTCGCTAGTCCTGTGAGATTTGCGAGTGTTAAATTGAAATTGTGCCCGATCGCATCGCATAAAAGCATCTAGCCAATCTCAAATCACAAAACCCGATCTAAACTATAAACTCTAGACTCAACAAAATCTCTGTAATTGTAAAATATATGTCCAGCGACTTGCAACTCAGTCTTTTTGACAGCAATCAAAGTGCCGCCTTCCAAAACGACTCAATCCCAGTAAATGCCAAAATTCCCATTCCTCCGGGTACTTATCAGAATATGGAACAAATCGGCGAGCACTGCAACCGCTGTCACCGCTGCGAATTGGGCAACACCCGCACTCACGCCGTCATCGGGCGCGGCAATCCTCAAGCCTCAATTTTGATTGTGGGAGAAGCGCCCGGACAAAACGAAGATGAAACCGGATTGCCCTTCGTCGGGCGATCGGGCAAACTACTAGATAAGATTTTAGAATCCGTAGAATTGAGTGCAGAAACCGACGTATTCATAGCCAACGTCATCAAATGTCGCCCACCCAAAAACCGCCCTCCCACAGCCAAAGAAATCGAAGCTTGCAAACCATACTTGCTCGAACAAATTCGCATTTTAGATCCCAAAATCATTTTATTAACCGGTGCAACAGCCCTCAAAGGATTGTTAAGCGACAAGCGGCCAATTAGTAAAATCAGAGGTCAATGGATTCAATGGGAAGGACGGCTGTGTATGCCGATTTTCCACCCCTCATACTTGTTACGAAATCCTTCCCGCGAACCGGAAAGTCCGAAATGGTTTATGTGGCAAGATATGCAGGCTATAAAGGCTAAATTGGATGAATTAAAATAGCAATAGCAATAAATTTTTGTTGTTGATTGATAAGGGCGGGTTTCACCAACAATCTCTGATATTTACCCACAATCTCAAAAACCCGCCCCCTTTGCTTGAAACTCAAGTTATGGCTTTGCAGGACAATCTCGCAACCACAAACGAATCGCCTCAGCAATTGCGCTTGTCTCCCCCTCTGGCGCTAACAACGGGCTAACATCCGCCGCTGTACCAAACCGAGAAACAATTTTTACTAATTCCCAACCCTTCGGGGTTTTAGCTAAAAACAGCCAGTGATATTGCTGAATTTCGACTCGCTTTCCCCCCAGATACTGCGTTTCTAAAGTAGTAATAAAAGCTTGATTGGTATTTTCAGGAAGCGCATCTTCAAAATTTAAAGGTAGCGGTTGAAACTCCGGGCGACCTGCTACAATTATTTGACGGGACACGTAACCGGGCGGTGTAGAAGTGTTAGGAGAAAAGTACGATCGTACAATTACGCGATTAGCATAACTCGGCAAATCTTGCAACAGGCGATCGACCAAAGTTTCTAAATCAGCGGGACAGGGCGATCGCGCTAACAAACCATACCGACTGGCATTTATACTGTTAGCATGATTTGTCACAAAATTAACTGCCAAAGTCGGGGTTGCAACCGCAGATATCAGCAGATAAACACAGATGAACGCTGATGGGATTTGATCTGCGATCATCTGTGTTTATCTAATCTCTTCACAAATACGCGCAAAAGCCGCCACCGGATCGTCGGAAGCAGTAATTGGCCGCCCAATCACCAGATAATCTGCACCTGCTTTAAATGCCGCTTTTGGAGTCATCGATCGCTTTTGATCGCCTCCATCAGCCCATTTCGGACGCACACCGGGACAAACTAACAGAAAATCATCCCCGCAACTCATTCTTAACTGTTCCACTTCTTGCGGAGAACAAACAGCACCAGCTAAACCCGTTTCCTTAGCCAACAATGCCATGTGTAAAGCATATTCCGGCAACTCCAAAGGTATTTTCAACTCAAAAGCCAACTGTCTGGAATTCAAACTTGTTAACAGCGTAATTGCAATCAACTTAGGACTCGGTTTATCCACAGTCGCCGCCCCTTCAGTCAAAGCCAACTGTGCCGCTTTCAAAGCATCTTTACCGCAAGTAGAATGGATAGTCAATAAATCCACATTATACTTAGCAGCAGCCCGACAAGCACCAGCCACAGTATTCGGGATATCGTGAAACTTCAAATCGAGAAAAATCCGCTTTTCCCGCTGTTTTAAAATTTCCAAAATCCCAGGCCCGGAGCTCACAAATAGCTCTAAACCGACTTTCCAGAAAGATACATCGGGGAGTTTGTCCAGAAGGGCGATCGCCTCTTCTTGACTCGAAACATCCAAAGCAACAATAATTCGATTATCAGCGTTCATCAGCGTTCATCTTCAGTATTCATCTGCGGTCAAAAAAGAGATTCAAGACACCAATCGCACAAACTTATTCTTCCCAACTTGCAAAACTTTACCGCATAATTCTGCAGGTGATTCAAAGGTAAAGTTAACATCCGAAACTTTGTCGCCCTCCAACTTCACTCCACCGCCCTGCATCAACTTCCGCGCCTCACCGCTGCTTTTACAAAGCCCGCTAGCACTAAGGATATAAAACAACTTAGCCGGAAACTGCACGTTTGCCAAGGAAAACTCGGCCACAGCATCAGCTTGTCCCGCCGCACCTTTGATTAGCGCGATCGCATCTTGTTGGGCCCGATCGCCCGCTGCTTTCCCCCAATACTGACTTACCACCTCCACAGCTAAAAGTTTCTGTTTTTCGCGCGGATTTTCGGGCAACTCATCAAGCGGCAAATTTGTCAAGAGTTCAAAATACTGGACGATCGAACTATCAGCAATTTTCTCCAACTTAGAATACATCGTCAGCGGGTCTTCCGACAAACCTACATAATTGCCCAAGGATTTCGACATCTTCTGTACGCCGTCAGTCCCCAGCAAAATCGGCATCAGCAAACCAAACTGCGGTTTCATCCCAAAATGCCGCTGCAAATCTCTTCCCACCGCAATATTAAACTTTTGGTCAGTTCCCCCCAACTCCACATCCGCTTCCAAAGCCACGGAATCGTAACCCTGCATTAGCGGGTACAGAAACTCGTGCAGGTAAATCGCATTTTCCTGCTGTATCCTGTTGTCAAATCCCTCTTTAGCGAGCATCTGCTGCACTGTCATCGTCCCCAGCAGTTCCAAAATCTTCGCCAAGTCCAATTTGGACAACCACTCGGAGTTATAGCGAATTTCCAAGCGTCCGGGCGTGTCAAAATCGAGAATCGGACGCACTTGGTCTAAATAAGTCTTGGCATTTTCCGCCACTTGTTCCTCTGTCAACTGCGATCGAACTTCAGATTTCCCTGTCGGATCGCCAATTCTTGCGGTAAAATCTCCGATGAGCAGTACCGCTGTATGTCCTGCGTCCTGAAAAGCTCTCAGCTTGCGGACGCAAATGCTGTGTCCCAGGTGAATTTCGCTCCCTGTGGGGTCAATTCCGAGTTTGACTCGCAACGGGCGATCGACTTTTGCCAGCAATTGGGCCAGATTTTCGTCAGGGTTGCTAGAATCAGGTCGATCGGGAAAAATCTCGCTGATGCCGCGGTAAAGCGCTGAAAGGTTAGGAGTTATCATAGGGGAGCGATCGGAAACCATAATATTTTGCCGGTCTTAGCGGAATCAGTTAAACTCACTGATTCACGCATACAAACACACTTATCAAGCTACCATAATCCCAAAGCGACCCAGCTTTTCTTGGCTAACCCCGCCCAAAAACACCTACCAAGCCCCCGACAACAGTAGCGGCGAACCCCAAATTTTAGACAAAGAGTTCAAACCCCCAAATTCATCTGCAGCAAGTAAATCTAAAATCTAAAATCTAAAATCTAAAATCGACTGACAGCCTCCAGAGTTCGCATCTAAAATTACAAATCTTAAGCCCAAAATCGAGTGAGGAAGTGAAATCCACGTGTCAACTAACGCAGTCCGCAAACATACGGAAAACTCAGCCCCTGTATTCGAGTTTGTTCAGTCAGTCAGCAAAGTGACCGCCGGAACCATACTCAGCATCACAATGCTAGCCAGTTCCGTAGTCGCTGGCGGACTGGTTGGCCTAGCGATCAGTTTCCGTAATTTGCCAGATGTTCGCATCTTGCAAACCTACTCTCCTACAGAAACTACCCACATTTACGACATCAACGGTAAGCCCCTAGCCAGCATCCACGACGAAGCTAACCGGGATGTCGTACCCCTCGACCAAATCTCTCCGAACTTGAAACGAGCTGTAATGGCGATCGAAGATAGCAACTTCTTCACCCACAAAGGCATCAACCCCGGCGGCATAGCCCGAGCTCTCATAGTCAACCTAGAGAAAGGTAGAACCGTTGAAGGCGGCTCGACTATGACAATGCAGCTAGTCAAAAACTTGTTTCTCTCTCCCCAGTCAAAATTTAGTCGCAAGATAGCTGAAGCGGTAATGTCCATCCGCTTGGAGCAAATTCTCAACAAAGACCAAATTCTGCAACTATACCTGAATCAAATCTACTTAGGTCACAACTTATACGGCGTAGAGACAGCCTCTCGAAGCTATTTCAACAAGTCAGCCAATAATTTGACCCTTGCAGAAGCAGCCATGCTCGCCGGCTTAATTTCCGCCCCAGAAGAATACAGTCCTTTTGTCAATTACAAGTTGTCAAAAGAACGGCAGGAAACGGTTTTAAACCGGATGAAAGATCTCAAATGGATTACGGCGGCGGAAGCCGATACCGCCCGATCGCAAAAAATTAAGCTCGGCAAAATTACCTCCTTTGGCGGCTCTAAAGTTCCTTACGTCACGCAAGCCGTAGTCCAGGAACTGACCAGGCGTTTCGGGCGAGATGCAGTCGTCAAGGGAGGAATGCGCGTTCAAACCACGATCGACCTCAAAATGCAGCGCATAGCCGAAGAAACCGTCAAAGCGTGGCACGATAGACTTTCTTACCAAGGACTTTTTTACAGCCGCGAGGAAGGTCAAATTGCCCTAGCCGCCGTCGATCCCCGCACCCACTTCGTCAAAGCAATGGTTGGCGGCGTCGATTACGAAAAGAGTCAGTTCAACCGCGCCATTCAAGCACGCCGCCAGCCCGGATCTTCTTTTAAACCTTTTGTCTACTACGCTGCCTTTGCTAGCGGCAAATACACCCCCGATTCAATTGTCTACGACTCCCCTGTCGGCTACCGCGACGGCGACGGCTACTACTACCCTCAAAACTACGGCGGCGGCTTCTCCGGTGCCGTCAGCATCCGCAGAGCTTTGGAATCATCGCTCAACGTTCCCGCCGTCAAGCTCGGCCAAGAAGTAGGATTGAATAAAGTCATTGAGATTTGCCGGACACTCGGCATCAGAAGTCCGATGGAACCGGTGATTTCTTTGCCGCTAGGTGCCGTTGACTTGACTCCCTTAGAAATGGCCGGAGCTTTTGCTACCTTCGCCAACAACGGCTGGCATTCTGACACCACGTTTATCGTCCAAGTCACTGACAGCAGCGGCAACGTCTTGCTCGACAATACACCCAAACCAAAACCAGTTCTCAACGCCTGGGCCGCAGCATCTGTCAACAGCGCTCTGCAAGGGGTGATTAACAACGGAACCGCAAGGGCCGCCCAACTCGGGCGTCCGGCTGCTGGGAAAACTGGTACAACTTCCTCAGAACGGGATATCTGGTTTGTGGGTTACGTGCCGCAGTTGTCGGTTGCAGTCTGGATGGGCAACGACAATTACGCACCGATGAGCTACGGTGCTACGGGCGGTGGGATTGTTGCCCCTGTTTGGCGAGATTTTATGAGCCAAGCTTTGCAAGGCGTTCCCGCAGAAAGTTTTAAACCTGCGTCAGCTTTTGAGCGGCCTTAATTATTAGTTGGCAGTTGGTAGTTGGTAGTTGGCAGTTGGTAGTTGGCAGTTGGTAGTTGGCAGTTGACCGTTGGCAGTTGACCGTTGGCAGTTGACCGTTGAACATGAGTCAAAAACTAGGTCTATAAGCATTCTCCCTTCTTCCTTCTTACATCTTCCATCTTCCATCTTCCGACGGACTTACATCCGTTACATCCGTTACATCCGTTACATCCCGTACATTGCTCGTTACCGAACTTCCATCTTTCTATGATTGTTTTTCCAGCTCAGATTTCATCCGCTCCAGCGTTGAGTTCATTTGCTCAAACATCTGCTGGGGCGTGATGCCAAATTGATTGAGCTGTGTTTTTAACTGCTCTACAGTCATCTGAGCCATGAAGTCCTCAGACAGCTCGAAGCGCTTCATAAAAATCCGGTAGCGCTCCATCATGGATTCCATCTGCGCGATAAACATTTTCTTGCCTTCGCGATCGAATTTGCCGTAATTCCCGCCTAGTTGGATGAGAGATTGATAGTCTTCAAACAACAGCTTGGCTTCTTGCTGAACAATTTCTGAATCAAAAAATCCCATAGCTTTCCTAATTTTTAATATGAACTAATTTTGATCTAGACGAAAAATCCCGCTGCTTTTTATACTATTTTATCAGTTGCCGGAGGAAGTCCCTACCCCTCAAGGCACAAGAATCAGTAGAAATTTCCGTACAGCAGACGGGGGAGACTGGGAGACTGGGAGACTGGGAGACTGGGAGACTGGGAGACTGGGAGACTGGGAGACTGGGAGACTGGGAGAGGGGGAGAATTACCCATTACCAATTCCCAATTCCCAATTCCCAATTCCCAATTCCCAATTCCCCCAACATTCATCCGTTAAATCCCGTACCTTGTTCGTTGGCTGAGCTTCCATCTTCCATCTTCCATCTTCCATCTTCCTCATGACCAATGACCAATGACTAATGACTGTTGACTAATGACCAATGACCAATGACTAATGACTAATGACTAATGACTAATGACTAATGACTAATGACTAATGACTTCAAACTTGTCCGATACGTTCTAGTGGCCAAAACCGCACTACAGCGCGGCCGATGATATTCTGCTGAGGTAAAAATCCCCATCGGCTAGAGTCGTTGCTGTTGTTACGGTTATCTCCCATCACAAAGTATTGATTTTCAGGGACGCGATAAGGCCCCCACTGGTATTTAGGAGGTTCGGCAATATATTTTTCGACGAGGGGTTTGTCGTTGAGGTAAACTAAACCTTTTTTAACAGCGACGGTTTGACCAGGTAAACCAATTACCCTTTTGATAAATGCTTGGTCTTGGGTAAAGCCTTGTTCTTGCAACTTTTCCGGCGGGACAAATACTACGATGTCGCCAGTTTTTGGAGGTTCGAGGTAGTAGGAGATTTTTTCGACCACGACGCGATCGCCCACGTGCAGAGTTGGTATCATAGAATCTGACGGTATGAAGCGCGGTTCCGCCACCAGCGCTCGAATCAATATTGCTAAACCCAAAGCAATAATTACGATTTGTAGATTTTCTCGCTGCGACTTCCAGGCTTTTTGCCACCAGGTTTCAGCCTGCACTTCTGCTACTTCTGTAGCTAAATTCTTTTTTTCCGATGTCATTGAGTCCTCGCTATATAATTGCCACAAATTATCTAATAAGTTGTAGAGACCTTCAAATTGTATTTCCAGAAACAATCACCTCGAATATTCAATTTAAATGCTCTACAGCTTACCTTTGAAATATATCGCTGTTAATTATTAGACTGGAATTGCAACAAATGCAAACTATCTTACAATTATCTGCGTTTATTTGCGTTTGTCTGTGGTTTCCTTATTCATCAAATATTGACGTAATATCATGTCCTGTCGATTAGCACAACAACAACGGATCGCGCGTGTGGAATTTAGTCTGCACTACGAACCAATTTTATAGTTGTCAATCGACCGTACCCGATATAATAAGTATCCTCTTGATATTAACTCATAAAAAAGGTAGAGAATTTTAATTCTCTACCTTTTTTTACGTGAAGATTTGGAGTTATTTGCAACTGCGAGATTGGTTATTTCACAACTTTACTCGCCGCACTCCACTCAATCTTACTCAGCGCCTTGGGGTAGCAATTCCCGCTTTTGACCTTGCAGCACCTTGACAATCCCGTCATCGCCCACATCCACAAGGGCGATGTCGCCGTCTTTGATGCGACCGGAAAGAATTTCCTCGGCCAAGCTGTCTTCCAACAACCGCATGATGGCGCGGCGCAGGGGTCGGGCTCCGTAGCTGGGGTTGTAGCCTTCTTCTATCAGCCGTTCTTTGAATTTCTCGGTCACTTCCATCGTGATTCCTTGTTCTGTCAAGCGGCCGAACACTTCTTTAAGCATGATGACGGCGATTTCCTTGACTTCTTCCCTGTTCAACTGACGGAAGACGATAATTTCGTCAAGTCTGTTGAGGAATTCTGGGCGGAAGTAGTTCTTGAGTTCTTCGTTAACCAAGGAGCGAATGCGGTTGTAATTAGCATCGGCTTGGTTGTCGCTGAACTCGAAACCGAGGCCGCCGCCGCCTTTTTCGATGACCTTAGAACCGATGTTAGAAGTCATGATCAGCAGCGTGTTTTTGAAGTCCACGGTGCGACCTTTGGCATCGGTTAAGCGGCCGTCTTCCAATATTTGCAGGAGCATATTGAAGACATCGGGGTGGGCTTTTTCGATTTCGTCGAACAGCACGACGGTGTAAGGACGGCGGCGGACTGCTTCTGTGAGTTGGCCGCCTTCGTTGTAGCCGACGTACCCGGGTGGAGAACCGATGAGTTTGGAGACGGTGTGACGTTCCATGTATTCGGACATATCCAGCCGGATCATGGCTTCTTCGGAACCGAAGAAATAGGAAGCAAGGGCTTTGGTGAGTTCGGTTTTACCGACGCCTGTGGGCCCGGAGAAGATGAAACTGGCGATCGGGCGATTGGGATTTTTCAAGCCAACGCGAGCGCGACGGATGGCGCGGGAAACGGCTTTCACTGCTTCTTCCTGGCCGATCAAGCGCTGGTGCAAGGTATCTTCCATGTGCAGCAGCTTTTCGGATTCGGATTCGGTCAGTTTGTTGACCGGGACGCCCGTCCAGCTTGCGACGATTTGAGCGATATCTTCTTCGGTAACTACTGGCGATGGGTCGGTGTCGCCACGGGCCGCCGAGTCGGTTTTTTTGGCTTGGGAAATAGCGCGAATTTCGGCTTTGATGGTCATTTCTCGATCGCGCAATTCCCCAGCTTTGTCAAAGTCTTGAGAACGCACCGCTTCGTCTTTATCTTTCAGGACTTGGCGGAGTTCCTTGTCAAGTTCTTTAGCTGCGGGGGGAAGTTGAGAATTGATCAGGCGTACTCTGGAACCTGCTTCGTCTACCAAGTCAATTGCTTTGTCTGGGAGGAAGCGGTCGGAGATGTAACGGTGAGAGAGTTTGGCTGCTGCTTCTAAGGCGGTGTCCAAGATTTTCAGCTTGTGGTGCTGTTCGTAGCGTTCCCGCAAACCGAAGAGAATCTCGATCGTCTCGTCAACGGTAGGTTCGCCGACCATCACCGGTTGGAAGCGCCGCTCTAGGGCTGCATCGCGCTCGATGTGCTTGCGGTACTCATCGAGGGTTGTAGCGCCGATACACTGGAGTTCGCCTCTAGCCAAAGCTGGCTTGAGAATGTTCGCTGCGTCGATCGCCCCTTCTGCCGCACCTGCACCGATCAAAGTGTGCACTTCGTCAATCACCAAAATCACGTTACCGGCTGTGCGGATTTCATCCATGATTTTTTTGAGACGTTCCTCGAATTCACCCCGGTATTTTGTACCGGCGACCAGCAGGCCGATGTCGAGAGTGACTACCCGCTTTTCTTCGAGGATGTCTGGGATATCGTTGTTAGCGATGCGCTGGGCCAGACCTTCGGCGATCGCAGTTTTACCGACTCCGGGTTCCCCGATGAGCACCGGGTTATTTTTGGTGCGGCGACCGAGGATTTGAATTACCCGTTCGATTTCTTTTTGCCGACCGACTACCGGGTCAAGCTTACCATCGACGGCCATTTGAGTCAGGTTCGAGCCAAATTCGTCGAGGGTTGGCGTTTTGGTGCGAGCGCCCCCGCCAGTGGCTGCGACTTCTGCGGTTTCTCCCAGCATCCTAATCACTTGGGTGCGGACTTTCGACAAGTCTACTCCCAGATTTTCCAGGACTCTGGCCGCGACTCCTTCACCTTCGCGAATCAAGCCTAGCAGCAGGTGTTCGGTGCCGATGTAGTTGTGTCCGAGTTGGCGGGCTTCTTCGAGGGACAGTTCTAGAACCCGCTTGGCGCGAGGGGTGAACGGAATTTCGACTGCTACGAAGCCCGAACCGCGCCCGATGATTTTTTCGACCTCAATCCGAGCATCTTTGAGATTAACTCCCATTGATTTGAGGACTTTTGCCGCCACTCCGGTTCCTTCTCCGATCAGACCCAGAAGGATCTGTTCTGTCCCTACGAAGTTGTGACCCAGGCGGCGAGCTTCTTCCTGGGCCAACATGATTACTTTTATTGCTTTTTCTGTGAAGCGTTCAAACATGGTTTATTCCCACCTGCTATGTGCCCGTTTTGAGGTCACGCTCGCACAACGAGCGTTTTTGTTCGAGTGTTAACTCGTAATGCCAATTCTAGCGCGACACTCGCACCGCTGGGCCGCACTCGGCGGCTGCGGTTGCAGATTCTAGGCTCATGTTGCAGGGTGGCTTTCAACTGGGAAGACCCAAATGGTGGCTGACCTACAACCTCCCCTAGACTGCAAGAAGATTGCTCTCCTCGGCCCGCGCCCAACCTACGACTGACTATGTATTGAGGATTCTAGCACAATCTTTTTTGGTCTCGCGCAGGTGCAAAATTGATATTTCTCAAAGTGTCGGGCCGTTTTTTTTACAAAAGTTATTAGTTAGATGGGCGATCGATCCCCTAAACACATCCTTAAGTAACAGCCTATCTCAAGAATTTGTTGGTTGGGAGGGCGAGGGCGAGCTGGGCTTTCTTTATCTAAAATTTTGCCCCAGATCCGTTGGGAATTAGGCTAGTCTTGATGTTGTGTGTTGTGCGATCGCTCCTGCATCAATTAGTGAGTGTTGCTACACTCCCAAAGGTTTAGCTCAGACTATACTCAGCACGGTCAAAGACCTTGCTTTCGTAGCAGAGTGCTTTTTGTCGTTAGCATATCTGACTTGAAAGTCGGAAACTTCAACTTTACAAAACAATCTAAATCCTGTTTAAGGGGTAGTAAAGTAAATTGTGAATACTAGAAAGTTAGATGACCAGGTACAAAGTACCGAAAATGGATCGATCAAAGTTCCAGGTACATCCCAGAATGTAACCGCCACTACTTCCGCCGCTTCAAAAACAGAATTCAATACAGAATTCAATGCAGAAGAGCTAGGACGTGTCTACTTTATTCGGCACGGTGAAAGTACCAGTAACGAACGCAACATTTTTGCAGGAGTTTTGGATGTTGACCTGACAGGATTTGGTAGATTGCAAGCGCGTCAAGCAGGTGTTGACCTCAAGAAAAAAGGTACAAAGTTTGACGCAGTATATGTCTCTCACATGAGACGGGCGCGGCAAACCTGTGAAATCGCCCTTGCTGAAAGTCAGGCACTAAAGTCGCCCGATATCCCCGTTCAGATAGACCACCGCATTAGCGAAAAATCCTTTGGCATTTTTGCGGGTCGCAACCTAAATTTGCTGCGTCTAGCCCTGGGCTACGAAGGCTTCGAGGAAATGTTGCACTCGCACAACGAAGCACCTCCGGCTGGCGAAAAGATTGCCCAAGTTTACTTTCGCGCTGCCCGTTTCTACGAGGACAAAGTTGTACCGCACTTGGAACGGGGAGAAACAGTTCTAGTAGTGTGCCACCAATATGTACTGGAGCCTCTAGCACTTTATTTAAGCGGCTTACCCCCTACAGCTTACAAACACCTGAAACTCCCCAACGGTAAAGCTCTCAGCGGTGTCGATCTCGTCAAGTTTCGCGATAAGGAATCCGGCAGTGCTGCTTCCCTGCGGAAAGAGATCAACGATCTTTCAATTATGTGGGCGATTTTGATCTATGCCACCGCCTTCTTACTGGGAAGTTTGGTAGGGGCAATCAGTGGCGGAGCTGGAGGGATTCCGTCAGCGCTATTTCGATCGATAATTGTTGCGTGTCTTGCCGCTTCAACATTTTATACCTACCTGGACATTGACTTTGCCGCCAGTAAACGCAAAGTAACTTCAACTGTGAAGTATCTAGTTTACGGGTGGATGGCAGTGAGATGGGCAGTTGGTCTATTTTTAATATTTTCTGGATTTTTATATCAGAGCGAAGCCGATTTGTACAAAGTTTTGTGGGTGCTGTTTTGGATGGTTCCGCCAGCCCTGACTTCCCCAGTTTTATCGGTGCTTTGGGGCGGTAATCTTTATCCGTCGGCTCTCTTGTCAAGAACGCTATCAATCGTTGCTCCACTGGCGCTTCTGGCTACATTGAAGGTTGCCAATTTACCCATTAACGTTGACAGCCTGATCTTTTTCGGCATCATTTTAATTTTAGGTCTGGCAATACCGGGAGCGATCGCCCAGTTTTGGCGCGACAAATCTCCTGTAGAATCAAACCACCACAGTAAAAACTGGAAATTTATCGGTGTGCTGGCTGTTGCATTAATGGCTTTGGCAACCGGGTTTCAGTTTACTCCGGCAACATTCCTCAGCGATATATTTTCCTCAACGGATACAGCGCGATCGCTAGCTTGTCTGCAACAACTGGCAATTGCAACTTTGGTCTTTGTCTCGATGCGGGTAGTAGCTACATTAACCTCAGTGTTTACAAAGGGCAAGCTAAGTAAGGCAGAAGCTCGCGATGCTTATATCTTGCTTGTGAACCCAAACTTTTTCCTTTGGGCAGCTCTTTTTATCGGTGTTAGTGCAACTACTTCGGAGGTGAAGTATGCAGTTTTTTGGGCCTCGCTGGGCTTTTTCTGCATCCCACTCATCGAACAGATATTGTTCATGAATTCATTTGGCAATGACATACTGAGAGAAACACTGCGTTCTTCGAGAGTGGCAACAGAAGATATCAAAAAGCTGTTCCTGCAATTAGATACGGATGGAAGTAAGTCGCTCGATCGAGCCGAAATTACGGAGTTGTTAGGGCTAATAGAAGATATGACAACAGGCGAACGTAGCTCTGAAGAAGTCAGAAGCTACGTCACTGATTATCTGTTCAACATTCTTGACAGCGATGGCAATGGCACTGTCGATTTAGCAGAATTAGAAGAGTACGTATCAACCTATGGGTTGGTTGCTAACCTGAACGTCGTCTCTGCTACTGCATCCCCAGTTGGAGCATAAGTGGCGATCGCCCGGAATTGATACTAATGGAGCTGACATAATTTTTGTAAATTCTGTCAGCTCCAAGTTCAATAGAGGAGCAATTTATAGATTCATTTGAGCCACTTTTCGTCAATTTCGATATTGACTTTGAAGAAAACCTCGCGAAGGTGGAGCAATTGCTCGTAGAAATTCTGAAATCGCACCCCAAAGTTTTGGCGTTTTGGCGTTTTGGCAGAGCCGGCCCCCAGCACCCAACTGTGGAGCATTGAAGACTATTACATCAGTTTGAAGGCAGATGGGTGGGTGAAAAAAGAAGATTTTTGGACAGTTCACTCAGACGTTATCCGCATGATTCAGGGACGGTTCGACTCTGAAGGCATCAAACTTGCTGCTATTCCCAAAGGTATTGAAATCGGACGAGAAGATGATAGTAATGGCAAAATTTCCCATCTCGTTTCGGAAACGTCCGTGTATCGGAAAGCAGGAGCGGTTTCGGAAAGCCTTAGAGATTGACATCTGGTAGGTTGGTCTCTCAAATTAAATGCGATAGTTGAAAGATCGGACAGCGATCGCTTGCAGCAAAAGGGACTACTTCCAGTTTATGCCATAACCCCCAAGGCGGTTGCTATATTTGTCAATATCCCTGCTATGATTATCTGCAAGCATACCGAGCTTATTAACTTTGTCTCTTGTCGATAGGAGTCGGGGTGACTAAGAATCATGTAAATTTTCCAGCGTTATTCACAAATCCAGGATTAAATGATGTTACCGACCGATGAGCAACCGTTTAAGTAAGAACTGAATCAGGCTGCATTTATTCAGAATATGTTGTATCGCGATCCTGCATTTTATGAACAAGTGTATAAAGATTGCAACGCTGAGGTATCTAAACGTATGTCCGATCGCTACCTCCAACGCTCGCCGACATCAATTTTAGATATTGGGTGCGGTCCAGGACGAGATTTGTAGGATCTGTCAACAATTTTTTCTGATAAAGATCCGCACACACAAAGCAGAGTTTGTACCGCAATGGGAATATCTGCCTTGGTGGGAAGAGTTCAAGACCATTTTAGCGCAAGCCTTAGACCTGGCTAATCTTGGAGCGCTCAATTTATTTAGTCGTCAAGAAATTTTTGAGTTGATGGGACGGGTAGCTTTAGCCGATCGGCAACTTAAACCCGAAGAAATCAAAGCAATGGAAACAGTTGCAGAAACTTTGCAGCTTGGCTTGACAACTGATGCCCTTCACGAGTGGCTGAAGTCACTCAGTTAAGGCAATGTCACGCCTAGCGATCAACTAAGCTTATGCTTAACTCAAATTACTAATAGGCTGTTTTTCACTACAAGTACGGAATAACCATTATAACCATTTGAGACGCTCTCTAATTTCACTTGAATATTACCTTCGGCAACATCTTAAATCTTTACTTACAAAGGAGCAATCATGGAACCTAATATGCAACCTCAAAAACCCGTTCAAGCCGCCGTTGAAGACTTGCAAAAAAAGCATTCTCGTCGTTCCGGCAGGCGACAGAAGTTTTTCGGTGTCCTCAAGGAAAAATATCCCAATTTTCACATTTTCTACGTTTTTTTCAACATCATTGCTATCTGGACTGGCTCTTTCACTATAGTTGACTCATGGGCTGGTGGAGAAAATTTGTTAGAAACACGCGCCCCTGAATTTTCTCCTGAAGTTATTCTGCACTATCTTAGTTTGTTAGCGCTTGGCCTGATAATGCTTCTCTTAGACGACCTATCCTTGAAGGAGTTGCTATTTGGGAGAAAAACTCCTTCAGAAAAACCTTTCGAGGCTATGAATTTTAGGGAGAAAGTATTTCATAACTTCAAAAATAAGTATCCCAGCTTGTCTACTATTTATACTCTCATTGCCATCATCTTATGTTGGTGCGGTGTCTGGGGTTTCTTTTACAAAATTCCGATGCAACCATTTTTGCGTGCTGTACTATCAGTGTTTGGCGGTTTCTTCTTGCTTTATATTGACGATCTGAAGCTGGACGAACTTTAGGGTTCTAGACCCTTTTTTTCTCACAAAGCTTGAGAAAAGAAGGGTCAAAAACTGCCAAAATGTATATTGCAAATACGAGGTGGATCGCATCGGTTTCATTACTGAAGCCGACTCTCAAAAAATAGGTTGGTTCCCGGCAGAAGTTATGGGCGATCGACCAGGTTCGTTACAGTACAACATCATTCGTTACGTTTGCGATCGCTGCCCTGTCCTATGCTATGGTTTCTATGGCGTTATCTGTAATTTGAGTGGAATTTGGCAAATCTGAAAATTACGCCTTAAACCGCTGCATTTAGGCGGAAAACCCCGTTAATTTATTTGCTCAAAACCGAAACTACGAGAGAACCCAAAAAATACTTACGTGAGTACCTTAAAACTAGAAAAAGGAAAATATCCCAATGAAGTTAGACAAGTTTGTACTAGCACAAAATATGGCATTTCTAATATCCATGCCACCCGAAAGTAATTTGGCGAAGTTACTCTCCTTTTGTTTGGCGACAAAGGTTAGAAAAAATACAACCGGAACAGAAATCTTAAGGATCACCTGTGAGCTAATGGAAAACCCATCTAATTTGCCTTATTGGACGCAAGACGTGATGGGACTCGATTTAGATTACAGTACCGAGGAGTGGAAAGCTTTAGGGGAGATGGGCATCAAGGATGCAGAAGACTTTATGGCTGCCCTGTCGCAAGAGTTGGAAAATTTGAGTTTGTAATATCTGGCCCTGGGGTCAGCCAAGAAACTGTCAGGTTCCAAACACTCTATCAAAAGCATTCATCACAGCCGGATAGTTAAAAAACCCTGTCTTTAGACAAGGGATCGTCAACTTTCAAGAGAGAAAGAAAAATATGTCTTTAAATGTTGAACTTTTAGAGCAAAGTTTCGAAAAAATCAAACCTCGTGCTGATGAATTTGCCGCTACCTTCTACGAAAAATTGTTTACAACTCACCCAGAGTTGAAACCGCTGTTTGCTACAACTGATATGGAAAAGCAAAAGAAGAAGCTGATTAAGGCTCTGGTTTTAGTAGTAGAAAATCTCCGCTCTCCAGAAGCTTTGGAGCCTGTTCTAAATGCCTTGGGAGGCAGACACATCGGTTATGGAGTAATTCCTAAATATTACAGTCCAGTTGGAGAAGCACTACTGAGTGCTTTTGAGCAGTCTCTCCAGCAAAATTGGACTCCCGAAGTAAAGCTGGCGTGGACAGATGCCTACAGAGCAATTACTGATTTGATGTTAAAAGGCGCAGGTGTAGTTTCTTCACCTGAAAAAGTTAAATTAGAAACAGAGGTAATTCCAGAAAAATCGGTGACTGTACCAGCTAATCACCAACTAGAATTAATTCCAGAAAAAGAGCCAAAATTTGCCGTAGATATACTGGAAAGCAGTTTCGAGAAAATCAAACCTCGTGCTGATGAATTTGCCGCTAACTTCTACGAAAACCTCTTCATCGCTCACCCAGAATTTAAACCGCTGTTTGCCAATATCGCTATTGAAAAACAACAGAAGAAGCTCATAAATGCTTTGGTATTGGTAGTAGAAAATCTCCGCTCTCCCGAGGCTTTAGGCCCAGTTCTGAACGCCTTGGGAGGCAGACACATCGGCTATGGGGTAATTCCTAAATATTATGGTCCAGTTGGAGAAGCACTGCTGATGGCTTTTGAGCAGTCTCTCCAGCAAGATTGGACTCCCGAAGTAAAGCTGGCGTGGACAGATGCCTACAGAGCAATTACTGATTTGATGTTAAAAGGCGCAGGTGCAGTTTCTACACCAAAGGTTGTCCCACATGAAAAAGATGTCACCCACAATCAGCCAAAAGAATCAAAGACACAATTACTGAACGAATCTAAGCCGATCGCGCCGCCAACCGAGGAACAGAAAAAGCCTTTAGTACCAATTCAGTTGGATGGTGAAATTATCCAAAAAATACTCTTGAAAATAACTGATAGTTATCAGCAATTTCAGGGTCAATCATTGGTTCAGCGATTGGGTGAAGTTCTTAAAGGAATTTTAGGAAAATTCATTGATAATTTTTGGACACAACCCGCCTGGTTAGTGGCTAGCGTTTCAGCCGTTTTGTTCATCATAATTTATGTAAACGCGGCGGAAAATTCTCTGCTGGCAGAGATTTTGGAGAGTGCTGATGCTCTCAGTCTTGTCGTTGCTTTAGTTTTATTCATTAAGGAAGCTCCCGATCGCCGGAAGCAATTTCACTACCAAGCTTGGAGTACAGTTGATGCAGCACACAGCGTAAAAGTTAGCTATGCAAGAATTCTGGCACTCCAAGATTTGAACTCAGATGGTGTTTCTCTGAGAGGTTTGGATTCTCCTGATGCAGAGTTAATAGCTATTAATCTCTCTCAGGCCAATCTGAGTGCAGCCAATTTGAGTAAGACGGATCTCAGTAATGCAAATTTGAGCCATGCCAACCTCGATAATGCTAACCTCAGTCAAGCTAAACTTGCGGGTGCTAATCTCAGTGATGCCAACCTGAGTTTTGCTCGCTTGAGTCAGGTTAATCTCAGTAATGCCAACCTCAGTGGCGCTAATTTAATTTGTGCGGACTTGAGTAACGCAAATATGAGCGGTGTCAATTTGAGAAATGCGAGTTTGAGTGGTGCTAATCTGAATAGTACCTACCTAAGTGGTGCAAATCTAAAAGGTGCTAAAGTTAGTATTTCTGACCTGAGTGGTGCTTTGCTCATAGGTGCTATTATGCCTGATGGATCGAAGTATAATTCTCTGGAAGATGGGGTCACAAATGAATAAATTGATGCCAACTTTTTTATGACTTTGAGGTCTGCTTTTCTAGTAAAATGGTGACGACCCCTGGGAGCATCTCATATTTGTAAAAATACTTCTTTTGACTCCTTCTTTCTTCCTCTTTCCTCCTGTCTCCTGTCTCCTACCTCCAATTGTTAGCTGGGCCGCAAAAGTGAGATGCTCCCATTCAGAAGTTTTGTGGATTCTGGTTTCTATAACTTGCATATTTAGCCTTTCATACCGTAAATCAGCAACGCCTAAATTCACTGTTGACTGTTAACATCATGTATGAGTGCAACCGGAATTGGTATTATAGCGGTTATCAAGCGTCGTGAGGTATGCCCTATGCCCTATGCCACATAGTACCTCATCTTTCTGAAAAAGGCTATACATCTACGGTTAACCTATCAATCCAAGATTTATACAAGAGTTTTAGTCATAATTAATTCTAAAATCTAAAATCGGACTATGATCCTTTCTTTCTCGTCAAAATTCCTTGACTGGGACTGAACACCAAAGCAACCAAAAATAATCCAAACACAACTAATACAATTGCCGCACCAGACGGCATATTCAAATAATAGCTAAAATACATCCCAGCCACGCTAGCTACAATTCCAATAAGCGCTCCCAATCCCATCATTAAATGTAACTCTTTTACCAACAAATACGCCGTAATTCCCGGCCCGATTAATAGCGAAATTACTAACAGCGCCCCCACAGTTTGCAAACTCGCGACAATTGTCAGGGTAATCGCCGAAATCATCCCCAGGTAAATCCAGTTTACGGGCAAACCTGACGCTTGCGCTCCCAAAGGGTCAAAGGTATAGAATAGAAGTTCTTTGTAAAAGATTTTAACCGCCGCCAAAATTATCATAGTTATGATAAAAGTCTGCTGCACGTCAGCGGGTGCAACTGATAAGATATTCCCGAACAAAAATCCGTCTAAGTCTAGTTTTGTTGTTCGTAGTATGCTAATTAAGGTGACGCTAATTGCTAGAAATGTAGACAAAATTAATGCCATGATAGCATCAATTTTTATGCGCGATTGCGATTGAATCCACGCCATGATTACGGCGCTGATAATTCCCGATATAAAAGCGCCGATGGAAATATTGAATCCTAAAGAAAAAGCAACGGGCAATCCTGCTAATACTGAATGGGCGATCATGTCTACCATCATTCCCATTTGTTGTACAATTAAGTAGGAGCCGACTACGGCGCAGAGTATTCCTAGCAAAATGCCGACGGCGATCGCGTTTCGCATGAACTCGAATTTTAATGGCTCAATCAGCAAATTTAACATTTATAGAAGAAGGAAGTTCGGCAACGGATTTAACGGATGATGGAAGATGATTGAACCGCGAAGACGCTTTAGGCGAAGCCGCGCGTCAGCGCTAGGACACCAAGGAAGAAGGAAGAAGGGACTTCCCCTTTGTCTCACGCTGCAACTAAGCTGAAATCGTATCCATAGGCTTTTTGAATATTGGTTGCGGTGAGGACTTCCCGGCTGGAACCAGCGGCAATTAATCGTTTGTTGAGTAACAATAAATTATCGTATTGTTTTAAGGTTTCGCCTAAATCGTGACTGATTACTAGCAATGTTTTATTTTCGGCTTTGAGTTCGGCAAAAATATCGAAAATAATTTCTTCTGTTGCTTTGTCGATCGCATTAAATGGTTCGTCGAAGAAGAATAAATCGGCTTGTTGGGCGATCGCCCTTGCTAAGAAAATCCGCTGCTGCTGTCCCCCGGAGAGTTCGCCAATTTGCCGATCGCGCAAATCCCACATTCCCACTCGCAGCAAAGCAGTTTTCACCAATTCCTGCGACTGCTTCGAGAAACTGCGAAACCAACCAGTCTGGACAGTCCGCGCCATCATCACCGCATTTTGCACAGTAATCGGATAATCCCAGTCAATTTGCGATCGCTGCGGCACATAAGCCACCCGCGACAACTGTTCCTTCAACAACCGCCCCTGATATTTTACCAAACCCCGACAGGTCGGGATCAATCCCAGCATCGCTTTCACCATCGTGCTTTTCCCCGCGCCGTTGGGGCCGAACACCCCCGTTAACTGTCCGGGTTCTAACTCGAAATTCACGCTGTTGAGGGCCGAAATTCCTCGATAATTCACAGCCAAATCTTGCACTTCTAACATAATTCCAGATTTTGAGAACGATTCTTGTTCGTAGCTACTAGAATAGGATAACTCTAAAAGTAATAACGATTATCATTCCAGAGCTAAAAATGTTACAAAAATTGACCGGAAAAACCCGCAGATTGTGCAGTGTGGCGGTTTTGGCAATGGGTTTCGGGCTGGTTGGGTGCAGTTTGGGCCCCCAAGCCAGCAATTCCACCCCCCAAAGTAAAGACGTCAACTTGCCGAAAGTCGTCGCCACCACTGGCGTTATCTGCGATATAACCAAGGAAATAGCCCAAAGTTCGATCGACACCACCTGTCTCATCAAGCCCGGAGAAGACCCCCACGCCTACCAAACCAAGCCAGAAGACCGCAAAGCCATTGAAACGGGCAATTTGATTTTATACGGCGGCTACAACCACGAACCAAGCATCATTAAATTAATTAAATCTAGCAGCAATCTCGCACCCCAAATCGCCGTACACGAGCTCGCCGTTCCCAAACCGCTAATGGGCGAACACGAACACGAACCGGGGGAAGAAAAAGCAGAACAAAAATCCCCAGCCACCGACGAAAAAGTCCCCGACCCTCACGTTTGGCACAATCCTCAAAATGGCATCCGCATGGTAGAAATAATTCGCGACCAATTGAGCAAAGTTTCTCCAAAAAATGCTCAACTTTACACCACAAATGCCGCCAAACTAACAAATGATTTAATAAAAATAGATACTTGGATTAAAGCACAAATTGCGACAATTCCCGTCAACCAACGCAAATTAGTCACAACTCACGATGCACTGAGTTACTATGCCAATGCTTACGGCTTAGAAATTGCTGGAGCTTTGCAAGGAGTGACCACAGAAGAACAGCCCGCTGCAGCAAGAATCGCGGAATTATCATCAGAAATTAAGACCGCAGGAGTGCCAACAATTTTTGTAGAAACCACAACTAATCCCAAGTTAATGGAGACTGTAGCGAGGGAAGCAAATGTCAAAATTTCTGACAAAGAACTTTATAGCGACGAGTTAGGAGGCCCCGGCACCGGTGCTGATACCTATGAAGGAATGCTGAAAACTAATACTTGTGCAATTACTTCTGGACTCGGCGGCAATTGTACTTTGCTCCCCTAGGGCGTGCATCGCGCACGACAAACTTGTTGAGCAAGCAATTATATTTACTGTCATTGCGAGGTGGGTGAAACACAGGGAAGCAATCGCAGAATTTATCGAGATATAGCCTTTCAAGCTTTGATATGAGGTACTATGCGGCATAGGGAATAGGGCATACCTCACAATGCTTGATAACCGCTATAGCTTAAAATTGTTGGTGTGCAGTGCAAGCCCTACGGTTAAGCTACGTGCGCCCGAAAGCTCCCTACATTTGCTGAGTGCACAGCAAAACGCAGCTATCGCAATCGCAGGGGTTTTCGATTGCAGTTGCTGCATCTGCGATGAATTTAAGGCAAATTTTCCTCATCATCGCTAGTGGGGGGTTTTTGGCCAATTCCCAATTGCTTCTTAGAGGATTTTAAGTTTTTCCAAAGAGCCTTAATATCTTTATAGGCTTTTTCCGCGCTAATCTTCCCTCCTGTTTCCAGCGAGCAAATATAAGTTATTTTCTGAGCAAATTCCTGCAAGTTGGCATTAAACGCCAAGTTTTCTGGCGTAAAATCACCGTAGTAGCGATTGCGAGGATGTAAAAAATCTTCCCGCTCTTTCATAGGCCCCTCCTAATTCAAATTTTGGTTCTCTCTCTGCTATTAATAGCAGTCTTTGCACTTAGTATCGCGATGCTAACTTACTCTTATTGTATTCCGCTGGCAACAATTTTGCTTTTTCGCTTTGTACTTAGCCTGTTAAGGGAATTTTAACCTTTAATTACCCGTATTTTAACCTTAAGTTAACCTAAAAGCACAAAAATTGGGAAATGCGCTGTTCGCATCTCCCTTGAGATATATTTTACGGTTAGTGAACCTATTCTGAACCGAAATATTTATTTGTGGCACTCGCAGCCGGCGTGGCCGCAGCCTTTGCCGTTGGGATGTCCGTCGGCGCAAGCTGTGGAACAGTATGTTTTGCCGTCTTTTTCAATGGCATCGCTGGGGGTGACAGCGCACACGCACGAAGGACAAGCACATTTTGTTTGGGTGGCTGTAGTCATTTGAGATTCTCCTGGTGGATTTGTTTCGCTCTACTAATATGTGAACATATATTCAGATTAATGTCAAGGAGAGGTCAAAGTTTTGTAACAAAAGGTAAGCGAATAGCACTAAAATGAAAATGAGAATTAAAACAAGCCGGGATCGAGATGCCACCGAAGTCTGCTGTTAACGGAGCGATTGCTCAGCCCGATCAAAAAAATGATACACCAATGTGCGATCGCCCGCATATAGTTGACAACGTGCGGGCTGGGGAAATGCAAACACAGGTGCTCAACACGGCAAAAGCTCAGCGCATGGCAGAGTTTTTCAGTCTTTTGGGAGATGCGAACCGGCTGCGGCTGGTGTCGGTGTTGGCAAATCAAGAATTGTGCGTGTGCGACTTGGCGGCGGCTTTGAGTATGAGCGAATCGGCGGTATCGCACCAGTTGCGGGCGTTGCGGGCGTTGCGGTTGGTAAGTTATCGCAAAGTTGGCAGACAAGTTTTTTATAGTTTACTCGATCGCCACGTTTTAGAACTGTACCGAGCAGTCGCCGAACATTTGGACGAACAATCTTAAATTAGTTAGTAGTTAGTAGTTAGTAGTCATTAGTCAGTAGTCATTAGTCAGTAGTCATTGGGAATTCTTGTCGGGTCGGATTTTTTAGGGACGAGTTCACAGATAATCTTTGATACACATCGAAAATATTTATAAACTCGCCCTCTCCAACCAAAGATTTATCTTTAAAACTGCCCCGACTAGAAACCAAGGCTGAGCCTGATATTATGCTTCGACAACAGTGTGACCGCAAGCAACTACAGCTTGTTTAATAGACTCTTCCGAGGCTTTGGCATCCACGGTGACAGTCTTGGCTGCTATATCTACATCGACTTTAGCATCGGATTCAACTGTTTTGATGGCTTCGGTAATAGTGGTTCCGCAGCCGGCACAGACGATCGAGGGAACATGAAGTTTGAGTGGCATAATTAAACCAGATATTGTAGATTGCAGGATTTATTCTGCTTTTATTTTAACCTGATTTCGGTTGGCTTTCATAATATTTGTTGAAAGTTTAGCTGCGGGTAGAGAGTCAGGCATGGCTTTTTGCCGTCTCAGCAGTGGGCTTTCGGTGCAATTCCGGCAGGGGTTTTTAACCCCGGTCAGATTGATGATTTTAGTCCCAGCCGAAGTCTCGATCGCACAATTGAGCTAATCTCTGATTGTGCGATCGATAATACGCTTTCAATTGCTCGTATACTTTCTCGTCCACAGGCGAATATTGGGTAGCGTTGTGTTTTTGGTATGCTTTGAGTTGGTGCGGCGGCAAGCCTAGAAATTCTAACACGCTGTTGTAGGTGACTGCCGGATTGGTATATAAATCTTCGCTTTTGAGGATTAAAAGTTGTTCTTTACGAAATAGTTTCATCCAAGCTGGGAGTTGGTCGGCGTAGATGCCGCGGCTTAAATAAGAGTGGTGTTGGTGTTCGTAACTAAAGTAAGTTGGGTCGGCTAGGAGTTTTTCTAGTTCGCCTTTTAGTCTTTCGGGTTCTAGGGCGATCGCCTCTTCAAAAGATAATGATTCGTATTTAATCTTAATATAGTAATAGTAGTGGGAAATCGCGCGGTCTACAGGGTTTCTCAGCAAAACTATTAATTTGACTTCTGGACACAAATCGTAAATTCGCTGCGGAACTTGGGGGTGAAAAATGTAATAGGGGCTGGCTTCTCCGGTAATTTTGTGTCCGCGTTCTGCTGCTGTGGGAAATTGGGAGTAATACCATTCTGGGCCTTTGTCGAATTGGAGGTCAAAATAATGTATTTCTTTGACAGCGGCGGGGGCGATTTGGGGATGTTGGGTGAGACCGGTGTAGAGGGATGTTGTGCCGCCTTTTTGAGCGCCAATGATGATGAAATGTGGGGAATTTGGGGTTGGTTTCACAGTTGTTGAATTTTTGTAGCTCTTAATAATCGATCGCCATTTTAATACCCAGCGTGAAAAATTGTTGCTGCCCTATGGTCGATCGACCTCCTAGGGATTGGCCGCCGCGCCCGAATCCTGTCAATTTAACCCGAAAATTCACCCGAAAAACCGCCCTTTACTCATTACCCTGTTCTGGTAACGCAGATTCAGAGGCTAGGGCTCGCGCTTAAAAATCGAGCCCTAGCCTCGTTGATAGGGGTTTATAGGCAGAGCATAGGAACCCGTTATTTTATCAAATGCGCCCCGGCGATGAATTGGAAACGATCGCGATCGCACTTCAATAGCGATCGAAATCACTTTAGGGCTGAACGCTGACAATAGGATAGAACTAGACTAGAGTGGAGTTACCCAGCCCAAATCCTTGCGGAGCAAATCTTTGGGAAAAAAATATATTGCCTGCGAGTTCGATCGCCCGTTTGTCGGTTTTATTTTTTCGCTAAAGTGCACATTTTGTAAATTTCTGCAAGGGTTGATATGGATGTTGTGGAAATTGGGAACAATAAAGGTGGGATCGTACTGTTGAGCAGTATCTACCTGCAATACCATCTCTGAAATTATTCAGGAAGGCGTCAATGTTTAAAAGCAAATTATCCAAAGTTATCGTAGTGCTGTTGCGGCGGATTGCGGGCGTGACCAGATCTGGGGCGAAACGGCTGATGAGAGCAATGCTGCAAGCCCTCATGGCTATGAGCCGCCGGGCACAACTGCCAGTGGCGGGCTTTGTGCTGCCGACGGTGACGATGGTGTTGCTGGTAGTAATCTTGTTGACGGTGGCGATTACTCTGCGATCGTTCGATCGGGCAAATACGGCCCGTAACGTGCGCGTGAACCAGCAGGTGCTGGCGGCCGCGACTCCCGCGCTCGATCGGGCGAAAGCAAAAATTCAGTATGCCTTATCCCCTCAAGGAAGCGGAACACTTGATACACCATCAGACTTGAGCGTTTACCAAGCGCTGGATTCAGATCGTTTTAAATTTGGAGATGAGGAGGTTCTACAGATTAAGCTTGGAAATGACGACAGTATAAATACCGCTTGGAGGTTCCCTGTTGATACTGACAACAATGGTGTAAATGACACCTATACTTTATACGGGATATATTTTCGCAGCCCTCCTCGCGATCAGGAGACAGGAGACTTTAATAGATCTAGAAATAGTTTAGAAGCCAGAACCCCTCCGATGTCGCTATCCCAAGGTAGCGATATCTGCAAAGCAGCAGCAGGTACTAGCGCTAGTTTGGTAGGCAGTACGGACTGGTACAAAGGTGAGGGCGTACTCAAAAAAAGCTTCTTTGTATACACAGCAAACGTGCCGATCGAAGGTAAATTCAAAGGAACTCCAAGTTTCTCAGCTTTGGAGTATCAACAAGACCAAAAACGCATTCCACTACAAAATAATGCGGTGGTTTATGAAGATGATTTAGAAGTATCTCCAGGCCCGCCGCTGCGTCTGAATGGACGGATATTTACTAACAGTAATTTTATGGTCACTACCACGGACAAGGGCCCGGTAGCGTTCTATCTCGTTAGCAGCAAAGAATCGTGTTTCTACAACCTAGAAAATAGTAAAATAGTCGTTAGTGGTAATGTGGTTAACGGCTGGTCGGGAAATGATGGCGCAACTGGCCAAGAAATAGCCGTTCATCTATTTGGGAAAGAGGCTACCGATCCAGTCACCACAAAAGCAATCAAAGGCCCAAGCGACCAATCTGTAGCCTACAAAGAGGGTGCTTTGGGGGTCATGTATAATAACAAGGCTTATTCCGATCGCATCGGTCTATTAGTTTCCGAACAGGAAAAAAATGCTGCGACTTCCGATCCCCAGGAAGTTAAAAATGCCATTGCTAAACAAGTGGAAGAAGAAACTGACCCCACTGCTCCCAGCGCCGATCGTCAAAAGGAGATTCGCGGAGAAAAACTGGAATCTTACTTTAGATTGCGGACGCGCAAGGTGCCGTTTGCAGAAGTGTCGGCCACTGAAGACGCATTGGCTGGCTATGTTGACCCTGCAACAAAAATCGTAACTACATCTCCCTTCGGCGGTACTGGTGAGGCTCTGCGACCGGTGGATGCTTGGGTTATACCTTCGGATGCGAACACAAAACTCGATACTGCAAGTGTCAGGCTACCAGCCAACAGCCCGGAAAAGGTACAGGAAGATAATAAAGAATCCGAGTTAGGCGATCGCATAACCGTAGGAAACAACCTGCCAGCACTGCGATGGGATCTAACACTGGGAAAATTTGTGGGTGAAGGTGAAGAAGGAAGAGACCTATTGGGAGTTAATTGGAAGGATGGGGGCGAGCGCTACCGGGAGCCCCAAGTGAAGCAATTCGCTGATGTAGGGGGAGCAGACCGTGACGGCTTCTGGGAAAAAAGTGCGGCCCAAGCACCTAAAACAGCAGTTGATGGCATCGGTGGACTGCGGGTAATCACCGGGGCTGGCGTTTACGAGCGCACCAACTCTTTCCTGCCACCTCCTAAAGTATTCAACCCTGCTGCTGTTCTTCCAACCGATCAAGTATCAGAGTTCTACGACGATCCGACAACTACTGCTGTAGAAAAATTTCCCGTTGTTTGGCCGGACTCCATGCCGATGTCACCGGGCCCAAATTCTAAAGTCTATAACAATCAGGCTGCCGTTGGTAATGACCCCTGGGAGCTTTTGCCAGAGACGACTTGGGAAGATTTGCCCAAAACTCTGACGGCAGACTTAACGGGAACCATTGACCCCAAGACTCCCAAGTATGCTAAGGGCGACTTGCGGATGCGCGCCACTGCGATCTATCACTACGCAAACAACCCAAGCGATCAAGGTGCTAAATTAGCTGATACCCCGCTGGCTTGTGTTAGCAGCTATTACGATCCGAGCTACCGATACAGCAAAGGTACAACTCTATTTGATTCCAGTCTCAACCGTCCAGGTTTGCCAGAGGGACAAAACGCAAATGGTAAATCCAACAACGGCATCGTCTACGGCCCTCCAACAGGGAGATCGGCGATAGGTGCAATTTTGACGACGGCTCTCCAGACAGACGCATTGAGTCTGGTGCCGCTGGCTGCTGGAACAAGAGATCAACGCTTGAACTATCAAGCCAGTCTCGTCTTCCCAGACGGTCGGTTTGTCAACGAGAACTTAAGGAAGGCTTTGGAGAAGGTTGACACGGAACGTACCTTGTCGGAAAAAGCTGCGATCGACTCTACTCTTTGCTCTTTAGGAATTTTAGATGGCAGCCTTAGCCCCGACAAGACCTATCTGGATCACGGGACAATTCGAGAAGTTGCTTTTCTCAATCCTAGGGAAGTTAAGGCGATCGACAAGGATGATACAACTACTGCGGTGGACGAGACTTATAGCCTCAGCAGTCCTTTAAGTTCATCCGCTGGTAGCGGCTTGATGGCTCGCACTCAGAGCGCTAAACTAACAGGAAATTACGACCTGGCTCTAGCAGAACGAGAACCCCTAGAAATCCGGGTTACGCAATTAGATATCCAGAAGCTCAAGAACAAAACGATCCCCTACAATCGATTGCCAGTCATCAACACCCTTAGCCCAGAGTATATGCTGCCTTACAGTGGCCTAATTTACGCCAGCCGCGACGACGCAGCACCCGATCGCAGCGATCGCACTCCCAATAGTCTTGGTGCCGCCATTGATGAAACCCGCAGCAAACTAAGCAGTTCAACGGATTCTCGGCTAGACCCCAGCCGCCGCCCCCACGGAATTATGCTGATTAACGGATCTAGCTTGGGTCGCCCGACAACTGTAAAGACGGTGACAGACGTACTCAAAGAGAAGGGTCTGCTGTTAATTTCTAACCTGCCGGTGTACATCCAAGGCGAATTCAACAAACACACCCAGAGAGAATTTGGTACAGGTGTTGCAACTGCTTTTGATTGGACTCCTAGCACTTTCTACGGTCGCCTGGGTGCCAATCTTAATCCCGATTTTGCTTGTCGCTCCGGCGATCCCCGATACTCAGCAAAATGCACTGGCAGCGATAATTGGCGAGCCGCAACAGTGCTCTCGGATGCGATCACCCTGCTCTCTGAGCCACCAGTGTCAGGTAATTTACAGGACGGCTTCCGGTACGGTTCCCGCAATCACGGAGATTTTGACCTGAGAAATAATGCAGGTACCGCGATCGTCGGCTATGACTTAAATGGCGATGGTGACACCAGTGATGTCGGTTTTAATGAAGCTGACTTCGGGTTTGACCTCAATGGAAATGGGACTACGAACGATACGGGCGTTACCGTTAAAGAGACCGATGTAACGGCTAAAGCCGCTCGCAGGATTAACGGTTTTGGTGCTAACAACTACGTCACTAACGGTTTGAGTAGCGGTGCTCCAGTAAAGCCACATTTTGACATAATCAACCAAGAAAAGTTCGGGCAAAGCGCGGGGACTACCAAATCACCAACAGACGCAAACTACAGCAGTAACACAGGTGATGCTCCCAATAGCTCATACTTCAACAATTTCGTTACGCCAGTTCAGCGACGGGCTAATTTTCCAGAATATGTAATGGAAATATGCCGGAAGTTGCCTGTTTCAGCTTGCGGGCCTGATGACTGGGTAGTTGGCATTGATGCTGGTACTGCTGATAATTTCGATCCTCCTACACCAAATCCAACACGACAAGAAATAGAAAAAGCAAGCCTTGTCCCAGCAGCTACACCTCTTGCTCAACTTCTATCAGGTACAACAGCTAGACCAGCGATCGATCCAGCCGATAGACGATATCCCCGTCGCCTAGCTTTTGTGCGACACATCTCAGGTGGTAAGGCAAACAAGCTGGTTTTGAATGGCAGTATCCCTGTGGCACTGGGAATTAATGGTACTGCAGTAGCTTTCTATGGTGGTGCGCCATCAGCTCCTGTCCCTGTGGACGGCGGAACTTCTTCCATAACTACAGCCTCTGCTACTACGCCTACAGTGGCACCAAATGCTCTGTGGTATGCGACAACAACTGCCGCGGGAGGAAGGAACTATGCCAGCGCTCAACCTCTGTTTTACGCCAAATTACCAACAAATACTGGCGGAGTTCCTAATACAGTTGAGCAGCCACAGCTAAGACCTACTTTACAGATTCAGGCAACAAATTCTCAACCTGCGGCTGTTGATCCCCCTGCACTAGGCAACAACGCCAACGAGATGCGATGGATACAAAAAGCAAAAACTACCGAGTTTAACCTCATAGTCGCCTCAAATGACGTTCCTTCACGTCGGCTCTCTGCCACCCTTGGCGACAACAATGGTGGTATGCAAAACTTACCGCGCTTTATGGAAAATTGGAAAGGTCAAAAAAACTTGATAGCAGGTTCCTTTATCCAATTCAAGCGCAGTGCTTACGCAACTGCTCCGTACCAATCAGTGCTTGCTACTACCGGTTCGGCTTTTACTGCCAAGCTATTTGAAACTCCATCCGATAGCGCCAGCCCGTACAAAATCGAAACCGTAGGAGGAAAGGTCGGCTATTTCGTTCCACCTGATCGGGAATGGGGATTTGATGTCGGTTTGCTTTCCCAGCCCCCTGACT
Source organism: Microcoleus sp. S1D4 (assembly GCF_036700765.1). Taxonomy (NCBI): domain Bacteria; kingdom Bacillati; phylum Cyanobacteriota; class Cyanophyceae; order Oscillatoriales; family Microcoleaceae; genus Microcoleus; species Microcoleus sp. S1D4. The sequence goes on from NZ_JAUBPP010000009.1 coordinate 66,633, forward strand.
TGTTCGCCCAAAAATTCACTCTCCCTGCTTCTCAGAAAACACCTGACGAATACTTCAGAGAAATCAGCCGTGACGATCAATGGGTGAAGTCTTTACTCTGCGCTAAAAAATTGATTGATCGTACTGCCGACCCATCTGAGTATGCTATGAATGACAGCGCTACAAAACCAGCAGGCTGTCCTTAACTTCCCTTCCCTTGAAACACTCAAATTCCTGAGTTCCAAATGCGGAGTGCTTACCATGACCAAACGCCAACAACCACAAAGTTTACATAAGTCCCAAGAAGGCGGCTACACGATTATCGAGTCATTGGTAGCGATGATTGTAGTTTCGGTGCTGATGATTGCGATCGCCCCTGTGATGGCTTTCTCAGTAGCAACTCGCGTCCAAGCCAAGCGCATAGAAATGGCAACTCAAGCAGCCAAAACCTATATAGAAGTGCTCAGATCGGGGTCGCTCAAACAAGGAGGCCCTATTCCGGGGTTTCCGGCTCCGTCCACAACCAACAATAATTTAGAGAAAACCCTCGCCCCAACCGACATCAACGCTCTTTACTGCATAGACAAAGATTCGGATCAAAAATGTACCGCAGACAGCAATCAAGACCTTGTAGTTCAGGGCTACTACTACAACTCATCAGCTACAGATCCGGTAAAAACAGGCTACAACTTAATTGTTCGCGTTTACAGGGCTAATTCTTTTGCTAGTGGCGTCGGAGCACTAAAAACTCAGAATGATTTACAAGCACAGCAAGGAACTACTACCGCAGGGCTGGGAAATCTCAACGCGCCTTTAGTAGAAATGAGAACAGAAATAGGCGCTAGCGATCGACAAGGTGCTTACAACAATTTTTGCGATCGTCTCGTCGGCCTCGACAATAAGAATGGCTGTAAAGAATAACCAAAGTCCCCGTGATTAAATTTAAAATTGCTCCCCCATTTGACAAAGGAAACAGTCAAAATGAAAACTTTACTCAGGTTGCTTCTCAAAAGTCAGCACCAACAAAACCGCTCTCGCCCAACTAAAACAGAAAAGGGCATGACTCTAGTCGAGCTATTAGTCGGAGCGATTATGGCATTTTTAATCATCACGCCGATGCTCGCCTTTGTAGTCGATATGCTGAATACCGACAGGAGGGAACAAGTTAAAGCAAACACCGATCAAGATATTCAGGCGGCGGTTGATTTCATCGCCCAAGATTTGAGTCAAGCCATTTATATTTACGATCAGGCAGGAATCACTGCTATTAATCCCGAAACTAAACTTCCTCCGGCTCCTGCAAATACCAAAGGTACTCCAATTCTAGTCTTCTGGAAGCGACAGCAGATTAAAAATGCTGTTCCTATTAACAATTCAATAAAACCAAACCAATGTGCAATTACAGCTAATGCAGATAAATGTAACGACACCTATGTACTTTCATTAGTGGCATACTACCAGATTATAGATACTACTCCTAACCCTATTTGGTGTCAGCCTTCAGGAGGGACTTGTCCTACCCGTATTGCTCGCTATGAAATTAGGGAGCCAGTTAGAAATCCCTACACAGTAGATGCCACAAAACCTTATTACGATGCGGCAGATGTAAGTGATGCTCAAAAAGGGAGTGCTGCCTTTAATCAAGGCTTTAACTTTAATAAGCCCACAGTAGATGTGACGACGGGAGCCAATTTTCCACCTCCTGAAGTATTGGTTAATTATATCGACCACAGTATCACTAATGTTCCAATACCTACCGGAGCTCAGTGTCAAACTCTTCTTTCCGTAACACCTCCAGCACCAGCAACATTCGATGCAAACGATTTACTAATAAAAAACGACCCAACCTACAGCTTTTACGCTTGTGTTGACACATCTAAAAACATAGCAAGAGTTACTATCAGAGGAAACAGCCTCCGTCGCCTTCAAGCGGATGCTCCTTACAACCCTAAAAGTCCGGCATTTTTCCCAACAGCAACCGTGCAAGTACAAGGTCTAGGTGGGCTAGGAAAGTAACTGATGGCTGAAACACATTTCCGAATCGCCCTCAGCCGATCGCCCAAACAGGAGAAAACTATGAAAACCCCACCAATATTATTAAAACTTTTGCATAACTCTACCGCCAAATCCCGCCCAAATTTCCCCAAAACTGCATCCAAAAAGAACGATGCAGGATTCACCCTTATAGAAGTGCTGATCATAGTCCTGATTTTAGGTATATTTGCTTCGATCGCCGCCCCAAGCTGGCTGGGATTCATCAACAGACAAAGAGTCCGCACAGTCAACGATCGAGTCTTCCAAACCCTGCGAAGCGCACAAAGCGATGCTAAGCGAACTAAGAGTGATCGAGTAATTACATTCCTTCCTACTGACCCGCCAACAGCGACAATTAACACAGTTCCAGCCCCAACCACTCCTCTACAAACAGTGACTTTCGACGCTGGAGGCGAAATTAAAGCCGGACAAGTTAAACTCACGCACAATGCAGTTAGCCTAACCCCTGCCAACTCGATTGTTTTTAACTACCAGGGAAATGTGAATGAACTTCCCCCTGATCCAGTAGATACAACTAAGAAACGATTAGTAGTGACAGTTTCTGCTGTTAACGGCGGTGGTAAGCAATGTGCAATAGTCGAAACTCTCATAGGAGGGATGAGAACTGCTGAAGGGGCTGAGTGCACGACGCCCTAGTTTTTAATAAATTTCATCGTTCATGAGGATATGTCTAATACATGAGAATCGCTAATCATATGATCGATCTCCCTTTAGTAGCATTTATGATTTTTTTATTGGCAATTATTGTTGTCACAAAGAAACGCCTTAAAAATGACGAGTTCTACACATTAGTGATTAGCATACTACTATCTTTTCTATTAGCAGAAGGAGTTTGTCGATTCTTAAATATAGGCGATTCTAGGGTAGTTATATGGCAGGAGGAACTTGCTCCAGGACAAATATATGCCTATAAACCCAACCGAAAGTTATTGTATACTTACCCAGACAATCCTCGAAGATATTTTAACGAAAAGAATGAAGTGTCAGGAACCATAAATGCCAAAGGATTTCGGGGATTGGATCGAACCTTTGAGAAACCTAATGGTATTACCAGGATAGCATTCCTCGGTGATTCCTTTACCCTTGGGATAGGTGTAAAAGATAACGATACCTTGCCAGTAAGTTTTGAACGCGCTATACAATCCAAATATCCTAAAACACAGGTTCTAAATTTTGGAATTTCAGGAACATCCACGAAAGAACAAATCAAGTTGCTTGAGGAATATGTAATAAAATTCCAACCAGACGTAGTAGTAATCGTAGTATTTTTGAATGATGCAGACAGAACAGGAACAGTTAACTTTATGTCTAGACCAAAGGTACTAGCTCAAGTTAGAAATAATTCGTTTTTTATCAACGCTTTGATCGGTAGCATTGAAAAACCTATTCTATATCAGCAGATGATTCGTCATTACCAAGATGGTTATTTAGAAAATAGCCCCGGTTGGCAAACAATGAAAACTGCGCTCAGGACAGGAAAAACGCTATCCGAAAAACAGAATTTTCAGCTTGTAGTTACAATATACCCGGTACTCTTTAAACTAGATAATAGTTATCCATTTACGCATATTCACAAAACAATAGAAGACTATTGTGCTTCTTTGAAAATTCCGTTTTTGGATTTATTTAATGGATTCGTTGGTCAAAATGATTCCAAGCTTTGGGTACACAAAACCGATCAACATCCCAATGAAGTAGCAAATAGAATTGCTGCCGGAGAATTATCAAAATTCTTTGATAGCAACAACTTGATTAAAAAGTAGTCAACCAAGTGCGATCGAAGTATTGACGTCATTTCCATAGAGGCATTGGTAAGGGGTGATCACTATTTTAGCGCCTGCCCTAGATCAGCGGGGGGTTCAAAACCCCCCGCTGATAGCATAATATCGATTCCGGTTGTATCGGAATGATTTAACCGCAGAGAACGCAGAGGACACAGAGAGAGAATAAGGATGTATGATTCTGAATGCTGACGGAATTGATATAAGTCCTCTCTAAGAGGACTTTCGAGGCGATAGGGGCGATACCACGCTACTACCTTCTTCAGTCGGTTTCAACCGACTTCTGCTATGAGACGGGGGTTTAAACCCCCTGCGGGCGATCGGGTAGATGCCAATTATGTAAATTTTATTTAAGCGCCCTATACATTAACCAAACTCAAGAACTAAAATAAAGAAAAAATAGCACCTCCTAGCTATTTTTTATTAGCTAAATATCAAGGAGTGCATCTACGTGTCAATATATAAAATGCTCAAAGGCAGAGCCGCTACATCTGCCGCCGGTTTTACAATGATTGAAATGTTGATAATTATGGCAATAGTGGGGATATTTTGTGCGATCGTCACCCCTTCTTGGCTAATGTTCATCAACAACCACCGTTTGAATGTATCAGTCGATCGGGCTTATTGGGCAATGGAATTAGCCCTAAGCAACGCCAAACGCGACAAAATAGCATGGCAAACCAGCTTCAAAGAAGTAGTCGGAAAAAACGTACAAGTAGCAATCCACCCAGCCGATATTACCCCAGCCCAATTACTACCCAGTCAATGGAAAGACCTAGAACCGCAAATTCAAATAAATCCAGATGAAACAACACTGCTCAAAGTTAATGAACACAACAAAGCCACAGGAGAAAAAACAATTCGGCGGGTAATGTTCAACTTCCGAGGTTGCGTCGTTTATAACAGTACCGACGAGTGCGGCCAAACAAGCCTGCAAGCAAAAGGAACGCTGACACTATCTCATCCCGATTTAAAAAATAGCGATCGGTGCGTCATCGTCTCCACTCTCTTAGGACACAAGCGCACCTCCCGCAGACAATCACAAGCCAATCCAAACAACAAAGAAAGATATTGTTACTAACATCAAGTAGCGATCGCACAAAGCCAGTTTCTGCCGATATTTCTGGTGACTCAACACAAATTTTCGCAGCAACGGGCTTTCTCAGCACCCATGCGCGCTCTAATGTGCGATCGATTACCACAAAAAAAAACCGTTCGTAGTACGGACTTTAGTCCGATCCAATTTGCGGACTAAAGTCCTTACTACGAACCAAATACGGTTCACTTAAGACGATCCCCCCTAACCCCCCTTAAAAAGGGGAGTAGGGGGTGGGACAAGAAACCTCTCAAAGTCCCCCTTCTTAAGGGGGATTTAGGGGGCTCTCCGGGGCATAGATAGTGTTAAGTGAACCCTATTGGGATATCAGCCTTCAAATTGTGCGATCGCTCCTTCATCCCCGAAACCCGGTTCACGCCCGACTTCCTACTTCTTCGTCGGCGCAATCTTCTCAATATTAATCAGCGCCTCCATCACCGACTCCACAATCGGCGCCGCCACCACACCCCCCGAACCGCCCTTCGGCTCATCAATCACCGCCAGCACCACATACTTAGGAGCTTCCACAGGCATTATCCCCACAAAGCTAGTAATAATCGCCTTGTGAGAATAACCCCCCCCAGCATTAGCTTTTTGAGCCGTGCCCGTTTTCCCAGCAATCCGATAGCCGGGAATTTGTGCAGCTTTCCCCGTACCGCCATCCACCACAGTTTCCATCATTTCCAAAACCTGCTTAGTAGTTTCCGGCGAAAACACTTGCTTCGGAACAGCCCTCGGAAGCTTCCAAAAAGCTTGACCCTCGCGATCGAAAAGTCCCCGCACAACATGAGGAGTTACCAACTTACCACCGTTGGCCAAAGCTCCGTTAAGCTGCACCAACTGTATCGGAGTAATCGAAAAACCTTGACCAAAAGCAGTAGTAGCAACTTCCACCGGAGAATTAATAAATTGCTCTCGATTTTTAAGCTGACTCGTTACTTCAAAAGGCAAATCACTTCCTGCAGTTTGTCCCAGTCCGAGTTTTTCTAAAGCTTGATAGTAAAGAGAAGGTTTCATACTTCTCATTACGTGCACCATCCCCACATTACTCGAATGTTTCAAAATATCTGTCACCGTAGAACGCCCGCGAGCGCCTGCTTGTTGGTAATCGGAATTTTGGATAGTCCAGCCATCGATATAAATCCGACCTTCGTCATTAAATACAGTGTTAGGTTTGACCGCACCAGCTTCTAGGGCGATCGCCACATTAATCGCTTTAAAAGTCGAACCAGGCTCGTAAACATCAGTTACAGCCCAATTTTTATAGCGCGACAAATCGAAATTAAAATATTGATTTGGGTCATAGGTAGGTTCCGCTACCATTGACAACAATTCCCCGTTGCGGGCATCCATCACAATCACCGCGCCCCGCTTCGCCCCGTATTCCTTCATTTTGTCCTTGAGAGCAATCCGCGCCGCCCGCTGCAAGCGACTGTCGATCGTCAGTTGCAACTTCAAATCATCTAGCTGCACAAAACCAGCCGTCAGTCGATCGGGCACCCAATGTCCGTCGATCGACTTGCTAAATTGAATCGACGGCATCGATCGTTCCAGCAAATTCTGCTGACTGTACTCTACCCCAGCTTGTCCCTTCCGTTCCCCATCCACATAACCCAAAACATCCGCCGCCAACTCCTGCTGCGGGTAAAAACGCTGCTGCTGTCGCACCAACTCCAGCCCATCCACGGGAGTATGTTTAATTTGCATCCGCCCCACGCGATCGGCCACCTCTTGAGCCAGAGAATCCGCAATAGTAATACCCGTTTCGCCCAGATTAAACCGGCGCAGCAGTTCAGTTTCCGGCGTATTGCCCGGATTTCGTTCGATCGGCAGCATCGGAGCCAAGGTAGCCGCCACTTCAGCCTTTGTATGGTTGAACAGCTTCGGGTGAGCGTAGAGCGTGTACACTTGTCTGTCGATCGCCAAAACATTGCCCGCGCCGTCAACAATCGGGCGTCTCGGCACAAACGGCTTAGACTTGAGAGTTTGCTGCTGCTCGGCCTGTTTCCGCAGCGCCGGAGCCCGCGTCACCTGCAAATAAAACAAATTCACAGCCAACCCCAGCCCCCCCAACATCAACACCGCCCACACAGCCCACAAGCGAAACTTGCTGCGTTTTAAACGCTCTAGGGGTGGCCGAGGCTGCCTGCTAGCAGTAGCAGAAACTCTAGGTTTGCTTTGTTGGCCCCACCAAGTGCCATCCCTCGACGCTTTTGGACGTTTAAAGTTCGGCGATCTGTAGCGGTCAAAACGGGGATCGTAGCTCATATAGCCTTTCTCAAAAAGGTGAGGAGTTGAGATTTTAGATTTTAGATTTTAGATTTTAGATTTTATATTCTTCGACTTCACGAGCGAACAAGTTTGAGTAAAAAGCATTTTTTTATTATAGTGCGAGCTTCCCCGCTCGCGTATTGTACTCGATCGGGGGAAGACGCTCATAGGAGAGTTCGAACTAGAAACCTGTTTTCTAGAAACTTAGCTATTGCGCTGTTTCAGGAGTGCTTCGGCTAACCCCCACTGTTTCTAGATGGGGGAGTGCGCCTGACAATTTGTTCAAGCCTCCAGATTCCTCTGTGTAGCACATCTCAAATCTTCAATGCCAAGATCCACCTTAATAGCCCAGTGGCGTTTCCTCGCCCGATCGATTCTTGATAGCGGGTTCTTCAGAATTTGGTGCCACCACACCGGGCGATCGGCGATCGGGAAGCGGTTGCAAGAAAATCGTATCCGCCGGCTTCTGCGGCATCAAACCAGTTTCTGGGTTTTGGGCTTCCTTAGCAAGTTGGTGTTTCAACACTTCGCTAGCAGCAGTCAACTGCTGTTCGCGGAGTCGCAAAGTTTCCAGCTTTTGATACTCTTGACTCCACTGCTGCTCGCTGTAGACAGTCAAACCGTAGAGACTCAGAGCACCGCCTAAAAGCAGAAGCGCCACCGCTGACGAGGCGCGCTCCACCCGCAAAAGAGACCGAAGCCACATGGGCTGCCGCTGACGGTCGGGCATCACTTTCAGCACCGATGCTTCGGCGCGAGGCCGTGGCTGTGCCTCGGCGACCTCGTAGTTGGGCAATTGCGGCCCTGTCTTTGCCCGTCTAGCTCTAGCAATAGAAGTAACTTTGCTGTTGGGTTTTTCTGGGGCGGGCTTGTTGGTCGATCGAGAGCGGCGAGAATCCACGGATCTAATAGCAGCGGTCATACAGTTCACCAATACGTAAAATAGGTCAGTTTCAGCTTTATTAAGGCTAGGAGTTTTTTTTGTTGTCGATCGTGGGCGAGTGCCAATTGGCACAATCTCGAATCGATCTGTTATCGAAAAATTTGGTTTAAAACCTCCCCCTTATTAGGGGAACTTTTAATTTATAACTTATTCAGTTTACCGCTGTCTCTTGCCGGAGGCAACAGCAAAAGCCTGTGGATCTTCAACTAGACAGCAGGAGTCGGGCCCTCTAACTGTACTCCGTTGAGTGCCGGGAGGAATGCGCGCGAGGCCTGACTGCCGAGCAAATCTTTGATTCCTGTTGCAATATTAGTTTTCACGAGATACAATAATACCAGAGTTTGTGAAAACAATGTCCCAAGTCATCACCGCCAAGCTAAAACTAAACCTGACTGCCGAGCAAAAAGCTTTGGTATCTCAGACTACTTTAGCCTACCGAGATGCCTTGAATTACACTTCACAAGTTGCTTTTGACGCAGGCAAAACCAGCAATGGGTCTAAGTTGCAAAAAGCCGTCTACAACGAATTGCGGGTGAGATTTGGACTTGGAGCCCAAATGGCTTGCAACGTACCCAGACAAGTTTCTGGAACCTACAAAACTCTGTGGACTAAGGTAAAACAATCTAACGATGCTATTGCTTCATGCTACACTAAGAGACGGTATAAAGGGTTAGACAAAGCCCCCAAATATATATCTCGAACTTGTACCCTAAATTATCAGCGCGACTACTCTTTTAAAACCGAAAGGCGAGTTAGTATTATTACTCTCCAGGGCCGAATAGTAGTTTTGTATGATGGCTACAACAAGCATTTAGACTTAATTGCCAATGGCGCTCATATTGGAGCAGCTAAAATTGTCTATCAGCGTTCCTCCAAAATATATTACCTGATGGTAAGTATTGAAGTAGAAACACCTGAAATTAGCCCACTAAAAATAACGAGAGTCTCTGGTGTTGACGTGGGTATGCGCTACTTAGCGGTGGAAACAGACTTGCAAAATAAGTCTAAATTCTACTCAGGGAAGGAAGTTAGACACAAAGCTAACCGCTACCACAAAGCACGGATGACTCTTCAGCGTAAAGACACTCGTTCAGCGAAGCGAAGATTAATCGCTTTGTCTGGGAGAGAGAGACGGTTTATCGCTGATGTGAACCACCAAGTCAGCAAGGATATTGCCAAACCTAACACCCTGATTGGACTAGAAAACCTCACCGGAATCCGGGAGAGGACCAGGACAAAATCGGGTAATAAGGCAAGCAAGAAGAGACGAGTAGCTAATCGAAACAAAGCTAAATGGTCTTATGCCGAATTGCACGGTTATATCGACTACAAAGCCCATCTAAATGGTTCGTTAGCAACGAAAGTTCCGGCTCATTACACGTCGAAAAGTTGTTCTAAATGCGGACATACTTCGGATGGCAATAGGCCGAAAAAAGGACTATTGTTCCGTTGCGAATGTTGTAGTCATGAGTTACACGCTGATTTGATTGGTGCGCGAAATATTGCAATGAGAGCGTTGCTTGTCCGGCAAGACTGGACGAGTACGGGGAGCTTGTCAGCATCCCCTGATGTATCGAGCGGTGAAACCAAAGCTGAGATTCTCTCTAGATTCTCGGAATTGCGGTGGAGTTCAGATACAAGCCTGCATTATAGCGGTACTCCGCTTGGTGATGGGTAGTTGACCTATCTGGAACTATAACAATCTGTCGATCGATTTAAATAACTGGTTCCCAGGCTTTTTTGGAAAACAGAGATCACTCTTGAAGAGCCTCGCTTGTTACAAGGTAAGCTCTTCCTCGCCTGTGGGCCATGCTTGCCCTCGAACTGGTAACGAGTCAATAATTTAGGATTGCCATAGCATTTCGTACCGTGGGGTAGGCGGGAACCTTAAAAGCCTCTGGAGACATCGACACTCTCCATTGACTCAGGAAATTCCTCGCCGGCATCGCCGAGTCGCCGAAAGAGCAAACCCAGAGAGCGATCTTGCGAATCTCCGTGCCTTTAGCAGTCGTGATGATGTCAATAAACATACCTGATAAACCAACTAACCCAGCCTGCGATCGGTCACTTTGACTTGAGAATTTCAAAAAAAAAAAATAAATCTTTGCCGGTTCTCCAGAATCTATGTGAAATTAATTAACAAATGCAGTATTGTAATCAACGAGCGAATCGTTGATCTATTCGTGCCAGCATTGTTTCTCAAGTACACTATTCCCTTCCTTGCGATGGGTTTTCAATGTTTAAGGAGTGTTTATGAACAAGGGATTAATTCGTTTGACTTTGGTAGTGGGCTTGGCAGCAGCCCTCGGAGCCTGTGGCGGTGAAAGCACCACTACTCCTACTCCCAGCGGTACTGACACCACTACTACTCCTCCTCCTGTTACTTCTCCAGTACCGAAGGAATCTCCAAAAGCTACTCCAGGCGCTGGTGCAACAGTTGCCCCTAAAAAGTCTCCCTAACTATAGCTCTATCGGAGTCTAGGCCCAACCAGCCTAGCCTGCGGGTGAAAAAGGTTTGCTCCTCGCATTTTTTCATCTCTTCAGTCTAGGCCTCAAGTTGGGTGTTAATTTTTGTGTGATGCTTTGACTACAGTTCAGTACCTGCCCTTACTGTCGGAAAGTCCGCTTAGCGCTCGGTGACAAGGGCATTCCCTTTTAAGTCAAAAATTTGACTCCAGGCCTGCAGGTTTTGAAACTTAAGCCTCTGACGGGGGGTTTGAGGACTGTGCGCCGGTACTGTTGCCTCAACTCGAAGGTCAACCTTCGGCGATCGCCGACTCTACACAAATTTTGCACTCGATCGAGTCTCGCTTTCCATCGCCGCCGCTGTTACCCGCAGACGAGAGTTTGCAACTAGAGGCTTGGACGATCGAAGACTGGCTCGATGAAAGCATCGGCATCGCTACTCGATTTGTTTACTACGAGTTTCGCGCCGGTGCGGGCAAACAAATTGACCCCTCTGTTTTAAGCCAATTAGTAATTCAATTGGCGCGCCGCCAGTTCGGTATTAACCCAGCCTCAGCAAAACTTGCCCAATTGCGGCTGAGTGCTGCTTTAGATTTTTTGCACCTGCGCTGGCAGGATGGTACTTATTTGGTAGGCGATTCCTTGAGCGTGGCAGATATTACTGCTGCCGCCCTGCTGAGTCCCTTAGCTTTGATTCCTAAATACCGCACTGACTATCCTTGGCTGTTCGATCGCATTGCCCAAATCCACGAACTTTGCGGCGAAACCCTGCCTCCGGAATTTTAAAATCTACCTGTCGGGCGATCGCCCGTGCCTAAAAATTTCACTTATTCATCATCAAGTGTCCAGCGTCCTGAAACTAGAAACACGATATATCACATAACGCAGAAAAAGTCAATAGTTTTTTGACAAATCTCTAAAATTTTCAATTTGTTTTAAGATTCATATACTTAAGAGACGAGCAGTAAGATGAAAGCTCGATCGCCAGCGAAACAATCCGATTGCCTGCTGTGCGGGCAAAGGGGCGCGCGCGGCAGCCGCAGCACCGGCAAAATTATGCTAATCAGTGGTAGGATGAGCAATCAAAAATGTATCTAAATGTAAAGTGCTGCGGCGCTCTAGGTTTTGAAAGCCATTTAGTTAAAAGATTCAGGTAGGTAGTTTTATGCCCGCGACCGTACCCTTTGAACAAATTGACCGTATTGTTGGGAATCAGCACCACGATCCATTTGAAGTCCTAGGCCCCCACACGATCGAAAATAATGGCAAAAAAGTCTGGGCCGTCCGAGCTTATCTGCCCAATGCGGATGCGGTATCGGTAGTATTGCCGGAGTCGAGGGCTGAATACCCAATGAAATCCGAGCATCACCCTCACTTTTTTGAATGTACGATCGAAACTCCAGAACTAGCAAACTATCAACTGCGGGTCAAAGAAGGAGAACACGAACGTTTTATCTACGACCCCTACGCCTTTCGATCGCCCAAACTCACAGAATTTGACCTTCACCTATTCTCAGAAGGCAACCACCACCGGATTTACGAAAAACTTGGCGCGCACTTCACCGAAGTAGACGGAATCACAGGAGTATATTTTGCCGTTTGGGCTCCGAATGCCCGCAACGTATCAGTTTTAGGCGATTTCAACTCTTGGGACGGCCGCAAACATCAAATGCGGAAATCTCAAAACGGCATCTGGGAATTATTCATTCCGGGACTAACCGTGGGAACTCACTACAAATACGAAGTGAAAAACCAAGACGGACATCCCTATGAAAAGTCCGACCCTTACGGTTTCCAACAAGAAGTGCGGCCGAAAACAGCATCAATTGTCACCGACTTAGATAACTACACTTGGCACGACAGCGCTTGGATCGAACAGCGGCGGCAGACAGACCAACTGACTCAGCCAGTTTCGGTTTACGAATGCCACATCGGTTCTTGGCTGCACGCCGGTACAGACGAACCCGCGATGCTGCCAAATGGTGAAATAGAGCCAGCAGTTGCGGTTTCAGAACTCAAACCAGGGGCGCGGTTTCTGACTTATCGAGAATTGGCCGATCGGCTGATTCCCTACGTCAAAGATTTGGGATTCACTCACATTGAAATGCTGCCCATCGCCGAACATCCCTTCGACGGTTCCTGGGGCTATCAAGTAACCGGCTATTTCGCCCCAACTTCCCGGTACGGCACACCCGAAGATTTCATGTATTTTGTTGACCAGTGCCACGCCAGCGGCCTTGGCGTACTCGTGGACTGGGTACCGGGGCATTTCCCCAAAGACGGCCACGGTTTAGCATTCTTTGACGGAACTCACTTGTACGAACACGCCGACCCCCGCAAGGGCGAGCACAAAGAGTGGGGAACCCTAGTATTTAACTACGGCCGCAACGAAGTGCGGAATTTCCTAGTATCAAACGCTCTGTTCTGGTTTGACAAGTACCACATCGACGGAGTTCGGGTAGATGCAGTAGCTTCCATGCTGTATTTGGATTACTGCCGGGAACCAGGAGAATGGCTGACCAACCAGTACGGCGGCCGCGAAAATATCGAAGCGGCAGATTTTCTGCGACAGGTGAATCACGTCATTTTTAGCTATTTCCCAGGATCGCTGTCGATCGCCGAAGAATCAACCTCTTGGCCGATGGTATCTTGGCCGACCTATGTAGGGGGCTTAGGCTTCAACCTGAAGTGGAACATGGGTTGGATGCACGATATGCTCGACTACTACCATATGGACCCGTGGTTCCGCCAGTTTCACCAGAACAACATAACTTTCAGTATGTGGTACAACCACAGCGAGAATTTTATGCTGGCTTTGTCCCACGACGAAGTAGTCCACGGCAAGGCCCACATCATCGGCAAAATGCCTGGAGACGAATGGCAAAAGTTTGCAAACGTGCGGTGTTTGTTTACTTTTATGTTTGCTCACCCCGGAAAGAAAACTATGTTTATGGGGATGGAGTTCGGCCAGTGGCATGAGTGGAACGTTTGGGGGGATTTGCAGTGGGATTTGCTGCAATTTGAACCGCACCAAAAGTTGAAGCTGTTTTTTAAGGATTTGAACCATTTGTATCGCAGCGAAACTGCACTTTACAGTCAAGATTTTGCTGAGGATGGGTTTGAGTGGATTGATTGCAGCGACAACCGGCACAGCGTGGTAGCCTTTGTGCGCCGCGAGAAGGATGGCGATGAGTTTGTGGTAACGGTGTGCAATTTTACGCCCCAGCCGCACTCTCACTATCGCGTAGGAGTGCCGGAACCGGGTTTCTATACGGAGTTGTTTAACAGCGACGCGCGGGAGTACGGGGGCAGCAATATGGGGAATTTGGGAGGTAAGTGGACTGATGAGTGGTGGTTCCACAACAGCCCTTATTCGATCGACTTGTGTTTGCCGCCTTTAGGGGTGTTGATCTTAAAGATCGATCGAGAAAAAACAGGATTGCGTAGTGCTCAATAGTTTTGAGTAGCGGCGTAGATACTGTTGACCCAAATTTACGCCAAATTTTCTCAATCTACTCATCTCTGTATGAGTAATACCATTTTTCTAAAGATGTGGTATGGATGAAGTTTTAGCCCCCCCCGCGAGTTCGGGGGGGGGTTTGGGGGGTAATATCTAGCGCTACTTTATGAAATTGGTATAATACCATTTTGCAAAAATAATGCAACAGTATTTGTAGGGTGCGTCGCTGTCTTTCAATCCCTCAATTTAATCGACAATTTTGCGACGCACCTTACACATATTGTAGAACAACCCTCTGTAACACTCTTGCCCAACAATTGTTATGTTGCACGATTTGTGAAAAATGGTATTAGTGCGGCTAATCGACCGGAGATGATATCACAAATTATCTACAATTATCTAATATAAAATATATTTATATATTTTTCATTTGCCGTTTATGTATTGAGCAAAGACTTATACAAAAAATCTAAAAATAATTTATATTAGATAGAAAATGGAAGCCATACTTGTTCAAATAGCTATTACTTTCGCGATATTTACTAGCTTAAATATTCGATGAAACTTGAGGGGATTCAACTTTCACAACTTCGGAAATAGGCTGTTCTTCCCCAGCACTTAAATTCGGCAGCGGCATATGCTTCATTTCCCAAACCTTTAGCAAAATTAGATATTCATAAAAAGCTTGCAGCGTGCACCAAGCTAATCCCGCTTGACCGTCAAGAAATCCGCCGAGTAAAATATACATATAAAAAAAGCGCACCACAGGCCGCAAAGGCAAGCGCAAAGAAAAATCTTTCAAAGCGCGCCGCCTTTCTACCTCCGATGCGCCAAACAATAAATCCCACCAATTTACTTGACCTGCTGCTAATTGGCGAAGAGTTTCAGCAGCTTCGTCAGTCGAGTAGCGGTTGTGCTTTTCTATCCAGCGAGAAAGACCTTTGCTGCAAGTATAATGAGGGTAGGTTTCCTTTAAAAAGTGAGTGGGCCCGTTGCAGACTTCCCGTTCGGTGTGACCGTAGTCAGAAAACCACACTCGGTCTTTGCGAAACAGGCGCATTTGATAGCGGGGATATTGAGTGCTGCGGCGAATCCAGCACTCCATAAAGATTACTTTTTCTGCTACGTAATACCCGATATATTCTTGACTTTCCATCGCCTTTAAGCATTCAGCAAACAGTGCAGGTGTCATCCGCTCGTCAGCTTCGAGGATGTAAACCCATTCGTACTTGCATTCTACTTCTTGGAGCATCCAAGTCCGCTGGCGTCCGTGACTTTCAAAGCGGTGCTGCACTGTTTGCACGGGATAGTTCTGAACAATCTCAAGGGTGCGATCGCTGCTGAAAGAATCAACTACAATGATATCGTCACAAAGCATTGCCGATTCTATGCAAGCGGCGATATCAATCTCTTCGTTGTAAGTCAAAATATAAATTGAGAACATTCCCAGCTTTCAGTAAGGGCAAACTATAGAAGAAGTCAGTAGTCATTAGTCAGTAGTCAGTAGTCATTAGTCATTAGTCATGTTTTGCTGTCCCCCCCGAGCTTTCCGTTATTAGTGCTGTCTCCCCCCCACCGAACGTCCAACGTCATCAGTCAGGTAGAAGGTAGAAGATAGAAGGCTCTTCGACACTTCGTCGAAGGGTTCAGTGCAACGCTTCGTGGTTCCTGATTCCTTCGACTGCGCGAGCGGATAAACACAGTCGTTGGGGAGGAACCGAGAAGAAGTCGATGTGAAAATGCAAGAAAATTAATGGCTTCAGTCATTAATAAGGTCGTAGCTGCCAGGAGCGGTTGCTATGTTCAGCAGATTAAGTATTTCTTGCAAGATATCTTGACTTACGGGTTCTAGGGGCTGGCGCAGGTCAACTTTTGCGGCGACCGAAGCCCAAAATTCCCATACTTCTCAATCCTGTCCAACCAACAGTAATGTAGCCGATCGCCAACAACAAACTGCTGATTCCCGTCTGCAAACTCGAATTTCTCGATCGAGTTCTCAACTCTTTCTCTTTTTGTTGCTTGCGGGTGCGAATCTCGTTACGAGCTTGAACGGGCAGTTCTTGGGCTTGCTGTTCCAAAAACTTGTCAAGGGCTTTCGGGTCCTTTTTCGAGTCCTGAAGCACAGCTTTCAATTCCTTGGGAACATCTGGACTCTTGAGTGCCTCTTGCAGCTTCCCCTCATCTTGCAACAGCGCGCCTATCTGGCTGCGGCGCTGGCTTTTGAGTTGTTCTACCTGAGCTTTAAACTGGTCGCTTTTAATTTGCGCCTCTAGTTGATTTTCGGCTTGTCCCGCTTCCTTATCGACTTGAGCCAGAGCATCCTTGAGTTCCAAGCGAGTATTGTTGAGGTGAACTGGAACCAGCAACAAGTAAATTAGCCCTAACAAGCTGGAAATCAATAGCGCCCAGAATCGCAAGTCAACCCAAATATTGCGCCGCTCAATAGAGACTCCGCTGCTGCTGTCCACCCAAAAGCCTGTCATCAGCAGGGCGATACCCATCAAAGGAATAATGCCCCGGTCAACTATCTGAGTTGCTGCGGCCAACTGCCAGCCTCGATTCATAATGTCGGAGGCTTCTCCCGGCAGTGATAGAACAATGCAGTCAAGCAAAGCAGACAGAATCAAGATAATCCCGACTACTTTTAGAGTTCGAGCTGCTACTGAAGAAAATTGACGGTTGTTAGTTGCTTTCATAATTCCTGTTAGATGATTCTACACCGTTAGATTCAACGAAATTTTGTTTAATGGGTTAAGTGGTAAGAGGGATCATACCCCTTTTTGATTGGTGCCTTGGGGATCTTCGATGGGGGAATCAATGATGAGCTAAGGGTTTGGAGCTAGCCAGCAGTTGCGTTGTTTTTGGGGAACAGGTATTAGTTTCTCATACTCGCTTGTTGATTCGCCTGCGGGGTTCACGGGTGGCAGCCCGCGTCACACGATCGATCGCGCGAGGTTCAGTTTCTTGCTCTCTCTGTGGAAACAGAAATCCTGAAGGTGAAAACCGCCTTTAAGACGGGAAACTCCGCAGACGAATCAAACTCTCCCCCATTTTATGAGTTGGGAAGCTCCAATCAGAAGCAAGGCCGATCGGGTACTTCACGTTATTTTCCACCAAAATAGCTCGATCGGGTACTCGCCTCCACTTTACCCCGGTTTTCACAGGCTCTCGCCGGGCCGCCATTAAGCGCGAGTTGCTGCACGCTCTTTTGGCCAGTTGGGCCACCGGAGGCAGTGCGCTGTGTCCGGCGGCTGTGGAACTTGTGGATATTCCCCATGCCGTTGGTGCTGCAAGGATTCTGCAAGAGTCTCAAGTCGGATGTTCCCTCGTGGCGATCGAACTGCCGTTACTGAATTCCACTGAGGATTGATTCTGAGGGCTTGAACACCAGTCGAATAGTTAGGGTACATCGCGATTTAACTGAGTGGCACGGTATTCATCTATTTGGCAAATTGCAGATACACGAATAGAATTTTTTATCCTGTATCTAAATCAGCAAAATAGAAAATAATTTTTATTTATGACTTATTTAAAAGAAATCAATAATTGCTAATCATTCATTTTAAAATAATAAAAATTAGCGAATATAGTGCTTGATTGTTTGAGGAAAAAGGTACAATCGATCGCGTTTTTTGGTAGGATGATTCATCGCTGTTCAAATTTCCTAGTGGTGGATGTAATGATTTCTGGTGTTTACACGTTGAGAGAACTCGCAGCAGCGATCGCATCCGCTCCCGATAACTGGCGTCCGATCGTGTTTACTAACGGGTGCTTCGATATCCTGCACGCTGGCCACGTCCGCTATTTGCAGGCGGCAAAAAATTTGGGACGGACGCTAGTTGTGGGCTTGAATAGCGACAAAAGCGTGCAAGCTATCAAACCGCAACAGCCAGGATTGCCGCCGCGCCCGATCGTACCGGAAAATCAGCGAGCCGAAGTATTGGCAGCCCTCAAACCCGTAGACGCGGTAGTGATTTTTTCCGAAATTACAGCAACTAAACTGATAAATATCCTGAAGCCAGATATATACGTTAAAGGAGGCGACTATCAACTCGAAACTCTGCCGGAAGCACCCGCTGTTATCGCCGGAGGCGGCAAGATTTCCTTGATCGAAATAGAAGTTCCTAGTTCTACGAGTGCGATCGTCCAACGTATTTTGCAGTTAGGTACTTAACCCTCGCTTGCAAACAGCAAATAGTGAGTTAAACTCATAAACTGCCCCATCAAAAACACTCAAGTGTGGCTTCTCGTACAACTTCATCCCAATGGCTAAGCAGGAGATAATTTCAATGGAACTCACCAGCAATAACACGATCGTGGAAATTCTCGAAAGACACAAAGCAGAGTTACTAGCAGACTGGCTCAAAGAACTGCAAAATACCGGGCTGCGGCGAGACGACTTGATGAGAGCCAAAGAATTGCGATCCGAGTGTCAAGAGTTCCTGCAATTGCTCCAAATAGCATTGCAGCAGGGTAACTTTAGCGACATCCAGACACCAGAGTGGGAAAATATGCGGCTGATGCTGGCAGAAGTTTCGCGATCGCGCGTTCAGAGAGGCTTTACCCCGTCAGAGATCGCGAGTTTCATTTTATGCTTCAAAAAGCCATTGTTCGATCGGCTTTGTCACGAATTGACACAAAACCGCGACGCACTTGTCGAAAAACTTTGGCTTTCCACCAGCTTATTAGACCAACTAGGCCTTTGGGTGACAGAAATCTTTCTCAAAGCTCGCGAAGAAGTAATCGAACGCCAGCAGCAAGAAATGCTCGAATTGTCAACACCAGTAGTCAAACTTTGGGAAGGAATTCTTGCTTTACCCATGATCGGGACTCTCGACAGCGCCCGCACTCAAATAGTCATGGAAACTCTGTTGCAGGAAATCATGGAAACTGGCTCAGAATTTGCAATTTTAGACATTACAGGCGTGCCGACTGTTGACACTTTAGTCGCTCAACATTTATTAAAAACCGTCGCGGCGGCTCGTCTCATGGGTACTGAGTGCATCATCAGCGGCATTCGCCCGCAAATAGCTCAAACCATTGTTCATTTGGGAGTTGACTTGCAAGATATTTTGACAAAAGCAACTTTAGCAGATGCTTTTAAAGTCGCCTTGCAGCGCCAAGGTTTAATTATAAGAAATCTGAAAGAGGAAAAATAACAAATATTATAGTCTGGTGTAACGTCGGCGGTGCGCTTGGTTAATTGGTAATGGGGAACGGATAATCGGAAAAAAGCTCGCCCGCCGCCTATTTCACACCAATTGAGAACCGCTATATTGTCTCCAGTCTCAAGTTTTATTCAATTCAAAGCTCAAAGCAAGGTGAATTTATGATGATGGAACGGATTCCGATCCTGCAAATGGGAGAATTTTTGTTAGTCACAATTCAAGTAGATATGCACGATCGCTTGGCAATGATGCTGCAAGACGACTTGACGAACCGGATAGTCAAAACCGGAGCAAAAGGTGTTTTGATAGAAATTTCTTCTCTGGAAATTGTAGATTCTTTTATCGGCAGAATTCTCAACAATATCGCTACTATGTCGCGTATATTGGATGCAGAAACAGTTGTGGTTGGGATGCAGCCCGCGGTGGCAATTACGCTGGTTGAATTGGGGCTTTCTTTGACAGGAATTCGCACAGCTTTAAGTGTTGAAAAAGGGATGAATTTGTTGCATAAGTCCTTGGGTTTTCCTACGGATTCAGGATTGCGATCGGTTGATTGATTGTGCCGAGTTTAGGGGGAATAGGTAAATAACTCTGGTTTGTAGATAGCTTGTTGACTAATTCAAGATTGATTGTGGGAAACTTGGTCGATCGGGGTAGGTCTTATGTTTTGTGGAGAAATTCTATTTTGGTACAGCAGCCGCCATGTCAAAACGTGAGACATTAGAAATTCGATCGTCCTCCGATATAGTCAACGTCCGACAGCAAGTGCGAACTTTGGCTGTAGCAATGGGATTCGGCTTGGTAGACCAAACAAAAATTGTTACTGCAGCTAGCGAACTCGCCCGCAATACTGTAGACTACGGCAAAGGGGGAACGGTAACTTTAGAAATGCTCCAATCAGGTAAGCGCACAGGGCTGCGGCTGATTTTTGAAGACAAAGGCCCGGGAATTCCAGACATTGAATTGGCTATGACTGACGGTTATACTTCCAATCGCGGTTTGGGTTTGGGGCTTAGCGGTTCTAAGCGGTTGATGCACGAGTTTGAGATTGTTTCTAAAGTGGGTAAGGGGACTAAAATTGCGATCGTCCGCTGGCGGTGAAAGGGTAGATGGGGGGTGCGAAGATTGGGCGCAATTGGGCGAGAAACCGGGTTTCTTCGATTTTGGCGTTTGGTGACGAAAAATATTCCAATAAACCCGGTTTCTGAGATGAT
>NZ_JAUBPP010000009.1:87165-150049 GCF_036700765.1 Microcoleus sp. S1D4
GAGAAACCGGGTTTCTTCGATTTTGGCGTTTGGTGACGAAAAATATTCCAATAAACCCGGTTTCTGAGATGATGAGTGATGACTACCCTTCTACTTCGCGAGCGGGCAAGATGACTAATGACTAATGGCTACTGACTAGCTTAAGATTAAAACTACAAAATAATGATAAATGCCTTAGCCCTGCCAGTAACAGAAGAAAGTCAAGTCGGAGAAGCGCGGCGAATTGCAGTCGCCCTCGCGGCCGAAGTCGGATTTGATGAGACCGATCGCGGTAAAGTAGCAATTGTCACCGCCGAAGCTGCAAAAAACGCGGTAAAACACGCCAGCGAAGGAGAGATTTTGCTGCAAACTGTAAAAACAGACGCAGGATATAGCATTGAAATAGTATCGTTAGACCGGGGGCCGGGAATGGCAAATGTCGGCCAGTGTCTGCGAGACGGTTTTTCGACTGCGGGAACTCTGGGAACCGGACTCGGCGCGATTAAACGCCTTTCTAGTTTTTTTGATATTCATTCTGTACCGAAACTGGGGACAGCTTTATTAATGCGCTTGGAACCGACTCAGAATCGCCTGGAAACTTCCCAAAACAGCAATTACTTGGAATTTGGGGTCGTCAGCTTGCCGAAAGCAGGAGAGCAAATTTGCGGGGATTCCTGGGCGACAGAAAACGATCGGGACAAAAATCTAATTTTAGTTGCTGACGGGCTCGGCTACGGGGTTTTGGCGGAGGAAGCTTCGCAAGAAGCTGTCCGGGTATTTGGGGAAAGTGCTAAACTCGGGCCGAAAGCTATTTTAGAGAAGGCGCACGCTGCTTTAAAAAATACCAGAGGAGCGGCTGCTGCGATCGCCCTGATCGATCGTACCCAACAAACAGTCTGTTTTGCCGGAATTGGCAATATCTCTGGTGTAGTCGTGACAGATAACCGCAGCCGCAGCATGGTTTCTTACAACGGTACTGTTGGACATCGGATGCTCAAAGTAGCAGAATTTGTCTATCCTTGGTCGCCGCATTCCTTGCTAGTCATGCACTCCGACGGTTTGGCGACGCAGTGGGATTTCAACCGCTATCCGGGTTTGGCCGCGAGACATCCGGCTTTAATCGCGGCGGTGCTCTACCGGGACTTCAAACGGACTCGCGATGATATGACAGTTGTCGTGGCTAAGGTAAGACAACCAGCTTAATACATACCACTTTCAAAAAAAAATGAAACTGTAGGCGAGAACTCAAACATGATAGTCATCAGTGATTCCACAATCGAAAATCGAAAGTCGAAAATCGAAAATGGCATTAGTTACCCAATCCTGACGACGGAAGTCCGCTTTGAGCAAGATATCGTACAAGTACGCCAAAGAGCGCGCCAAATTGCTAAGGGGCTAGGATTCGATTCCCAAGCACAAACTCGCATCGCTACAGCAGTTTCCGAAATTGCCCGCAATGCTTTTAAATATGCAGGCGGCGGTAAAGTAGAATTTATTGTGGAAGGGGAATCGCGCCAATTTTTTCGGACTCGGATTTCTGACAGCGGGCCGGGAATTGCTGATTTATCGGCGGTTTTGAGCCCCGATTTTCGATCGCAAACCGGTGCGGGACTCGGTTTGGCGGCGGCGAAACGGTTGATGGATGACGTGCAAATCGATTCTTCGCCCGATCGCGGAACTGCTGTACAGTTAATTAAGCAGTTTTCTAAACAAATGCCTGCTCTAAGCGCGATCGAACTAAATCAATTAGTTGACAAACTAGCGCGCCAAATTCCCGAAGATCCCTACGCCGAAATTCAGCAACAAAATCAAGAATTGCTGCGTACTTTAGACGAACTCCGCCAGCGTCAAGAAGAACTCGTACAGTTAAATCAACAACTAAAAGATACCAATCGCGGAGTTGTGGCACTTTACGCCGAATTGAACGAAAAAGCAGAATTTCTCCAGCGCGCCAGCGAACTAAAAACCAGCTTTCTCTCCAATATGAGCCACGAGTTTCGCACTCCCCTAACGGCAATTTTAAGTCTTTCCGAGATTTTGTTAGAGCGCCTCGACGGAGAACTTTCACCAGAACAAGAAAAGCAAGTAAATTCTATTCACAAATCTGCCCTTTCTCTGGCAGAACTTGTTAACGACTCGTTAGATTTAGCCAAAGTAGAAGCTGGAAAAGTCACTGTTCGCGTTGCTGATTTTGAAGTCGAAGATTTGTTCAGCGTGCTGCGGGGAATGATGCGCCCCCTGCTACCCCAAAACTCTGCCGTTACTCTGATTTTTGAAGCGCCTCGGGAACTTCCAACCCTCACAACGGACGAGGGAAAACTTTCTCAGATTTTGCGAAATCTGATTTCAAATGCTCTTAAGTTTACTGAAGCCGGCGAAGTGCGAGTTGCTGCGGAAATGGAAGAGGAGGGAACTGTTACTTTTTCCGTGGCAGATACGGGCGTTGGTATTCCGCCAGCAGACCAAACGCGGATTTTTGAAGAATTTGTCCAAATCGAAAATCACTTGCAGAAGGGCGTGAAAGGCACGGGATTGGGATTATCTTTGTGTAAGAAAATGACTGAATTTCTGGGGGGAAGTATTGAAATTGAAAGTTCGCCCGGAGCGGGATCGACTTTTTTGGTCAATTTGCCGGTTGTGTATGATGGAGATTTAGAAAAACCTTTGGAAATGTCTGCTGCTAAGGGGGTGAAAACACCGCTTTTTCTAGCAAATTCTCGATCGCCTGTGCGGGATTCTGCAGCAAAAATTTTGGTGGTGGAGAATGAAGAGTGTCTTTCATTTTCCCAAGGACTTGCTGGCAGAAATTCATTGTATCGCGATCGGGGCTGCCAGCGGTGCTGAATGTTTGGGATCGTCGGTTAGTTTTTAGACTGGTTGCATCAATCTTCGATCGGGAAACCGCAGATTTAAGGTAGATTGACGCAGATATAGCCTTTCTGCGATCTCATAGGAGGTACTATCTGGGATAGGCCAAACCGGGCATAGGGCAAACCGGGCATAGGGCATACCTCACTTTTTTGAGAAAGGCTATAGGTTGACAAAAAGAAAGTTTATTTAATTTGTAACAGCATTTAACACTTGTACTGTAAAATGTATCAGTTCTAAGTTGCCGACTGTACAGTACGGACTTAGGCTGTGTTTTTGTTTGTGTTAGCGCGATCGGCTAAAATGCACGATCGATATCGTTTTTAGCAAAGGTTCGATCGCAAAATAATGCAACCTTAGCTAAGATCCAAAGCTAAGATCCAAACCCTTACCAAAATAAGCTCTTCTAAAATCTTCAATCTAAAATCGCCAAGCCAAAATCTAAAATCGCATGACTTTCATTTCCCTTCAATATGTCCTATTTTTGTTAGTTTTGTTAGCTGCTTACTGGTCAGTTCCGCTGCAGTGGTGGCGGCTGTTTATCATGCTGGTAGGTAGTCTGATTTTTTACGCTTCGCTGCAAATTTGGTACATTCCTCTGTTGTTAGTCAGTATTGTGTTTAATTACTGCTTGGCGATGGCGATTGGAGAACCTCTAGATTGGCGGATTGCTAATGCTTCTTGGAACCGCCGCCGTTTGTGGTTGCTGTGGATCGGAATTGCGCTGAATGTGTTGCTGTTGCTGGGTTTTAAGTATGTGCCTTTTGTATTGAGTTCGATCGGCACTTTGTTGAATTGGCCAGTTGCTCTCGACAGCGCTAACTGGGTAAAAACTCACGTCATCGCACCCTTGGGATTGAGTTTCTTTTGCTTTGAGTGCATTTCTTATTTGATTGACGTGTACCGAGGCGCACCGGCGGCTACTTCGCTGCTGCACTTTGCTGCTTACAAGTTGTTTTTTGCGAAACTGATTTCTGGGCCGATTACTCGCTATCACAACTTGATCTATCAACTAAAATCCCAGAGTTTTCCGACGCCAGATCGCATTTCTGAAGCACTTTGGACGATCGCCTTCGGTGCAGTTAAAAAAGGTCTTTTTGCTGACAACTTGGGAATTTATGTCGATTTAAGCTTTACTAACTTACAACGGGCGGGAAGCGAGGATTTGTGGCTGGCAATTTTTGCTTATGGGCTGCAACTTTATCTCGATTTTAGCGGCTATGTTGACATGGCGCGCGGTACTGCTTTGCTGCTTGGTTGGTATTTGCCACCAAATTTTGACTTCCCTTATTTTACTACCAGCATCGGTGATTTTTGGCGGCGCTGGCACATGACTTTGGGCGATTGGCTGCGAAATTATTTATATTTTCCGTTGGGTGGTTCCCGCGTCGGTTTGTGGCGCACTTGTCTCAATTTGTTCACCGTCATGTTAATTGCGGGAGTTTGGCACGGGGCGGCTTGGGGATTTATTGTGTGGGGGGCTTTGCACGGTTTGGCTTTGGCGCTGCACCGATTAACAGATGTGACTTTTAAGCGGTTGCGAATCGAGTTTTTGTGGGAAAATCCGATCGGGATGGCGATCGCTTGGCTGCTGACTCAGGCGATGGTTTTTAGTAGTTGGATATTCTTCCGCCTTCCCGATTTAAAAGATTCTGGATGGGCGATTTCCCATTTGTGGGGACACCCTGCTGACGTACAGTTTGCTAATAAAGTTTATGTGGAAGCTTTGGGTTTGGACAGAGTGCAGTTGGCTTGGATATTGGCGGCTGTGGCTGCAGCAATGCTGCTTAATTATGGCTTCAATCGCATTTTGAAAATTGAGTTAAATTGGCCGATGAAATTGGTATTAGTGCCGCTTTGTTTCTACGCAGTTTGGCTGTTAGCTCCCGAAGGCGGTTTGCCTTATATTTACTTCGATTTTTAGGGCATTATCTTAATATCGGTTTGTAGTAAGGACTTTAGTCCGCTTTGTAACTGGTTCCCAGGCTCTGCCTGGGAACCGATGTCCAGAGGCTCTGCCTCGCTTGGCTTTCATCGAGGCAGAGCCTCTGGATCTGCATTACCAGGCAGAGCCTGGTAACGAATAATTAATGCTTTGGTAAGTACCCTACAATTGATAGGAACACCAATCACTCCAGCTACCGACATAAAGTTTTGCATCGGGAATTCCGGCGATTTCTAAAGACAGTAAATTAACGCAAGCTGTCACCCCAGAACCGCAATAAACAATGATTTCTTCCGCTTTTCCTAATTCCGTCCACCGCTGTTTTTGTTCCGAGGTCGATCGCACTTTTCCAGTTTCATCCGTCACCCCTTGCCAAGGGTAGTTGACAGCACCCGGAATGTGACCTGCAATCGGGTCGATCGGCTCCCGCAAGCCCGCGTATCTCTCGCTCTCTCGCGAATCAACCAAAACCCTGTCCGGCAAGTCTTTTCGCTCTTTTACCGCCTGAATGTCAACGATCGCATCCCGCTGCAATTCCGGTACAAATTTACCCTCCCGAGATTCCGGCAAAATATTTGTTACCGGATATCCCGCCGCCTTCCAAGCGCCAAAACCGCCATCTAACAAAGCAACTTTGCTGTGTCCCATGTATCGCAGCAGCCACCACAAACGAGCCGCAAAAGCCAGCCGCGAATCGTCATAAGCCACAACTAAAGTTTCTCCTAAATTAATGCCAGCCGCACTCAATTTTGCCGCTAATTCTTCAATATTTGGCAGCGGATGTCTGCCGCCATGTTTACCAACTGCACTCGCGAGATCTCGATTTAAATCTAAATAAAAAGCTCCGGGAATGTGACTTTCTTGATATTGTTTTTGTCCCAATTCGACATCGGCGAGGGAAAACCTACAGTCAATAATTACAACTTGCGGATTTTCGGTATTGGCGGCCAACCATTCAGAAGAAACAATTAAATCGTTGTCATTCATAAGTGTTTAAATCGGTGTTTTATATCTACATTTGTGGACAAAAAATCTTCCTAATTAGGGCGGAATGCGGCGCACTTACCGCTTCTCGGATTCGGCTTTTTTAATTAGATTTCTTAGGAGTTTCTGGCTCCGGTTCTGGCTGTTCTGAATTAGATTTTTTGGGAGTTTCTTTTTCCGAAGTTGCTTTTTTGGAATTAGATTTTTTAGGAGTTTCTTTCTCGGAAGTTGCTTTTGGGGAATTAGATTTCTTAGGAGTTTTTTTATCCGGTTCGGCTTTTTTGGCTGGTGCGGGAGTTGGCTCTGGCTGGGGTGGATTTACTGCGGCTTCTTGAGCGTAAAGCAGGTATTTCTGATACTCGATTACTTTTGTCTGAGCTAGTTGATGGTTGGAGCTAGACACCGGTACTCTTCTCATCAACGATACTGCTTCTTGCCAGCGATCGCCAACTATCGTCCAATCTTCCTTGGTTTTTGCGACTCGCCCTAATTCTGCTGCTTTAACTGCGCTGTTAACTGCGTCTCGAAAAGTATCCGGTACAGTTGGTAAATTCGCTATTTCATCGGGTTTATTCCCCGCAGTTGCTGGCTGCTCGTTCAAAATTTTACCGACAAATGCTACTACCGCGATCGCCAACATACCAGTAACCAGCGCGACGACAATAAAAGTCGATCGCAACCGCTTCTCAAATACCGCTAATTCCGCCGATTGCTCCTCCTCAATATCACTCTGTGTCTCTTCTGTGCGATCTTCCACCTTCGCAACAGCAGCATCTGGCACAGATTCTTCTACAAAGCTCTGTTGTTCCAAAGTGCTGTTTTCTAAACTAAACTCCTGAATCCAAGCAGGCACAATCTGACCGATTTCTCGCCCCTCAACCTTCACTTTGCTAATCGAATCCGGCTGCAAATCTGTCAGTTGGCTGCGGACAAAATCAACTAATATATGTTCGAGCGGTACTTGCTCGGCTTCAAGAATTATATCCAAACAGTCGTCGTCGAGGTGCGCGGAGGCTGCGATCCCTTCAGATTGTAACTGGCTGTTTAGCCAAGATGCGATCGCCTGCGGATCTCCCTCCTTGGCAAGTTCCTGAAAATTAAGCTCTGTCATAGCTGGACACCTGATAATGCAGAAAGTTCGGCAACGGATTATGTAACGGATGGAAGTCCGAAGAAGGAAGAAGGAAGAAGGAAGGAGGAAGAAGGAGCAACTAATAGTTTTTTTGAGTTTAAAACACCATAACACCAATTTTTTATGAGGCTGCTCCCGAATCCGATCCCCCCTTAGCTTGCCCCCTACTCCCCCTTAATAAGGGGGGGGACAAGATTCCGATCAAAGTCAACCCCTACTCCCCTTCTTAAGGGGGATTTAGGGGGATCGAGATATTTGCAACTTGACATTAAATTGACATAAGTGAAATCCAACAAATAGTATAATCTATCGCGGCAAATCGCAGATCGCAGATATAAACGATCGCTCTCGATCGCCCCCGCGGCATCCCTTCGGGAAAAACTGCACTCCTCACGAAAAACCTGAGTCCGTTTTGTAGTAAGGACTTCAGTCGTCGGAAATTTGATACCGTGCCCGGAGCTCTATCTACCCCAGGGCGATCGAGTCAAACCGCAAGCCTCGCGCCTCAAACCGACATCCGGCGGGAAAAAGACAGGGCACGCCCGGATTGAAGATTGGAGATTTAAGATTAAAAAATTGTGCGATCGCAGTGGCATCGACGGACTGTGAGTGATATCATCAGTTAGTCAATATTCAAGTTTTTATAGCAAAAAACTCGATCGCACAATGATAGCAATAGCAATTTTAGCGGCTGGACGCGGCACGCGCATGAAATCTGACTTGCCCAAAGTTCTCCACGAATTGGGCGGGCGAACCCTCGTTGAGCGAGTCCTTCAAAGTTGTCAAGAAATTGAAATTTCCCGGCGACTTGTCATAGTCGGTTATCGCAGCGAACTCGTTAAAGAATCTCTGATTGAAGGTAAAGAAATAGCGGACAATCCTCAATCTCCTCCCCTAGAATTTGTCGAACAAACCGAACAATTGGGAACCGGTCACGCCATCCAACAATTGCTGCCTCACTTAGAGGGATTTCAAGGAGATTTGCTGGTCTTAAATGGCGATGTACCTTTGCTGAGGGCAGAAACTATCAAACAATTGATGGCCGTTCACAAACAGCACCAAAACTCGGCTACTATATTGACAGCTAATTTGCCCGATCCTCAAGGATATGGGCGAGTATTTACCGACAGTCAAAACTTAGTTCAGCAAATTATAGAAGACCGAGATTGCACCCAAGCTCAAAAGCAAAACCACCGAATTAATGCAGGTGTTTACTGCTTTCACTGGCCGGATTTAGAGAAAATTTTGCCAGATTTGAAGGCAGATAACGACCAAAAAGAATATTACCTAACTGATACGGTAAGTAGCCTTTCTCCGGTGATGGCGGTGGATGTCGAAGATTATCAAGAAATATTGGGCATTAACGATCGCAAACATTTAGCCACAACTTCCGATATTTTGCAAACGCGGATCAAGGATAAGTGGCTGAGGGCGGGAGTGACACTTATCGATCCCCACAGCATTACGATCGATGATACCGTAGAGTTGCAAGCGGATGTGGTAATTGAACCGCAAACTCATTTGCGGGGAAAAACTTCGATCGCCTCCAGGAGTCGCATCGGGCCCGGATCTTTGATTGAAAACAGTCAAATTGGCGAAAATGTGACTGTGCTTTATTCGGTAATTTCTGACAGCATTGTCGCCGAAAATTCGCGAATCGGCCCCTACGCGCACTTGCGGGGACACGCCCAAATAGGCGCAAACTGTCGCGTCGGCAATTTTGTAGAATTGAAAAATGCTCAAATTGGCGATCGAACTAATATCGCTCACTTGTCTTATTTAGGCGACGCGAGTTTGGGAGAAAAAGTCAACATCGGTGCTGGGACAATTACCGCCAATTACGACGGAAAGAATAAGCACAAAACTCAAATAGGATCGGGAACTAAAATCGGTTCCAACAGCGTGCTGGTTGCACCGATAACTTTGGGAGAAAATGTTACAGTAGCAGCAGGTTCTGTCGTAACTGAAGAAGTGCCGAATGACTGTTTAGTAATTGCCCGATCGCGGCAAGTTGTCAAACCAGGTTGGAAACTCAAAGAACCGGAAAAATAACATTATTATGTACGCACATTCTTCTGTTGACTGCGCCGATCGCACCGGCTAGTTTTGTAGTTAATCTCTGTCGGTGGGGCGCAAAAGTCAACTAATCAAGCCACGAAAACTGAAACCAGCGTAATCGTGTTGTATGTAGCCTTTCTGTGTTCTCATAGGAGGTACTATCCGACATAGGGCATAGGACATAGGACATAGGGCATATCTCACCACGCTTGAGAACCGCTATAGCACTTCTCCTGACAGTTGCGGGACAGCGGCAGATTTGCATTGCTCTTTCCTCTTTCCGTCTGATGGCTGCTTTTCACCAAAACCGAATAGTCGCGGATTATAGCACAATTGAACGCGATCGAACTGCTTTGTTTAATCGCTGCCAGATTGATTGTAGAGCGAGGAAATGCTGCCTCTAATCCTACAAACCTAGTCATATAGCAATATGTAGCGTCTAGTCCCGATCTCAACGCTAGCAATAGCGTAAATTAATGTGCGAAGTGACAATAATTGATCTATACTGAGCGCAAATCACCGATCGAACTAGGCATCATCCTGGGGCGGATTTTCCCCGATCGGGTTTTTGAAAATATTTGCTTTGAAAGTCGATCGGTTCTGGTTGAAGCATTGCTTTTAACCTAGTCATTACGACTTTTCAATTGCCCATTTTTTATGTCTCAAGGGGTGGCACTTTATAATCCATTCCTGGATTCGTTTGCCTTCCTATCCACTGCGCCTTAATCGTTATTAATTGCCATGCAAGTTACATCTGTTGCCGAGTTTTCTACAAGCAATATTCAGGTGATTCGCCGAGATGGTTCTACGACGGAACTCGATATTACAAAAATTCGCGCAGTCGTCAACTGGGCTTGTCGAGAACTATCGGCAAACCCGATCGCCCTAGAAGCCAGCCTGACCACTAAGCTGCGTCCCGGCATTACAACCAGAGAAATTCAAGACAATCTGATCCGCTGTGCGTTGGAGTTGTGCAGTCCTGAAGAACCCGATTGGCGCTATGCCGCAGGGAGGCTGCACATTTGGAGTTTGTGGAAAGACATTCAGGTGAGTCGGGGCTATCAATATGGTGACTATGCCCGGACTGTGCAAGCTAAAGTCCTCGAAGGGCAGTACGATCGTCGCATCTTGACCTACACTCCCGCAGAGTTAGAAATTGCCAATGAGTGGATCGAGCCGGATTGGGATGCTGACTACGATTACGCTGGAGCCGTGTTGCTGACCAAACGGTATCTATTGCCGAATGAATTGCCCCAAGAATCCCTTTTGACCTGTGCGCTGTTGTTGGCCTGGGCGGAAGCACCAGAACAGCGGCTCCAGTGGGCCAAGCAGTTCTATGAAATGTTGGCACGCCGGCAGATTTCTTTGGCAACGCCGATTCTGGCAAACCTGCGAATTCCTGACGGTTCTCTCGCCAGTTGCTTTATCACCGCATTAGATGACAATCTCGAAAGCATTTTTTCTGGGATTCATGATGCCGCTAGGATCTCTAAAAACGGTGGCGGTGTCGGCGTGAATTTGTCTCGGATTCGCGCAACGGGCAGTTGGGTGATGGGGAAAGCCAATGCTTCGGGCGGGGTGATTCCCTGGGTGAAGCTGCTCAACGATACCGCAATCGCCGTCAATCAGGGCGGACGGAGAGCCGGGGCGATCACCGTCAGTTTAGATACCTGGCATTTGGATTTGCCCGAATTTTTGGAGATGCAAACCGAGAATGGGGATCAGCGGCGGAAAGCCTATGATGTGTTTCCGCAGTTGGTGGTTAGTGATGAGTTCATGCGACGAGTGGAAGCCGATGCGGAGTGGACGCTGATTGACCCCTATGAGGTGCGAACAAAGCTGGGCATCGAACTGGCTGAACTGTGGGGAGAATCTTTTGAAGCTGCCTACGCTCAAATCGAAGCCAGCTTGGATCGAGAAATTACGCTATACAAAAAGGTGAATGCTCGTCTGTTGTTCAAAGACGTGATGCGAACTCAGTTAGAAACTGGAATGCCCTATCTTTGGTTTAAGGATACGGTCAATCTGGCAAATCCTAATCAGCATCAAGGCTATATTCCAGGTGGAAATCTCTGTCAGGAATCTTGGTCGAATGTGAAGCCAGGGGAAGAAGCCCATACCTGTAACTTGGTCAGCCTTAATCTGGCAAATTTAGAAGATGATGCGCGATCGATCGAACAGATTTGTCAGACAGCCGTGCGGATTTTGGATAACACGATCGATCTAACCACACCGCCCTTTGCCGCCAGCACCACACATAACAACAAATATCGCACGATCGGAGTGGGCTGCATGGGGTTAGCCGATTGGTTGGCCAAGCGCCATCTAACTTACAATCACCTGCAAGAGATTAGCAATCTGTTTGAAGACATCGGTTACTATTGCACCGCCGCATCAATGAATCTGGCAAAAGAGCGAGGAGCCTATCCTGCTTTTCCCGGCAGTGAATGGAGTAAAGGTCATTTGGTAGGAGCAAAGCCCGTGAAGTGGTTTTTGGAAAACGCCCGTCAGCCGGAACGTTGGCAAACCTTGAGTCAGGCGATTCAACAGCATGGCATTCGCAATTCCCATATCACGGCGATCGCACCCAATACCTCTTCATCCTTAGTCCAAGGTTGTACTGCCAGTGTGTTGCCCGTTTATAGCAGGTTCTTCTATGAAAAATGGGCCAAAGGGACGGTTCCGGTTGCGCCACCTTACATTCGGGATCATTTCTGGTTTTACAGTGAAAACAAGACGCTGAATCAACGGGTGGTAATCCACGCGATCGCCACGATGCAGCAGTGGATTGATACAGGAATTTCAATGGAATTATTGTTCAATCTAAATGCAGGTGTGTATTTTCCTGATGAACCAGATCGCTCTCTCAAGGCAAAAGATATCTTTGACATCTTGGTGTTAGCTTGGCACTCTGGCTGCAAAGCAATCTACTACATTCGCACCGTACAGAAAGATAGTTTCAAAGAATCTAACGATGGCTGTGTTGCTTGCGCGAATTAACTGATTATTTCACGGTTGATAAACTGTGTTCATGAACTGCCCTCAATTGTTGTATTAACTATATCGGATGAACTCACAATGGTTTTAAGTCTAGCTACACCCATTCCAGCGACTGCATCAAATCGAATGCCAATTAACCCCGTGTTCAATCCCCTGGGGAATGATGCAACAGGAAATCGCAAAATTTGGTTTGGCGAAACAACCAACTTAATGCAGTTGAACGATGTTCGCTACGGCTGGGCAGTTGGGCTGTACCGACAAATGCGGGAAAACTTTTGGATTCCTGAAAAAATTGATGTGACTCAGGATGTGACTGATTATGCTAATCTCACGACTGGGGAACGGCGAGCTTTTGATGGCATCCTCAGCTATCTGACATTTCTCGATTCGGTACAAACCTGCAATGTGCCGCACATCAAAAATAGTGTTACCGCACCCGAAATCTCCTTGTGCATGGCGGAACAAATTTCTCAGGAGGCAATGCACAATCAGTCCTATCAGTACATCATTGAAACCATTGTTCCTAGCGATCGCCGTTCCCAAGTTTATGAGTTTTGGCGCAGCGATCGAGTGTTGAAACAGCGCTGTCAATTCATCGCCGGACTGTATCAAAAGTATGTTGACGATCCAACCCCAGAAAACTATTTTGTCTCGCTGATGGCAGATTATCTGCTAGAAGGGTTGTACTTCTACAATGGATTCAACTTTTTCTACAATCTGTCCTCACGGATGCTGATGGCTGGAAGTGCCGATATCTTTAGAATGATCAACCGAGATGAACTTTCCCATGTGCGGCTGTATCAGAAATTACTTCCAGAAGCGATGGAAATCTTTCCGCACAGTCAGGAGCAAATCTACGAAATGTTTGCGACTGCGGTGGAACACGAGTCTCAGTGGGCCGAGCACATTGTTGGAGATAGCATTCTAGGTATCACAACCAGCAGCACAGAGCAATATACAAAGTACCTTGCGAATCAGCGACTCAAGGCGATCGGCTTAGAACCGCTTTTTCCTGATATGAAATACAAGAAAAGCCCCTACGCTCATTTGGAGCGATTTTCGGATACAAAGAAAGAGGCAAACACAAAAGCCAACTTCTTTGAGTCCAGTGTCACCAGTTACGTGATGTCTTCTAGCCTTGAAGGTTGGGATGATTTCTAGCTTTTCACCATCGAACTGACACTCTTGATTGATTTGTCGCGGGGAATGTCAGTGGGCTAAAGTCTAAGATGTTCTTGATTGAATGTTAACGAAATATTTATTAGCTTTTGTTTTCCCCCGATCGCACAAAAGCTAATAATATATATAACCTTTCGAGCGAAGGACACACCCACAAACTAACAACAGCTTAAAGGAACGAAAATTTAATAAATTAAACATCTGCCACACTTCTATCTCTCCAGAAGCTCAGGGTTAAAGAGAGGCATATCCTCCCCAATCTGCATTACCAGGCAGAGCGAAAGTAACGCGCCAATCGCTTAATTTATATCGTTTCCGGTTACATCGGAATGATGTTAACTGTCAACAGTCAATAGTGAATTTACTATTGCGATGAAGAGAGGATTTGATATTATTAAATTTTAATTCCTTAGTGCGATCGCCCTCTCCCTTTCTCCCCTTCTCCCCTTCTCCCCCTCAATCCCCCTACAAAATCTATATGAGCAACAGCTTACTCGCAGACTCGCCCAAAAATTGATGCGTAACGGCGATTCAACCCAATCCGCGCCAACAACTCCTCTCTTAGCGGGCGGTTGAAACGCATCCCAAACTTTCCTTTCCTTCTAGGCCAGAAGCACTAAAGAATCAAGGGGGTATTTAAGTCGGATTTTGTATTATTCATAGATTAGCTTAAAAATTTCTCCCCTACAACTAATGTCACGAGTTTACTTGCGCCTTGGTTTGAGATAAGCTGTGGGGTGGCGAATAATCTTAAATAAACGCATAAAAACGTTGATAAATCTCAGCAATTAGAGCTTTAGCTACCATCAACAGCTTTAGCAAAGAAATATGAGACTGTGCGCATCAAAATAACACAATTTTCTCATTTTTAATCCCGATCGCTGACTTGTGCGGTGCTAAATTCAGATACTCGCAAATCAAGTCAACAGTTTTTTGCTGTTCTTTGGCGATCGCATTACTTCCCAAACAAACGCGATCGCCCCCCAACATCAACAAATCAACATAGTAGCTGAAATTCCCCTCGCTATCTGCTATTGCGTTTAATTCCACCGCACAAATATTGCGAGTTGAGCCTTGTGTAACGCGATTCAGCCACAAACCCCGTCGTTTAACGGTCATTTTGTCACAACTTTTATCAAAAATATAGATCTCATCTATTACGCCGTCCAACAAACACAGCGAAAACAACAAAAATATACCTCCACCTATCCAATTTGACCCGAAAACAATCTGCCCTAAGCCAATTACGATAAAAGGAGAAATTAATAACAAACCATCCCAGAATCTACAAGTTTGAATTGTGAGTTGAGTTGGTGTTTGCTTGATAACTTTCATAAGTCGATATTGGGATTTTTTAAACAAGGTTATTTAGAAACTAAGATTTAATAAATTAAACATCTGCCATACTCCTCTATTTCCCGAAGCGTCCAACTACAAGTTTTATAGAATTTTGACTTAGAACTTTAGTTTTCCTATTATTTTTACAGAAAAGGTCTTAACTACAATTATCAAACAGTTTTTTGTTCAGGTCAATTCATATAATTCATTAATTAAATTCAGAAAAGTCATAATTATTGTATGTTGAGGGCGGCCAAGATGCCAAACCCCTACTCCCCACAAGAGTTTATTCAAACTTGGCTGTAAAGTTGAGATGTTGGATAATTAGGACTTAGATAAAACCGAGAAACCGGACTTTTTACCGAATCGGCAGATTACAACGCATCTTTTTGCAAAAAACCCGGTTTCTTCAGTCGGAGTGTATCCAAGACTGCATCTGAACTTCACTTTCCCAGCATTCCCCAATAAACCGCGCCGTAAAGTTGAGCAGCCTGCATAGCTTCTTCGTCACAGCCTTGAGCTTTGAATAAAGTCTCGGCCTGTTTTAGATAGCCCATTGCTTGTTCTTTATTTTTTGTTTTGTCTTGAAGCATCAAAGCTAATCCCAATCTCAGGTGAGCATCAGCATCATTAGAATCACTTTTGATTGCAGTTTCCCAGTGGGTAATTTCCTCTGCTATAGTCTCCCATTTAAGTTCGTTAGAGTTGTCTGTGGGAAAGCCATCAAGACCGTAATTTCGGATATCCAAAAATGTCGCAATGACTTCGGCTTTTTTGTGCTTGCTTCCTAAACCAGTGCTGAAGGAAGAAGTTAGAGGAACACGTTGCTTACCTGAGTGCAACACAAGACAGATACGATAGGTATTGCTCTCGCTACTTGACATTTCCTGTATTTCCACACCTGAAATATCTTGAAGTAGGTGTTTGATAAGTTTCGTCTTGGCAATGAGTGGTTTATGCCGCTTGATAGTCAGATGACCGAGATTTTTGTCAAATGTAATTGTCTCAATCTCTACGAATATCATCAACAGCAAACCAACTACAGCAAATAAATAAACGAAAAAACTGCCAGAAGACAAACCCCCAAACAAACCGACCAATAAAAAACTCCCCCCAACAAATAGCTGTATCCAAAATGCGAACATTTCTACGAATTTTAGTTTATCTGATGTCTGTTTCATGATTTTATGTTTAATCAATTTCAAGTGAATGTGTATGTGGGTTATTTAGCCTTTGCTTGGACGATCCTCTTCGAGGGCTTCGCTAACGCGCTTTTGGTATTTTCAACAGCCTTGAGAGCATAACCATCGCCCGATCGCGCCTCCAAAGCTTTGTTAAAATGGATTAAAGCCGTTGGATAGTCTCGCTGCGCGTAGTAGACATAGCCGAGTTTCATCGATTGTTTGAACTCATCTTTGCTATCGGGTGCTAGAGAACTTTGAGGAGATAGCCCAGAACTCGGAGGTGATTTTTGACTTGGTGATGGAGAAGTGTTAAGATCCCCAGGAAAAGAAGAGGGCGATGGATTGTTATTTTTTAGTTCTTGATTCAGCTCAGAATCCGGGCTGTTTGTAAAATTTGCGCCATAAAATACTGAAGTAGTAAGACCTCCCAAAATAAACATTAGCAAGCCAGCACATTGAATCAAGAAAGTTTTTCTAATTTGTTGATTGCTCCAATTTTTGATATAAAAAACTAAGGCAGCACAGGGTACAATTAAGTAAAGCACTCCCCAAAAAGTTTCCTGTCCGAAAGCTTGAACTAATCCCCAAATATAGCCAACAAGACTTAAAATCAAACCGAGGCCAAAAAATAAGGCGATCGCAATACCAGGCATTTTGTTTCTCCGGTTAATGTAGAATTATTTAGCAAACTGTAGAAGTCAGGATTTCCGCAGATTTTTTACCCGAAACTCTTTTGGTTGTTTGCTGTGTTAAAAATAGATTAGCGGTGAAAGCAGTTTGATCGCGCACAGCGAATGTTAGGATTTTGGTTAGGAATTTGACTAGGAACTCGATCGCGACTGCCACAAATGACACCCTCAAACCTCGATAGACCAGAAGAACCTTTTACACGGGCTAGCCGCGACTGGGACATCGAAAAGCTTTACAGCGACTTAGCAAACGCCAAACAAGAATTTGCCCCCCACACCAGAAGAGGGCTGACACCAGTGGAAAAAAGGCATTTGTGCGGCTTGCTGTGCGGGTGCAGCCCGGCCGAAATAGCGGCACTTCTCAACAAACAAATCAAAGGTGTAGAGGTTGACTTATCTAAAACTTTGTATCGATATATAGAAACGCTGACAAATCGGCCCCGAAATGCTCTCAAAAATTGGAGAGACGCGATCGACTGGCTGGATATAGCCCGGTATAAAAAACAACTAAAAACCTCATCCGGCGCAACCTTAAAAGCCACTCTCCAACATTCAGACAGCATTCTATCCGCCGCCATCAGTCCCGACGGACAATTACTCGCAACAGGTTCCCACGACAGTACAGTGAAGGTTTGGAGTTTGCACAGCGGGGAACTGTTGCGGACTATTTGCGGACATTCAACAGCCGTGTTGTTAGTTGCTTTCAGCCCCGCTAGCAAAACGCTGCTGACACGATCGCGCGCGGGCACAGTCAAACTCTGGAACCTGCAAAACGGCGAACTGCTGAAGCGTTTAGCAGACGTACACCGCCACGAATCCGTCGCTGTGAGCCCCGACTGGCAAATTTTGGCGATCGGCACCACCAGAGGCACTGTCAAGCTTCAGCACCTCAACAGCGGCCAACTGCTGCAAGTTTTGGAAGGCTATCAAGGAGATGATATAAGTGCGATCGCCCTGAGTCCAAACGGCAAAATGTTAGTAGCCAGCGGCCTCAATGCAGCCAGCGGTTTCTGTCGCGCCACAGTCACTTTGTGGGAACTTCCCAGCGGCGAAGTGCGGCGAACGTTTGGCAGCGAAAATTATGTAGCAATTACTCCTGATAGCAAAATTCTTGTCAGTTACGGCTACAAAAATCTCGCCCTGTGGAATTTGCAAACAGGCGAATTATTGCATTCTATGGAAACAGGAATTCGCATCACTTCCGCCGCCATTAGCCCCGACGGGAAATACTTTGCTGTGGGTTGTTTTGACGGCACTGTCAGACTTTGGAATCTTGGCGGCGAGTTGCTGCAGTCTTTGGAGGGAAATTCGGGCCCTGTGTCTGCGTTGGCGATCGGGCATTTGGGCGAAAATCTGGTTAGCGGCAGCGAGAATGGTACAGTTAAACTTTGGCAGTTGCGAAGTTAAGATTGTTAAGGTCACAGGCGATATTTGCTAAAATAGATAAAATAGATTCAGAGCCAATACAAAAAAACTATGATAACAGCACCTGCCGGCTGGAAACCCCGCCGGATCTCTGACAAATACAAAAAAACTCCAATTTCTCCCGAAGAGAAAGCAAAACAAAAAGCTGAAAGCCAAATGCGGTGGCAGCGCTGTCGCCCGATTTTTGAACGAGTCCGTGACGAACTCATGGCGACTCACTATAATTGGTACGTTGTTATCGATCCTGATAGTGGCGAATATTTTGTTGAGAAAGATCAACTCGTCGCTTTTGGACAACTGCTAACAAATTATCCCCAGAAACTAATGGTTGTTCGGCGCTTGAATGAAACCGGAGTTTGCGGCAGTATTTTATGATTCAAGGAAGGTTTGATGAAGAGAGAAATCAAGTATTTTTTGAAATAAGTTTGGTAGGGAATGATGGCGAACTCATATTTGTGGATGCCCTTCTAGATACTGGATTCACCGGTTGGTTGGCGATGAACAGCCAAGATTTAGATTTTAATTGGCCACTTGTAGATGATCAATACCCCATGAATACGGCACGAGGAGAAGGTGATTTTAGTATTTATATCGGTACTGTACAAATTGACGGTCAAGAATTTAATGTTCCTGTGGTAGTAGGAGATGAGATCCCAGAAATTATCATCGGGATGGAATGGCTAAAAACTAAACGGTTAGTGGTAGATTTGGTGGCGGGAATCCTGAGTTTGGGGTAAAGTTGTCGGATCTTTATATAATATCCGGGCGATCGCTTATGATATAGGTAGGTTTGGTTGAAGAATGAAACCCAACACAATCTTCAATTTGACGTTGGGTGTCACTTCGCTCAACCAAACCTACGAATGATAATTTTATGATAATTATTCA
Organism: Microcoleus sp. S1D4; assembly: GCF_036700765.1. NCBI lineage: Bacteria > Bacillati > Cyanobacteriota > Cyanophyceae > Oscillatoriales > Microcoleaceae > Microcoleus > Microcoleus sp. S1D4. The sequence goes on from NZ_JAUBPP010000009.1 coordinate 105,835, forward strand.
TCGGGACTTGATATTAAATAACACCGATCGAGCACCCCGACTCTTTGGAGAAGTCGGGGATCTGAACTAACGATCCAGAAAGCTTTTTAAGCAACAAAAATCAGCGTTCCCTGGTTGGATTCCAAAGTATCGCCCATTTGCGTACCGTCGTGAAAAGCACCCAAAATTACCTCGCTAGTTTTGCCGATCGCGATCGCACCGCTAGCATCAATCCCGATCGCCCCAAAATCCCGCTGGCGCGAGTCAGCTTCCGCAAAAGAACGCTCAAAAGCAGCCTTCAAACTCAAACCATCCGTTACCCGAATCACAATCCGCGCCGCCAAACACTCATCCATAATGTGCTCGCCGATACCCGTACAGCTAACCGCCGCATTACCAGTCGCGTAATTTCCCGCCGGCATCGCCGAGTCGCTAACCCGCCCGATCCGTTCAAAACCCTTGCCGCCAGTCGAAGTTCCAGCAGCCAAACCCCCCGCGGCATCCAAAGCTACAACTCCGATCGTACCAACACCAGCAGGTTCCGCCACCACATCAGCCATTGCCTTGCTAAAATTGCCTTGGCGTTCCTGCATCCACTCGTGCAAACGCAAATCCGTCATCGGATCGTAAATCGGCAAATGAAGTTCTCGCAGCAATTCCGCCGCCCCAAAATCAGACAATACCCGATCGTCCGAAGCCTGCAAAAACTTAGCAAGTTCGATCGGATTTTGAACCCGAGAAACATTAATCGCCCCGCTGAAACGCTGCAGCAAACCGTCCATCAGCGAAGCACTCATCCGAATTTGCCCGTCCGACTGCACCACAGAACCGGTACCGGCATTAAATCGCGGGTCATCTTCCAACAACCGACAGCCTTGTATCACCGCATCTACCGCACTCGCACCGTCTTTGAGCAGCGGATAAACGGCCTCCAAAACATCATAAAGCGATTTGCGAACCGCCTCAATTCCGCCCTTGCTGTGTAGAGAACTACCGGCACCGCCGTGAATAACTAACTTTGGTTGCACTTGTTGCGATGCCATATTTTTAACCATAAAATTTTTCTTTTGCAATCTTAGCTTTTGTTTGGCAAAGAGCAAAACATTTTTAATTTTCTGAACTGTTGCGACGGCGGCGACAGCGTTCCGAACAGTATTTCACCTCATCCCAGCAGTCGGCCCATTTTTTGCGCCAAGTAAAAGGTCGATCGCACACAGGACACATCTTAGTCGGTAAGTCAGATTTCGATCGCTGCTTAGCCATGCTAATTTTGACAAGACACTATCTTAAATTATCCGCGTTAATCCGCGTTAACCTACATTAAATCTGCAGTTTTCCGATAAATTCAAGGATTTATGCAATAACTATAATTCAGCTATCTCCCAGTAACAATGGTCGCAACGGCATTAACCAACATCCGAATCGTCTTAGTCGAACCCGCAGGGCCATTAAACGTGGGTTCAGTAGCCCGCGTCATGAAAAATATGGGTTTGCGCCAATTAATTTTGGTCAATCCCCAATGCGATCATTTAGGGCAAGAAGCCCGACTGATGGCCGTGCGCGCCGCCGATGTCTTGGAAACGGTTAAAGTAGTAGCAACTTTACCAGAAGCTTTGGTAGGATGTGTCAGGGCGATCGCCACTACAGGAGACGACAGTCGATCGCACCCAATGCAGCTAGAAGCACCCGCCGATGCTTTACCTTGGCTCCTAGAAGCCCCCAGCGCCCTAATTTTTGGTCGAGAAGACTGCGGCTTGACTAACAGCGAATTAAACCGCGCCCAGCGCCTGATCCGCATTCCCAGCAGCGATGCTTACACCTCCCTAAATCTCGCTCAAGCAGTCGCTATTTGCTGCTACGAATTATATCGGGAAGAAGGTTTCCGAAGGAAGAAGGAAGAGGGAAGAAGGAAGAAGGAAGAAGGAAGTTCGGCAGCGGATTTTGTAGCGGATTTAACGGATGCTACGCAGAGAAGGGAAAAGTCCGAGGGTATATTTTCCCAATCTCCCAATCCCCCCCTCTCCCCCTCTCCCAATCCCCCCCTCTCCCAATCCCCCCCTCTCCCAATCCCCCCCTCTCCCAATCCCCCCAACAGTGCTCCGCTGGAAAATTTAGAGGGATATTACCAGCAACTAGAAAAACTGCTGCTGAAAATTGGATATTTGCAGTCGCACACCGCAGCGAGTAGGATGGAAAAGTTTCGGCGTTTGTACAATCGCGCCTATCCGACAGTGGATGAAGTCGCCATGCTGCGGGGCACTCTCCGCCAAACAGATTGGGCAATAAAAAATTACGCGCGATCGCCAGTTTCTGATACTCTGGATGCGTTGCCGGAAAATCCAGCGGATAGCTAGGAGAAATGCAGATAATTTGGGAGGTAAGATTGAGGCTTGTTGGCGAACAGGATTTACCCGCTTGTCACCAAAGAAACTGGGTTTCTTGACTAAAAACCTCAACTTTAAGGTAATTTCCCGGCAAGAAACCCGGTTTCTACCACGGGTGCGTTTCGGATAAATCTAAAATTCCCAATCTAAAATCTCAAATTGATTGGCTGACAACCTAAAAAATCTTAAACTTGAAATTTACAGTGCAGAAGGAGTAAGACGTGGCAGAGCGGTTTCCCAAACGATCGATATTATCAGTGATGTCCTCGATAGCCTCTACCAACTCCGGGCCACAACCGCCTAAATCGGGCAAAACAAGTCAGTCTGGCAAATCCGGCCGCCGTCGCCCGCCCCAACCGCCAAACGGCCCAGAAATTCCAGCATCCGAACCTGCCACTTTATCACCGCAACCAAGCCGCGTCACGAAAATTAGAGCCAATTCTCCCGCGCCTTCCCCCGAAGAATTGAATGCACAGGACTTTTTGTCCGATCCAAAATCGGCAATTAACCCTAGAAAACCCAAAACTACCAAAATTTCGCAGTCGAAAAGTCGCCAATCGCGCAAAAAAAATCTCGCGGCTGTCGATTTGTTCGATTTTCCACAGCCAAGTCTGGAAAATGTAAGTTCGATCGCCAGCAATCCCATCAACGAGCCCGAAACTACAAAACCCCGCGCCCCCCGCAAAAGTCGCTCCAGTGCGCCCCCAACGGCTATTCTAGAGCTGGAAACAGCCCCAAATTTCAAAAAAACCCCTGTGCCGAAACCGCGCCCGCAAGGGAGCAATAGACCGGGCAAAAAATCTGCTATTCCCAGGGTGCCGCCGTTGGTGTACGCCACTCGGTTGCTGATTTTGGGAGTTGGGATTGCGGTGATTTGCGGTACTCTGCTGTCGGTGGCGAATGCTGTGAATCGATCGGCTGTAGCGACACAAGAAACGCCCGCACAGCCAAAAAACCCATCCGACAGCACAGTTGCAGCCCCGCTGGCTTCAGAAGCCCTACAACTGAATCAAGAATTAGGAGCTTTGAAAACACAAGTTCAGGTGATGGCAACAGAAAATCCTACCTTGAATGCGGGGATATTTTTAGTTGATTTAGATACTGGAAGCTACCTAAATTTTAACGGCGACGTGCCTTTTTCTTCAGCTAGCACGATTAAATTGCCGATTTTAGCAGCTTTTTTCCAAGCAGTAGATGAAGGCAAAGTGCGGTTAGATCAGGTGGTGACGCTGAAGCCGGAACATATTGTGGGCGGTTCTGGGCAAATGCAGGACGATCCGGCGGGTACGAAATATTCGGCTTTGGAAGTTGTCACAAAGATGATTGTAATCAGTGACAATACGGCGACAAATATGATGATTGAATTGTTGGGAGGTGCTGAGGTTTTGAATCAGCATTTTGCCGCTTGGGGTTTGAGGGCGACGGTACTGCGAAATAAGTTGCCGGATTTGGAGGGAACTAATACTACTAGCCCGAAGGATTTGATTAATGTTATGGCGCAGATCGATCGCGGAAATTTGGTTTCGGTTAAGTCGCGCGATCGCATTTTGCAAATTATGCGGCAAACAAAAAACGATACTTTGCTACCGAGAGGTTTGGGGGAAGGTTCAGTTATTGCTCACAAAACGGGTAATATTAATACAATGCTGGCCGATGCGGGGATGGTGGATTTGCCGAACGGGAAGCGTTATTTGGTGGCGGTGATGGTGAAGCATCCGGTGGAAAATGAGAAGCCTGCTCAAAGTTTGATTCGGGATATTTCTAAGATGAGTTACCGCTATTTGAACGACGGGGAAACGCCTGCCGATTCAAAGGTAAAAATTAAAAATTAATTAATTAATTCGCCTTAAAATAGTTTCGCATTCAGGACTTGAGTCCGCATAAAATCGCAGGACTAAAATCCTAACTGCGAACCTATAACTTAGAGGCTGTTCGGACAATTTTTAACTCTTCCGGGATCCTGAGTACGAGTGCTGTAGACTTCAGAAAGTATAAATGATTTTGTATGATGAAATTACACGCCCCAATTGCTTGTTTGCTAGCGCTTTCAACTTTAGCTGCGGGAGTTTCTCCCGCATTCAGCAATCCCCTTCGTTCTGCTGAAAGCGAAGTGACGGATATTACGGTTATTTCCAACAATATCGAATTGAATCGCGCGAAAAATTTAGCCCGTCAAGCTGCAGAAAATGCTAATGGTGGTTTAGGAAAATATCGAGCGGAAGCGGCGATGCACGGTGCTTCGGAGGAGTCACCTTTTGTTGATAATGGGGATGGTTCTTGGACGTTTACTTTTCAAGGTCACAAACCGGGTGCGTCTGTTTATACGGTGGAGACGGTGGTGACGGTTTTTCAAGATGGGAGGGTGAGGGTGGATTACAACGGGCGGATTCGCAGTTCGTTGAATTTCAGGTAATCGATCGTAAAAGTATCATTTCAGCCACCGGCGATGGCTTGAGGCAAAAAAATCAACAGCCCTCAAAACTAATCACAGCAAGCATTACAGCGTTTGCGGTCATAGTTTTTTTTTCGGCACTGCACCTCAAACCCTTGCTGTGCAAGCAATACAGCCGAAAAAATTGACCCCTCAAAAAAACACCTACCGATGACCGCAAAAACTCATGAATCAGAACCGGGCTATAAAACTCCCACTGCTGAGAGTTCCTCAGCCTCTTTCTCATTCATCTCGTCGAGTTTCTGCCAAACTTCGTGCATCAATTCATTCAACCCAACTCGACTCACAGCGGAAATCAACAAAACCGGAGCACCGCTAATTTCTTGCAATCGCCCGATCGCACTTGCAATTTCCTCATCCTCAAGATCGATCGCATCCACCTTATTAAAAGCCAAAATCTGCGGCCGATTTGCCAAACCCCGCCCGTAGGCCTTCAACTCATCCTGAATTGTGATGTAATCGGCGATCGGATCTTCATCAGTAAGATCAATTAAATGCAGCAACAACCGAGTCCGTTCAATGTGTCGCAAAAACTCATAACCCAAACCCGCACCTTCGTGAGCCCCGGCAATTAATCCCGGAATATCAGCAAAAACAGTACCGTCACCAGTCGGCTTTCTAACTACCCCCAAATTCGGAATTAAGGTTGTAAACGGATAATCTGCAATCTTAGGACGAGCCGACGACAAAGCAGAAATCAGCGTTGACTTACCAGCATTAGGCAAACCAATAATTCCCACTTCAGCTAATAGCTTTAATTCCAGCCGCAAAAACTTGTGATCGCCTTCCTTGCCCGGTAACGCATAATCAGGAGCCCGGTTAGAATTCGTCAAAAAACACTTATTACCCAAACCGCCCTTGCCACCTTGAGCAATACAAATAGTCTGTCCGGGAACCACCAAATCTGCTAAAACCGCCTGAGTTTCGGCATCGTAAACTACCGTACCGCAGGGAACCTCGATCGTGCGATCGTCCCCAGAAGCCCCAGTCATATTCTTCGGCGCGCCCCGCTTCCCGTCTTGAGCTTTAAAAATCCGGTTGTACTGAAAATCTAGCAGCGTTTGCAAGCTTTCCACCGCCACTATAAACACAGAACCGCCGCGCCCGCCCGTACCGCCGCTAGGCCCGCCCGCCGGCACATACTTTTCTCTGCGAAAAGCGATCATACCGTCGCCGCCCTTACCCGCCACGACTTGAATATCAGCTCGATCGATAAATTGCATAATTTAATCAATAGTAATCAGTCAGCAGTCATTAGTCATCAGTCAGCAGTCATCAGTGTCAACTTAAGACTAAAACCTTTGGTATCTCTCGTTTTCATCCGAGTCTCGCTCCCCCTCGCATCCCCCTTAATCAGGGGAACTTTGAACACTTCCGGTTCTCCCCTCGTTAAGGGGGAGTAGCGAGTGCTTCCTGCTGGGCGATCCATAACTTAATCGTCAAACAGCAGGCTCATACTAGCTTTAACGTTAATTTGACACTAATGGTTAGTATAATACCAGATTTCAGTAGAATATTGCTCTTTTTCTTGAGAATGCTGAGGCTGCCTAAAAAGAAGTCTAATAGCGAGTTACAGTCGCTGGAAAAATATAATTTTAACAACAAATTTGCTATTAGCAGGACTTACCCACAAAAATTGAATAAACCGAGTTTTTCTACTGGGGCGGCTGGCTATAACGATTCTTTTTTCCAGAAAAACTCGGCTTTTTGCGTCCCGGACTAATTAGCAGTCATTGGTTAATCGTTACATTCATTAATCCTAGATTTCGCAATGTCTAAATGACTAATGACCAATGACTAATGACCAATAACCAATGACCAATAACCAATGACTAATGACTAATGACTGCTAACAATATGACGATACATCTTCCTGACAATCATCTGCTAAATAGCAGAGAGCTCGAAAGCGCATCCCCACCAACTGTTCGTAAAGCGGGTTAATCTTGCACATCGCCGGAATGTGGACGATTTTGCGCCCGAACAATACAACATCTCGCTCAAACGGACATTGTGGCGGAATCATTTTGCAGACAAAATGTGCCACTTTGGGATCGTGAATTTCCCAGCAGTCCAGCCAATCTTTAACCGGTTGCAGGACGTTTTTGTGGTGTGGTTTGCGTAGGGGAGATGAAAGGGGTGTGCCGGCGGGGACGGAGTTTGAATCAAAGGCTATTTGGCTGTTTGGCCCTTGGGGGTCGCATTTGCTGTCTGCGATGGTGTGTCGCAGAGATTCGATCGCCTCGATGTTGTGACCCAAAGCTGTGCAAAACTTGTACAGTACCTCATCTTCGCTCAGCGAGTACGTACCGTCTGCTAAGGCTACCATGACTGCTGTTCTCAAAAAATTCTCCCCGTTGGCAGTGCCTTTCCCTAACACAGCAGCTAGTTCCTCTGCGGCAATCGGTTCAAAATCTGTCTCAGTAGATACTGGATGTAATTCATCCTGAGTTAGGTTCGCAATCATTTTTTGCTCGTTTTCGTCAAAGTTGCCGTCGGCCCAAGCAATTGTCAGCAATCCGCGCAGCCAAGCGGTAATTTCTTCATCGGTGCAGTTGGTTTTTGCGTTACTCATCAGCATTTCTAGTGGGATGTAGCAGTCTTTTTCTTGGTTTGGAGCGGGAGAAATATTCCCGTCTAAATAATTTTTACTGCTTTTTTGGTCGATCGAGCTTTTTGTTGAAGGTTTGTGCCTGAAGATTGCTCGAAATGCTTGTAGTGGACGTGTTAAAAGCATATTTTTTCTCGGGAGTTTCGCCGGTTAGCGAGTTATTTTATTTGCCACCTCTACTCCCCTAAAATGTCATCTATCGGGAGGAGTAGGTTTTTCCGGTCTTGACTGTAGTTGCACGGATTCCAGATGGCGATCGAATTTTTCGCAAGAAATCACAGGTTTGCTAACACTAGGATCTGCTAGGAAACCGAGTTTTTCTCGCACGGGGCGATCGAACTTCGCTATGTTTACATCTTAATATATATTTTTGTAAATTTTTGTATATCGGCTGCAACATTTGACCGCGAGCCGGCTTGATGATTTGGGAATAAAAAAATTGATGCGACTGTTAGCTTCAAAGAAGGAGGCAGGAGTTGAAAGGCAGGAGGCAGGAGGTCGGAAATTGGAAAAGGATTCAGACCCCTCCCCATTTCTGATCCCCTTTAAAGGACAGGCTTGTAACGACTTAGGGGGAAGGGATGAAGGAAAAATCCTCCTGCCTCCAGTCCCCTGCCTCCTGACTTCCGAGGCAGAAGCTGCGGTCAAAGGTTTCGATTGCTGTTGCCGCATCGAAACGATGGGATTGATTAAAAAAATTACTCCTAATGACAACTGACAACTGACAACTGACAAATAACTAACTGCGGCGGCACAAAATCCAGCGCAATTCCATTGGCGGACGGGCGTTTGCCATCGGGAAAACATCTCTACCTGTTGCCCAACTGGGAAACCAGGGCGTGGGCGGCCAGGCTGTTTCTGGTAGGTGGTGGCGTTCGTACTCCCACACCAACTCGTTCGATATTGGGACTAAGGGCAACCCTTCCATTGCCGCGGTGAGCTCACCGGGCGTGAATAAAGTAGACCAGGAAAGTTGGGCAACTTGTCGCACGAGGGCATCGGGCTGGTAGTCGCCGACGGTTAAAAATGTGCTGAACAGCAACAGGCCTCCGGGAGAGAGGAAATCGCACATTTTGGCTAGGAAAAGCCGTACTTGATCGCTGTCTCTAAAATGCGAGATGACTTCGGCGGCAACTGCGAGTTGGTAGCCCGCTGGTTTCATCCGCATTAAGGGGTCGAGCACGTCGCCTTCGGTTACTGTGACGGGAAGGTTTTCGGCTGTTGCTGCTGCTTTGAGTTGTTCTGCAAAACTTGGGGTGAGTTCGATCGCATCTACAGCATAGCCCAATCTGGCTAGGGGTAAGGTGTTGCGTCCGGTACCTGCCCCCACGTCTAATATGCGGATGCGATCGGGATTTCCCAATTTAGCAGCCGTTGCCATCAATTTTGCATCTGGATGAGAACCGAACAGGGGAGGTTCTCTGGTGTCTACCCAGGTTTTATACTGTTCTCCAACTGTTGAGGTAGTAACAATCACTTTGCAGGCCAAGCCTGTTTGCGGCGGCTGCACTGATTCGTATTGCAGGATCAGCATCGATGCTGTTGAGGTGCGGTAGCCTTGTTCTAATTTAGTGGCTAAAAGCTTTTTGAGTTCCTCCCTGCGGTCTTCTGGCAGGGGTCTGTCGAGGGTGGTAAATAGTTTTTCGATTGATTGGAGATAGTGGTTTAGCATTCCCGGCAGGCAGGGAAAAACTAATTCTCCGCGTGCGGTGGCGCGAGTGTTAATTTTGTAGAGGATGGCTTGCTGGAGAATGTCGGGATTTGTTACCAGCGGTAGTTGTTCGGTTTGGTCGATCGTGCTTTGGGCGCCCATAGGTTCCGGGAAGAAGTTATTAGTTATTTGTTATTAGTTATTAGTTATTTGTTATTAGTTATTTGTTATTAGTTATTGGTTTTTAACAATTTTTTTGAGAGCTAATCATACAACAATTTGAGACTATAAAAAAGCAGATTTTTGATTTATTTTGTTTGGTAGCTGAGGATTTTTAGATTGTAAAAAATCCGATTTGAGAGCTTTATTTTGGATAAGTCTCAAATTTCAAATCTCAAATCGACTAAGCCCTAAACCCGAGTGTCTCTAAAAATGGGAGTTAGGATCTCGATCGACTGTGGCGCATTTAAATTGTATGTTGGCCGGCGAGGTGGAAAAAGCAAAGATTCAAGTCTTTTGGCCTTCTCCGCCTCTGTACTCTATCCCATCAGCCATAACAGCCAATGTATATGGGTAGGAACTAAAAGCTGGGCTTAGTTGCTGCCGGTAAAAGTTACTTCGGGGAACTTCGATTGAGCTTCTGTCATCGGGCGCCGTCTGCCTTCTTCTTGCCAGTAGTTGATTACTTCTGTGGCTTGGTTGAGGATTTCGACGCGATCGTTGTCAGCAATCCAGTGTTTGGCTTCGAGTTCGTTTTTGAGGTCTTCCCACGCATCTTTGCGCGGCCAAAAAAAGTAGGATGTCAGCGGGCTAGTTCCTTTGCCGACAACTTGGTCAACGGCGAGGGCAACATTCTCTTCTAGCCAGAGAACTTTTAAGATGAACTTGGACAAGCAAACCTCCAGGGTTTTGATAGAATTTGTTAAAAATTTCTACAATCGCTAAGCGTAGCACATTCTGTTCGATAATGAGTGATCGGTGATTAAAATTTTTGTCGCGCGGCTGGGTTTCGCGCCCCTTCTGGGCCCTAAATCAATCAAATTTGTGCAAAACTCGCCCCAGTTACCAGGATAATTAAGTTGTGAACAGAGTTATTTTAGTTTTGGATATTGACGGTGTGGTGCGGGATGTGTCCGGTTCCTACAGGCGGGCGATCGCGGATGCGGTGGAACACTTCACGGCTGGTGCTTTTCGCCCAAATTCTCTGGATATCGACTCTCTGAAGTCTGAGGGAGTGTGGAATAATGACTGGGAAGCGTCTTTTGAGTTAGTTTGCCGTTATTTTGAGGCGATCGGGCGATCGAGAAATCAACTCACTCTCAACTATGACGAATTAGTGGCTTTTTTCCAAAGTCGCTATCGCGGGCCCGATGAGCAAAATTGGACTGGTTACATTTGCGACGAACCGCTGCTGTTAAGTCCGGCTTACCTGGAAAATTTAACGCTTGGCGGTGTTGCTTGGGGTTTTTTTAGCGGCGCGATGCGAGCTGAAGCTGCTTATGTTTTGACAGGGAAACTGAGTTTAAATTCCCCTGTGTTGGTGGCGATGGAAGATGCACCGGGAAAACCAGATCCGGCTGGACTTTTCGCAGCAATTGAACAGTTGGAAAACCTGCACGGTTTAGCAAAGAATTTGCCGGTGGTTTATGCGGGAGATACTGTTGCCGATATTTACACGGTGGTGAAGGCGCGGGAATTGCAACCAAATCGGGTTTGGCTTGGTATGGGAATTTTGCCACCTCATGTTTTGGATGATTCTGTGCGCTGTGAGGCTTATAGTGCAGCGCTGAAAAAAGCAGGTGCTGCAGCGGTTTTGCGGAATGTGGAGGAGTTGACGGCGGCCCGGATTCGAGAATTAGTCAGTTGTTAGTTGTTAGTTGTTAGTTGTTAGTTATTGGTTGTTAGTTGTTAGTTGTTAGTTATTGGTTGTTAGTTATTGGTTGTTAGTTGTTAGTTATTGGTTATTGGTTATTGGTTATTGGTTGGTTGTTAGTTATTAGCTGTTAGTTGTTAGGAAAGTAACATACCCCTTGATGATGCGGCGGTTGAAACCGCGTCTACACAAACGATGTCGGCCTGCGCCGGCTGTTTCATAAAGGCGATCGCCAACCCGGATTTGGCATGACAACTGCCAACAGCCAACTGCCAACTAACAACTGCCTACTGCCCACTGCCAACTAACAACTGATAACTTTCCCTTTAAGATTATTTTAAGTTCAAGAATTTGTCTAGGGCGCTGACTACAACTGGCGGCCAGCGGCGGGTTTTTGCAACCCAATCGAGGTCTTTGTAGCGGGAATCGAGGCCGATTGCGGCTACCCAATTGCTCTCAGCTTCGCCGCGATTTCCTGCTTCCCAAAGACAGGCGCTGAGGGCGGCTCTCATGTCTGCAAATTGAGGGTATCTGCGGACGATGTTTTTCATGTTGCGAATTGCTTCTTTGGTTTGCCCGTTTTGATACAGTGCTAGGGCGTGGTTGGCGCGAGCAAAGGCGTATTCGGGGGCTAGTTCAAAGGCTTTGTTGTAGTCTGAAATTGCTGGTTCCCATTCTCCTAAACCTGCTTCGGCGTTACCTCGGTTGTTGTAGGCGGCTGGATCTTTGGGGTCTAATTCTAGTACGTGATTGTAGTCGGCGATCGCTTCTTCCCAACGTCCTAAACCTTCTAGGGCGATGCCGCGGTTGAGGTAGGGATCGGGGGCTTCGGGAGCTAGTTCGATCGCCTTTTCGTAGTCAGCAATTGCTGGTTGCAGTTTGTTTTGGCTGACTCTAGAATTGCCTCGGTTGCTCCAAGCGGCTGCTTGTGAGGGGAATTTTTCGATGATTTGAGTCCAGAAAGTTTCTGCGGCGGGAAATTTGCCTTCGTTGGTAGCTTCAAAAGCTTTTTGAATGAGTTCTGCTAATTCCTGCTGGGAAGCTGCAATGTCTGTGGGTTGTTCTTGTGCGGCGGCGGGCGCGATGTTTCCCAACCAAACTAACCCGGTTACAATTAATACTGTAAAGAATGTGAAAAGTGAGCGAATCATTTTTGTTAGTTGAAACTTTACTAAACATATTATTAACCGAAATTGCGGGCGTTGGTTAGGGGATGTTGGAAAAGTCTCGGCGACTTAAGTCGCAGCTACACACACAAAACCTGCCTCCGCAGGTTCTGAAACCCTGGATTTTCTTGAGAAAAGTCTCGGCGACTTAAGTCGCAGCTACACACACAAAACCTGCCTCCGCAGGTTCTAAAAGCCTGGATTTTCTTGAGTTGGCGCAGGCGGACTTTGGTTGTGTAGTTGCGGTTTTAACCGCCAGTTTGTGTAGTGGCTAAGGATAATTTAATGAAAAAACGATTGCTAATTTTGGGCGGAACGGGGGATGCGACTAAACTGGCTGCCAGAGCCTCTCAAATCGCCGATCTTGAGGTGGTTTCTTCGCTAGCAGGACGCACTCAACAGCCTTTTACTCCAAAAACGGGTACGGTGCGAATTGGGGGTTTTGGTGGGGCGGCTGGGCTGGCGGCGTTTTTGGATTGTAGCCCGATCGACTTGTTGATTGATGCGACTCATCCGTTTGCGGCTCAGATTTCTGCTAATGCTGCGATCGCTGCTGCTGAGTGTAATGTGCCTCATTTGATGCTGGTGCGTCCAGCTTGGGAGATGGTGGAGGGCGATCGCTGGATTGAAGTTGGCAGCCACTCGGAGGCTGCAAGGGCTTTATCAGGGCAGTCTCAGCGGGTATTTCTCACCATTGGTAGGCAGGAATTGGCGGAGTTTGCTGGTTTGGATGCTATTTGGTTTTTGATGCGGGCGATCGATCCTCCTGCACTAAATACTCCTGTTCCTAACGGTAAATTGTTATTAGCAAGGGGGCCTTTTACATTGGAAGACGAACGGCAGTTGCTGTTAGAATATCAGATTGATACAATTGTTAGTAAAAACAGCGGGGGCGGTGCTACTTATGCTAAAATTGCTGCCGCTAGGGAACTGGGACTTCCGGTGGTGATGGTGCAGCGGCCGCAGATTCCCGATGTTGAGCAGGCGGCTGATGTTGAAGGGGCGATCGCTTGGTTAATTAAGCAGTTATTAGTTATTAGTTATTAGTTACATCCTTAGGGCGATCGGAATGTGCCAGGTCGCCTCAACTCAGGTTGTAGCAGCCAGACTGCAAGGATTCCTCTCCCCCAAGCGTCTATAACCAACTAAGCTACTATCAGCAGTTGGGGTTAAGGTCGCGGATATGACGGGGTGAAAACGCCTCTGTCTTTTTGAGAGCGATCGATTTAAACTATTCTGAGTGCAAGGCTGTCCGGTTTTTTGTCACTCCGTCAGGATAATTACTCTCATAACCCTACCGAATCAGGAGACTCAAATATATGCAATACAAAAACGGTATGCCAATTGCCATTATTGGCGCGGGAATATCAGGCATTACGACAGCCAATATTCTCAAAAAAAATGGCTTCCAAGTAGTTGTTTTCGAGAAATCCGAAAAGATGGGCGGAGTATGGGCACTTGCATACCCAAACGTACACCTGCAAAATATCAGGGAACAGTATCATTTATCTGATTTTCCCTGGCCATTCACCCCTGATTTACATCCCACCGGAGAACAAATCCTGAATTATTTGGAACAAGCGGTCAACCATCTAAAGCTTGATGTGCGGTTAAATCACGAAGTTATCGAACTAAAAGAAACAGAAGATGGCTGGCTATTAAGATATAAAAATCAGGAGGGCGTTCACGAAGAATTATTTGGATACGTCGTTATCTCAGTTGGGCAATATACAGAAGGAAAGTATCAACCTGAATTTCCAGGTATGGAAGATTTCGCTGGGAAAATCATCACTGAACGGGATGTCCACACGCTTGATGTATTCGATAATCAACGAGTTGTAATCGTTGGCTTCGGAAAAAGCGCCTTGGATATGGCGACTTTCGCGGCAAAACAAGGCGCGCAAGTAAATCATGTATTTCGTACACCGCGCTGGCTTATCCCCGAATGGATTTTGGGCGTACATTTTACCTACGCATTATTCAGCCGCTTTGGAACAGTGATGATGACAAGTTGGGCACATCCAACCGCCATTGAACGTTTCCTGCACAATCGCCTTGGCTTCATTGTTTCAGCTTTTTGGGATTTGATTGCATCCATCTTCCGCTTTCAAGTTCAGCGAAATGTTTCTGGAAAAAGCCAAGCCGCCCAGGGTCGAATCAAAGTTGTACAACCAGACCACAAACTATTGCCTGATTTACGTTCAGCCACAGCAGTTGCGCCTGAAAATTACTATCCGTTTATTGCAGAAGGAAAAATCTCGCCTCACCGTGCAGAATTATCTGGTTTTTCGCCAGAAGCAGTAAAATTGAAAAATGGTTGCGAGATTCCATGCGATTTAGTCGTTCTATCTTTGGGTTCGCAAACGCCGATTTTTCCATTTTTGCCTGATAAATATCGAAAAATGTTGGAAATCGAACCAGATGGCGTGCAGTTATATCGCCACTTGCTTCATCCTCGCATTACTGGCATTGCCTTTGCCGGGTTCAATCATGGATATATGCACGTGCCAGCAGTCGAGATCGCCACACAATGGCTGTGTGCTTACTTGCGGGGTGAACTTGAGTTACCTTCCAGCGAGAATATGGAAAAAAGTATTGAATATATCCGCCAGTGGAAACGCGCAAATATTCAATTTGAACCTTCGCTATCCTGTGGAACCAACACTCGCTTCCAACAATATATTGACATCTTGCTTAAAGATCTGGGTGTTTCTCCTTATCGAAAATTGCCTAACATTTTCGCTGAGATATTCGGCAGATATCAACCATCTGATTATCTTGGCGTATCGGAAGAATATAATCACAAAAAGAAAAGTCGCTCTACTCCACTACACCCTCTTCCGTTGGATACATGATTGCTTTCCTAGCTTAAGCTGTTACCTTAGCAATGAGCACTGCCTGGGAATACAAATCTCTAGGCTAGGCCTCCAATTCCAATAACTAAGGCCCAATTCCCAATTCTCAATGCCAAATTATTTGGATTTTTTCGGACTATTCAAAGAGTTAAGATGATTGTTCATATCCTGCAAATATTTTGATAAAACAGGATACTGTGAAGTTGCTAGCAGTGCATCTTTTTTCTGGCTGACAGTTGTTTCTAAGGGCAAAACTCGATAGTTCGTTTTATTGTTCAAAGTATAGCGGTGTACCCAAGTCGGAAAGGTTTTGATGCTGGTGATTTCTGTGGTCTTTTCGGGAAAGGTTTTGCGAATATTTACTTGCAAAATTACGCCTAAGTCTGTATATTTTTTATTCTGACCGGAAATGAAGTTTCCCATTGAATAAATTGCTACAGCTTTGCGAGTTTTGCCATTTTTTCCGGGAAAGTTAAAAATTTTGTAAGGTTGGACGACGTGGGGATGGCTGCCGAGAATGATGTCTGCACCAGCTTTTAATAGGTTTTCAACTAATTGTTTTTGTTGGGTGTTTGGCTGTCGCTGATATTCGTCGCCAAAATGTAGGGAAATTGCGATTATATCTGCTCCTTGTTTGCGGGCTTTGGCTATGTCTTTGATTATCTTTTTTTCGTCGATTAGGGAAACTAAGTAGTCTTTGCCTTTGGGTATGGGGATGCCGTTTGTGCCGTAGCTGTAGGCTAGCATGGCTAGTGAAATGTTGTTTTTGGTGCTGATTAAAGTGCGATCGCCCGTAGCTTTCGATTTGGCTGTTCCTGTGGAAGCAATTTTGCGATCGCTCAGATTGGCGATCGTCCTAATTACTCCTTTTTCTCCACGATCTAAAGCATGATTGTTGGCGGTTGTCAAGATATTAAATCCGGCTTTTTTAGTCGCATCCGCTAATTGAGCCGGTGCGTTAAATAGCGGATATCCCGTATATCCGCCCGCATCTTCACCCGCTAAAGGTGTTTCGAGATTTCCGATCACCCAATCGCCTGTTGACAGGATGCTTTTAACTGGTGCGAAGAAACTGTCAAAATTGTATGTTTTATTTTTTGCGTCGTAGCCCGATCGCGTTTGGGTACTGTGCATCATAATGTCGCCGACAGCAATTAGTGTTGCTTCTTTGATTTCAGACTTTGGTTTGGCGGGAACAGGGGCTGCAATTGGCGATGGCGTCCCGCCCCGCAAGCTACGACTTTCTGTAGGCTGTGTGTTGGTTTGTGGCGTTTGGATATTGCAGCCTGCGATCGAAAGCATGGCAATTACCGAGAGCGATCGACTAAAATTCATGATTTATGATAGTGATACCAGTTCAAAAAAACAATGCAAGTGCAGGCAATATCCCAACTATTATAGGGGTTCTCAAGCTTGGTGAAGTATGCCCTATGCCCTATGCCCACTCCTAGCACCTCATGTTACGATCGAAAGGCTATATTATGTCATCAATTATTCAATAATATAACCCAACACTTGGGGGTTAAAAATACGGGGAAGTTTAAACCAGGTTTTATAGAACCCATTTGATATCTATTCTGCGTAAATCTCAGAAACCGGGTTGATCTCTATATTTCTCGTCACCCAAAAACTCGTATAAACTCGGTTTCTCGCCCCTTGCGTAAATCTCAGAAACCAGTTTCTCTCTATATTTCTCGTCACCCAACCCAAAAACTCAAAGATGTCAAATGGGTTCTATACAAGCTTGCACCCGCACCAGGAGGCTAGGCGAAGCCGAAAGTCCTGGTGCGGGTTGAATACCGGGCCGTTAAAATTACCTTATTGTCAGTTGGGGTTGCTAATCTATCCAGACGATCGATAATACCTGCCAATAATTGACAATCTCAAAAACCCGTCTCTACCTAATCATAAATCGCTAAATTCCCTATTGCCGCCACCTCTCAAATTGGTCTTCGGAACAGCCATTAATAAATTTATTGTTCACCCAACCGTTAAGGATTGTCAAAGTTTCATTAGGAGGATTGCCCGAAAATCTTGCAGCAATTTTTACCCAATCACCTTGTCTGCTGACGGCCCGAACTCCGTCTCCTCTTTTGAGTTTAGCTACAATCGGGTACTTATCGCCGGGGCCTTTGCGAATGTTGACAGCGCCGCCTTCACCTGTAATAAAAGAGCATTGAGTTTGCTTTTTTAAAGCTTCTACTTTTTGGGAAGAAAGATTTTGCTGTCTGCCAAAAACTGGAAAGCTGTAAAGTGAGAAACTTAAACTTGCAACTGCGGCTGCAATAAAAAAGGCTTTTGATTGAGTAAAACTTAGCATTTATTTGAGCTCCTTGGGTTGGCAGGACTTCAGTCCTTGCTACTAAGTGTTATTTTACCGAAGCAAACCATTCGGTGATGCCTTGGGCGATCGCCTCGGCTAACTTCTGCTGTTCTGTCGGATTCACAATCCATTCAAATTCTTCGGGATTAATCATAAATCCCAATTCCATTAAAACAGATGGAGTAACTGCAGGACGAGTCATGGCTAGGTTGTTCCAGAATACACCATAGCTCGGACGGTTCAAATTGGCAACTAAATAATTGTGAAGAAACATTCCCAAACTGTGGGCTTGGGGATGAAACCAGAAAGCGCCGACACCTTTAGTATTAATGGCATCGCCGTTATCCGGCAAGGCATTGTAATGAATCGAAATTGCGATCGCCGGTTCTTCTTTTTGAATCATTTCTACCCTCGGCGGCAAATCCAAATCGACATCTTCCACCCGCGTCATTACCACATTTGCGCCCCGATTTACCAATTCCTCTCGCACTAATTTCGACACAATTAAAGCTACTGTTTTTTCGCGATAGCCCGTGGGCCCCACACCCCCGGAATCTTGCGGCCCGCCGTGTCCCGGATCGAGGAGAATTTTGATTCCCGACAGCGGTTTTGCTGACGAATTCGGCATCATGCTGGTATTCGCAGGAGGATGTTTTAAAGACAACACTAAAGTTGTGCCGTCGTATCTCAATTTGTAGCCCCACTGCTGGGCAGATTTGAGATTGAAAGTATATTGTACTTGCAGTGGCGATGTTTGTTGCCATACCAAACTCGAAATTACTGGGTCATCGTCGAGGCGAATAATATCAGTTTGAGCGGTGGTATTGTACAGTGTTAAAGTGAAGGTGCGTTCTCCTTCTTGCACGGTGACTGGGGCTGGTATTTCTAAGGGAAATAAAACCTCTGTCCAGCCTGGAACTTGACGCGATCGCGCGCTGCGAATAATCGATCGCGCGGGAACTGCATCCTTGACAATTTGCACTTCTGATGCTTTGATCCAAGCACCGTAATCGAGTCGAATCCATTCTCCCTCGCGCCCGATAATTGTTGCTCGCGTTCCCTTTGGCAGCGGTGTCATCCGAGAAAAATCTGTACTCGCCCCGGTTCTAGCGACACCAGGATCTGCTGTTACTTCGGCTATTTCTAACTCAGCCGGGGAGAGAAGAGAAATCTTGCCGGTACCTTGCTGGCTGATAGTTCGATCGTTCATTGTTAGCTCAAATACTGGCACTCCTAAATCAATTTTTTCTGCTTTTGGTAGCGAGGAGTTAGACTCATTTTCGCCCTTGAGCAAGGGTGGATTTGGGGGAGTTATAGCGCAGCCTTGATACTGTTCGATGCTGCTTTTGGCGATCGGGGAATTTTCACCTAGCAGTACAGATTTGTTGTCGGGGAGTTCGACTTGCGATCGCGCTTTTAAAGGAATAGTAACGCCAGCCAATTTTACCGCAACTAAAGCATTCGCCGGGGCGATCGCCCCAAAGCAAATATATTCCCCCGGCAAACTCGCCACATCGACTTTCGGTGTCAGGGAATTTTTCGCAAAAGCCAATCCAGCGGGGACTTCCGGCTGATTTGACTCCCGCCTCACCTTAATTTGAACTTGCTGATTTTCGTAACGCAAGGTAAAGACATTTTCGCCTAATTGCAGGGGAACTGTCGGGGCGAAATGGCCCGCCCCGCTGCGCGGAATTTGTTGGCCATTTACCGATACTTGTCCGGTTGGGGGGGCGGTACCGATTAAAAAAATGCGATCGGCTATTGTTTTGTGGTTGGCGGGAGGATAGGCGACGGACAAAGGTTGAGCGGCCACAGCTACAGAGGCGATCGCCATTATCATCCCAAAGACAACTAATCCTAAAAATTTTCTCATGCTCAATTGAAATTAATTGACAGTCTGTTGGTTATTTATACTCGAACTTGCGCCAAGAAACCCGGTTTCTGCGAAAATATTGGGTTGAGTAACGAGAAATACGGAAAGAAACCGGGTTTTTGAGGATTAGGGGTAAGTCCTATTGACTATATAAGACCCAGTTTATCAGGTTGGTAGTTGCAATTGAGTTATCGGCGACATAAATTTTCTCATAAAACTATTAAGTTTTAAGCGATCTCTAAGTCATTCTCCACAGTTTATCCAAGGGATTGCTCGGTATTGTAAAATACAAAAAATCCCACAATCAGACAAACTCTCATAGTATATTGGGCAAAAATAGTTAATTTATGGTGATAAATATGGTAACTTATTTAGGCAAAAGTCAGAGCTTTTAGCACGAAAGTTAAAATATTTTAGCAGTTCAAATGGGAGAAATATTCAAATTTACTTCAAATAAAATAAGCTTATTTAAAAATTAGAATAAGAACTCGAAAGACTCAAAAAGACACAGCCAAGTAATAGCTTTTACATCATCAAAATCCCATCAAATAATCTGATACAGAAATCAGAGACAGCGGCTTTTGATAACTCAAAATAGTCAGAACTCTAGCCAAAGCGTAAACCAGAGAGACAGCCAGGACATATCGGCAAAACCCGAAAAAGATTTGCGCGAGATAGATATGAAATCAGCACTCCTGACTAAGAGTGAGCATTGTGGTAGCAGAGAATTAAGTAACATTATTGGTTATAGTAAATCTAGGGTAGCGTGCTTAGTAGATAGACCAATTGAAGTAGTGCAATATCAACGAGCCCAATGTCAGTATAATGAATGTGGAGCCATAGTGATTGGGTCTGCCTCACCGGGTATAGTGCCAGGATAAGATTTGAGTATTGACCTACAAGCATTATTGGTATGGTTAGGTAAGCCTTCTTTAATTCCCCAATCTCAGACCTGAATCCTTACATCTCGAAGTTTTGACACTGCTTAGCGATTCGAGGTATAATTGCGTTCACGGGGTGACAACCTCTGGATCAAACTTGTCTATCAAAGATTTTGAAGTTTCTGACTGCCAAAAATATCAAGTCTTAGTGACCAAATTGTTGACACTGACCTGGAGAAATATCAAGATGAAAAGCACCAAACTAATTTATATGATTTTGCCCTACACGCGCCGGGAACTGCCGGGATGGGGAAAATTATTTGAAAACTTAGGTGGATATAAAAGTGAATTGTGGAAAGATGCCCCTACCCGTACTATACGCGGCAAGTTTCATCAATATTTGATGACTCTCGATCTTTCCTCTTGGCACGAACGAATGACATATTTTCTAGGTCGCTACTACGAGTTAGATATCCAAAAATTCATGATCGAAGCCGTAAAACCGGGCGATAGTTTTATCGATGTCGGAGCTAATTTAGGAATGATTACTCTGATGGCAGCACGGTGTGTTACTCCGACAGGGACTGTACATTCCTTTGAACCAAATCCTTTTGTTTTTAAGCGATTGCAGGCGAATGTGAGTAACAATGAATTGCAGCAAGTTACCCTGCACAATTGCGGTCTTGCCGAACGACAAAGCGAACTAACACTAACTGTAGTCAATGAAGAGTTGGGGATGGGAACTTTTACAAAAATCCCTCAACAATATGAGTCGCTAATTTCCAACCAGTATCAACTAACCGTGTATCGCGGAGATGACATTTTGCCTGAAGAATTACCAGGCATCACTTTTATTAAAATTGACGTAGAAGGGTTTGAACCCCTGGTAATTCGAGGGTTCGATCGCACAATTCAACGCCTGCATCCAGTAATCCTGACAGAGGTAGTACCGGAACATCTAGAAAGGGGCGGTTTCAGTGTCAAAGAACTTTGCGAAATTATGCAAAATTACGGCTATCAACCTTTTAATATCTCTACCAAACGTTCTGGGTTGCGACATCACCTCCAATTAACTAAGCTTACAGATAATCAGATGACAGAAAATGTGTTGTGGCTGCATCCAGAAAATAATCTTTCTTCACGCCTTGAAAAGTATTTTAAAGAATCCTGAAATGGTTTAAAACCAGTTGATTTGCGCTTTAATTTAGGGGAGGAAACGACTTTTTAACTATTTATGGAACATAAGGTTTGACATCAATAGTCTCTCAACCCATAATTAAAAAAATAAATCAAAACGCTATTCTTCTGTATCTCTGCAGCTTTATCGCTTCTGAGATTCAGTTTTTTGACAACAATTTATAGCATAGAATCACTCAAAATTCTAGCCCCAAAAAACTGCTTTCTTTTCTTCCTTAGCACGCTTCAGTAACGCGACTTTCATCGGTTCCGTAAAATAGGTATTCGTGAAGCAAGCAGAGATTAAATTCTACCAGTCCAAACACAGCCCTATATAAAACCGTGAATCGAGTTTCTCCCGCAATAGTTATCTTAGGTCAAAACAGCCTGCCGATCGCCCAAACCATCTCCGCAGTCTTCCCAGGTTCCCAGATTTACGGTTTAGTCGATCGCACATCCGACACAGACATCAACTTTAGCAACTTCGGCGAAACATTGCGGGAATTATTTGCAACCCAAACCCCAATCATCGCCATCTGCGCCGCCGGAATCATCATCCGCACCCTCGCCCCGCTGCTGTCAGACAAACGCGCCGAACCGCCAGTTTTAGCCGTCGCCGAAGACGGAAGCGCCGTAGTACCGCTGCTGGGCGGTTTGCACGGCGTTAACGACTTGGCGAGAGAGATTGCAGCCGCCCTAGGCGTGCAGCCTGCAATTACAACAACGGGAGATATTCGGTTTCGCACCGCCTTGCTAAGTCCTCCCCAAGGCTATTATTTGGCGAATCCAGACGATGCGAAAACTTTTATTTCAAATTTGCTCGCCGGGGCGAAAGTACGCCTAGAAGGCGCTGCAAGCTGGCTTTCCGAGAGCAATTTGCCGTTAGCGCAGCCCGCCCCTACGGGGGCTACGCCAACGGAGAGGAGCGCCCCCGACGCAAAATTGACTATCCGCGTCACCGAAAAAGCAGTTTTGCCAACACCAGATTGTTTGGTTTACCATCCGCAAATTGCGGCAGTTGCACTCACACAGCTATCGAATATGCAGCCAGAAATAGCCCTGTCTTGCGTGCGGGAATTACTGGCAAAAACAAATTTAGCGGCCGCTGCAATTGCTGGATTTTTTGCCTTAAAAGATGAGATGGGAAATCCGGCATTAGAAGCAGTTTCAGCATATTTTCAAGTTCCCGTCCGTTTTTTCAATCGATCGGAACTTGTCAAATTAAACTCAATAGAATTCAGCGAAAATCAGGCGGCACAAATTGCGCTGACAGCAGCCGGTGCAAACAGTCAGTTAATCGAATGCGATCGCACTTTAGCCCTGAATTGCGCGCTCGCCCTGGCTGCAGAACCGATTGATGCAAGCGCGATCGGCATTAGTCGCGGCAAACTGGCGATCGTCGGTACCGGGCCCGGAGGCGCGCCCTGGATGTCGCCGGAAGTTAAGCAAATTTTGCGCGAAGCCACCGATTGGGTGGGTTACAAGTTCTATCTCGACTTAGCCGGAACCCTGCGAGAAGGACAAAAGCGGCACGATTCCGACAACCGCGAAGAGATCGATCGCGCCCGTTTTGCCCTAGATTTAGCAGCATCGGGCAAATCTGTCGCCGTGGTTTCGTCGGGAGATCCGGGGATTTTTGCGATGGCTGCGGCGGTGTTTGAGGCGATCGACTTTGATACCAAACCCGAATGGGAAGGCATCGACATCCGGGTAGCACCGGGGATTTCTGCGATGCAGGCGGCCGCTGCTGCGATCGGAGCACCCCTCGGACACGATTTTTGCGTGATTTCGCTTTCAGATATTCTCAAGCCTTGGGAGGTCATAGAACAGCGGATTGCGGCTGCTGCTGCTGCCGATTTAGTTATGGCATTTTACAATCCGATCTCAACAAAGCGGATTTGGCAATTGGGAAGGGCGATCGAGATTTTGTTGCAAACTCGCGATCCTAAAACCCCGGTTGTATTGGGGCGAAACCTCGGCAGGCCAGGCCAATCCGTGCGCGTTTGCACCCTCGGCGAATTCCAGCCGGAAGATGCGGATATGAGAACTTTAGTCATTGTTGGTTCGAGTCAAACTCGGATTATTCCCCGCAAATATGGAGGAGATGTTTGGGTGTACACGCCGCGCAGGTACGATTTAAGTTCGCACTCAGGACTTCAGCCCGATCTTTAAGGACTGGCTTTTGTGACTGCGAACTTAATTAATTAGTATTGGAGACATGGGCGATCGGAAATCGGGTTTGATGGACGAAAATTATCTGTTTTGACACAAATATCAGGTAAAAAACCCGGTTTCTTCGGTCTTAATGCGTCTAGGAGTGTTAATCTCCGGTTAATTCTGCCTCTTGTTCGATCTCAGGGTGTTTACTGAGATTGGCGATCGCCTTTGATGTCAGAAATTCTCCGTACTTAGGGCGATCGGCTGTCTGAAGCCGAGTTTCTCTGTCAGAGATCGATCGAATTTAGAGCTCTACTCAACCGCAGTCAAGATTTCAGCTTCATTTTTCGATATCTCTAATTTACGTTTCAATCAATAATGTTTTAATTTACACAAATAAAATTAAGGGCGATCGATATCTGCTACATTTCTTAATCCTGCGACAATTTTACCGTAAAAAAAAATAAATTGTTCACCATGATAGCTCATCTATTCCCGTAGATATACCGAGAAAAGATTTTTTTGGATAACATATGCTTAATCAAAAATTAAACAAACGGTTAAGAAAACATGAAATTCCAAATTTCTCTAACCCCTGGGACGATCACCCAATTTTTGCTTCGAGTTGTGACCTGTCTGGTTGTAATATCTTTCTTAAGTGAGATGGCCGCGTACTTCTTGCCTGGTGTCCGGTCTGAAAACTACTTCGTCAAGGTATTCAGCGTTAATTCCGAGCGAAACATTCCAACCGCATACTCAGCTTTGGCATTGCTGTTTTGTTCTTTCTTGCTGGGTACGATCGCCTATATAAAAAATTTGGATAGTTGTCGCTACAAGAATCACTGGAAAGCTTTATCATTCATATTTTTATATATATCTATAGACGAAGCCGGTCAATTGCACGAAAAATTGGTACAACCGATGCGAACCATGCTAAATGCCACAGGAATTCTTTACTTTACTTGGGTTGTGCCGGTGGGCATTCTAGTAGTGATATTTCTCTTATCCTACATTAAGTTTCTGTTCCACCTTCCTGTTCCTACACGAAAATTGTTTGTTGCAGCAACTGTTATTTATATTGGAGGAGCGCTAGGGATGGAATTGGTAGGAGCATACCAAGCTTCTGTAGCGGGAGAAGATAATATACCTTACAAGATAATAGTGACGGTTGAAGAGTCATTAGAAATGCTGGGCATCGTAGTATTTATCCACGCATTGACTTCGTATATCAAGACATATTTAGGCGGGTTAAGTTGGAATATTTACATACCAGGAAAACAAACACAGGTTACAGAACATGAAAATATCGGCATACCCGCCCTCAGCGAACCAGCCAACACAAATATCTCAAGATAAATCACTTACAACCGGGTTTGATGAAGGACAAAAATACTGCATTCTGGTCTTGAATCACAATAAAAAACCCGGTTTTTTTAGTATTAGTTTGTCTGGGAATGGAGGTTCTGCAATCTTCGGCGCACCAAACGAGTAATTAGAAGTGGAACAGCTTAGTTCACAGATGCCATCCTCACCTTTACCAAGAATTCACTAAGAGCAACCTTTGCATCAGGATTTGACGGCAAATGACTTGTCAAACTTGCCTCTTCTAATACATTGATTAGCCGATCGCGCTCCTGCTGATAAAATTCAATATCTGTATTTTCCAGCACAGATTTTTCCGCACCAGCCAGTTTGCGATCGATCAAATCGGGAATATACGACAACTGGAACTTGTCGTTAAGTTTAACCAAATTCGCCTCAACTTCCCCCGTTTGCATCAAATGAATCCCCGCCAGCAACACCCGGTAAACGTACAGCAGCGGCTTAACCCGACGCGGGCTTTGTTTCTCAAACAATCTCCATTGAGTCTGAGCAAAACCGAGATAGTGGTGGCTGTGGTGCTTGGTAATGCAGTTCGAGGCGAGTTCTTTTAACTCCTGATGTTCCTCGCTACTATAAACTATGAGCGGCGAATACAGTTGTTCCAATACGTAGCCGTTGCGCTTCAACAGCAACTCAAGAAACTTTTTAATATCGTGAGTGACTAAATCGAGTTCCATTTTCTCCCGAACTTCCGAAACCTCGATTGTTTCTTCTCCCGAAATCAGTCCAATTACTTTCGGTAGCGGCAAGATATGTACTCCCCGCAAGTCGAAATCAGAATCTGCCGAAGGAAAACCGTATAAGTGCGATCCGCTGACAGTCGCAAACAGCAATGGGTAAGGTCGAACTGAGATAATTTTGGCTAGATTAGAGATATATTCGATCATTTTTCCAACATTTTATTAATGCTAATTTCAATTCCGGTTAAACAATCGCAAATAGCTGTAGTGGCGGGTTTTACCAACCATATATGTCTCAACTTAACGATCGCGTAAACCCGCCCCTTTTAGCCGATCGCACCTCTACGCGCTTCAATCAAAAACTGATTAGCTTTCTCGTAATTAGGACGTTCTGGTAAGGAAGTTTCTGCAAAAGCGCGATCGAACTCTGCGTGCAAGCTCAACCGCCAGCGATTCACCTCATCCCAGGATATTTCTTGATTGCGGATTGATAGCAATTGCGATCGAAAATCCTGCACCCGCACCGGCACAAACCCTTCCTTCAGCACCGTAATTCCCGACAGCAACAACCGAATCAAGTGCATCGCGTGCTTCGATCGCACTTCTCCTGTATTCCGCAAGTCTTGCTCCATTTTTTTAAATTGAGACAAAACGTAGCTATTGTAAGTTTGATAAATTAATTGAGACAGAAAGATTTCCCGAATTTCTAGCAATTCTTGTGCTACAGGAGAAACGGTTTCTACTAAAGGCGTGTACAAACATTCTAGCACATTGGGATTAGCTTTTAGTGCCAAAACCAGAAACTTTTGCAGTTCCCAATAGCATTCTTGATTTTCCTTGTTTTCCAATTGTTCTGGAATGCCGTAAAGCGACCAATGAAGAATTGCCGGCGGCTGGTAAATCCCGCGCCTGTCTGTATCGGATTGCTCGTTATCCAAACCGTAGGCTCTGGAACCAACAATGCAGCGGTAAATTACAGAATCATAGAGGTTGTATTCTGCAAGAAAATCTCCTCCTGACTGCAATCCTTCGCTCTGAAACTGCTTGCGGATACTGAGTTCGTGTCGCCGCAGACTAACTTGTGTTCCGTCTGGGAATTTGACTAAATATGCGTGGGAATTGTCCGTAGGCGATTGAACGATGACGCCTACTAATCCCGGTTTCCAAGATTGGTCGCTGGCAGGATTTTTGACTTCAATTTTGGTGACAATTTGGGTTCCTGCGGGGATGATTAAGTTGAAATTTTGGGAAATATTGGGATTTGTCACGAGGAAACCTCCTGCGGAGACACGAGCTACATTCTTATTGTAGTATATTTGTAGTGGAAAATGGGTGTTTTGGGCGATCGATCGTTTTGGCGTAGGTTAAATGCTGTTTCAGTAAGTCTTGCATCTACTTCTAACAGCAAAAAAAGTAGTAAATAAATATTACTTACTTAATTTAAACTTTTGTGCTGATATTTCTACAACAAAGGTACTTCGATGGTAGCAGTAATTCCCGCATAGTGCCTCATAATTATCTCAGGAGTATTACCCACCCATTTTGCTATTTGTACAACATTGATGCCAGCTTCTAGACATTGTGTAACGAATGTGTGCCTAGTATGGTACTGGCTCCTATATTCACTAACTAGACCTTCTTTGACCAACTTTGTTACAACCCCATCCACTTTATTTCCATGCCTGTTTTTATATCCCTTCCAAGCTCTGCTTAGGAAATTGTGATCGTCAATTTCTTTACCTTCGGGACTGGGGAATACTAAAGATTCTGGATCGCCACTTTCTGGCTTAATTAATTTTAGAAAGTTTTGTAATTGAGCATTACAAGGGAAAATCCTTGGTTTGCCAGTCTTAGTACCTTTTCTATTTCCTCTAACATAAGATTCACAAAAACAGATGTGGTGGCAGTCAGCATCTATATGTTTCCATTTTAGCCCTATAGCTTCCGAAGTCCTGCATCCTGTAAAAAAAAGAAATTTAACAAAAGAGGCATAATGGCTATAGTAGCGATCTGTCTCAAAAGCTTTTATGATGGCATCTTTTTCAGCCTTAGAAAAAGGTTTTATGTCCTCTAATTGTTTAGGTTGTGTTTTGATATTCTTGGCCATACCTAAAAAAGGGTTGTTAGAAATATGACCATACTCAACACCCCAATCACAACAAGCTGTGATATTATTTAAATATTTTTTAGCCGTATCGGGATTAAAATTATCAATCAAATAATCTCTTATTTCTACAGCATCTTCAAGAGATTGTTTTGGTAGCTTTTTAACATGAGAACTTATGGCACTGTAAGCATTTTTAAGAGTGCTAACTGCAACTGTCGGAGTTTTATAAACTACATACATTTCCCACAACTTTGATAGAGTTATTGCTGGCTTTGGCTTAATTGCTTCTACAACAGTCAGATATGTCTGATTTCTGTATTTACCATTGGTAGCTTTCTGTGTAGTGTTCATAGCTTAATCCTGACTATGGCTTTGGAGCAATCATAGTCATTTCGTAGTTAATAGTCAATGTAAAGCCAAAAATCTTGGCTAAATCCCCCTAACTTTTGATATATATAGATTTAATAAGATGGGCGATACAGGATTTGAACCTGTGACATCTACCGTGTGAAGGTAGCGCGCTACCACTGTGCCAATCGCCCGTAGATAATTACGATACCATACCAAGTCCAAATGTGCAACTAAATTTTTCCAAAAAATTCAGCCGCTTGTTTCCCAGTTAAACTCGACACAATGCCCACAACACAGGCATTTGTCGAGTCTGGCATCAATCAACCTGCCACCAACCCGCCGCAGGGCCGACGAACCGCACCACAATCCACCAACCCACCAACAGACTAATCCCGATCCAGCTTCCGCGAGATGTCCACCTCACAAAATCTTCGCTTTGGGTTTTCGTGATTGGCAGCCACGAAACGATGCGCTCTTCTTTACCGAATTCGTCGCCGATCGACTCTTTACGACGCTTAGCTTCACCCATAATTTTTGTCTGCTAAATCAGATTTCAATTGTATAACCAACCAAATTATACGCCAACAGGTCATCTCAGGCCTGCGTCAGCCAAGTCGTATCCAAATAATTAATCCTCGCAAACGGACTCAGCGCCGCTAAAACCTGCTGCCCGTAACTGCGGTGAATCACCCTGCTGTCAAAAATCGCCACAACCCCCTGACGTTCTCGCACCGGCGCGATCGCCCGTTGCAACTCATTCAGCGCCGCCGGCAGCAAATACAACCGAAACCAATCTAGACGCCGCTCCTTATAATAAGCCACACGCGCCGCCACCAAAGGATTCTCCAAGGTAGGTAGTGGCAAAGTGGCGATCGCCAGCAAGTGAGGCGCGCTCAACTCCCCCTGATGTTCCCGCCAAAACTCCCACCCACTCACCAAAATCCCATTCTCCCCCACATCAGTTTTTTCTACCTGCACCCGAGAACCGAACTCAGAAGCCAAAATCGCCGCCAGCCGAGCCCTCAGCGGTACATCACCAACAATCAGCACAGTTAAACCCGCCACCGACACACTCATCAACAGCAAAGTCCGAATTTCTTGAATTAAAACACCCTGAAATTCCGGCGTATTCGGCAGCGGCAGCCAGTTGGGAATGTACAGTTGAATTAATTCGTTTTGTCGATCGGGCGAAAACTTCACACTCGTCAACTCTGGCAATCCCATCATTTGCCGGAAGATCGGAGCCTTCGGTTCCACATCCACCGCACAGCCAATCAACACCACAGGCACCGCAGACCAAATTTTGCCCAAAACCTCCGCCACCTGCACCGGCGCGCAGTAGAGAGAAAATGACCCGCTCGATCGATGAATTTGCGCCCACCGCAGTTGGCCGTTAGTTTGCCAGCAATGCCAAAAATTGCTCCAAGCAGCCGGAATCAGCCCGTTAAGCTCGATCCTTCCTAGCAGCCCCTCCAAAATATTTTGCTCTGCAGTTTCCAGCAAATAGCACTCGTCAGGCTTAGCTGGATGCAGAAACACAGCCCGCGTTAGCAGTACCCGCACTTGGAGGATTTCATCCGCCAGCATTGGCTCAGATTGCATTAAATCATTCCAGTCAGGAGGTTGCAAACCCGCAGTCAACTGCTGGCGCGTCCAAACTTCCAAATCATCCACACCGTCGATAATTGTCGGAATATTGCCGCGAAGTTCCGAATTTTCCGCCAAGCTATCCGCCAGCCAAGACTGCGGATCTATGAGCGTCAGCCCTTGGAAATCGGCATTATGGGAATAAATCTCGATCGGCTTCTCTGTTTGCAGCCACTCTTGCAAGCGAGGAATTTCCACCCGCTGCAAATGTTCCAGCAGCGGTGTCGGCGCAACTAAAATCACCGGATCGGGCCACATCAAAACCGGCATCAAATAACTGACTCGATACCGCTGTCGGTAAGCTCCTGCGGGCAGCCCCGTTTGAATTAGAGCGCTGCGCCCCAAGCGCAAAGCCCGCGCCACGAGACGCGCCATCGTTAAATGGTGGGGCCAGTGCGGCTCGGAGTGCGATCGCAAGAAGTGGAGCAGCGAGTTGTGGACTTCTACCTCAATCAATCGATGTCACAGTTGATATTGCTCAATCAACATAATCAAAACTTGCCAGAAAATCAACTACTTTTTGACGATCGGGCACACTGAATTTATTCTCCTGATTTTTTCCACCTCGCCCACCAAAATTCGGGTGAGACTGCACGGTCAAACTTTCCTGCCCAGAACTAATTAAAATAGTTTGGGTAGGCGATTGAAAAAACTTAGTCTCCCGAGCTAAATTTAGTGTTATTTGCAGCATTTCCTTCGCTTCACTTAAATTATCTATCGCTGCATTCAATCCTTTATACAACTGCACAATTCGGTTTTTATTCAAATTTTGACTTGCGATATTTTTGCTAACAGCCACAATATTTTTCTGAGTTTCTAAAGCATCATTAAAAGGTAAAATTGCTAAAAAAGCGACTGGCAATAAATGTTCGTCGCTCTCAAATCTAAAAGTTATATTTGTCCGGCGGTAGCCTACTTCAATATTCGGAGGAAAGCTCATTGCCCGGTAATGCCGAGCTATTTCACTATACGCTGTTGCTAAAGTGATGTTTGCTGAGTAATCTAAAACTGCATCAACCACAATTCGCACTAATCCCGGCGTATGATTTAAAAATTTTCTCGCTTCAGACGGCGAATTAAATTGTTGAATCGCAGATCGATCGCCAGCAGAGCTGATATCAACCCACTCGCAACTAATATTATCGGCGATGATGCCAAATCTGGGAACCGAATAGAGTTTAGCCCCAGTTAAAATTGCCCCCGTCAAATCTGCCCCCACCCAATCTGCGTTAATCAAATTAGTTTCTGTCAAATCTGCGTGAACCAAATGAGCATTGGCTAAATTAGTATTTCTTAAATCCGCTCCGTTGAGGTTAGCTCCGTTGAATTTAGTATCGATCAGATCTGCGCCGTTAAGGTTGGCTCCGCTCAAATCGGCCCATTTGAGGTTAGCTCCGCTCAAATTGGCACCGCTGAGATTCACCCCCTGCAAACAAGCTTGTCTCAGATCCGCATCGATTAAATTCACGCCATTAAGTTCTGCTTTTGTCAAATCCGCACCGTGCAAGTTAGCTCCTTGAAAGTTAGCCGATGAAGCCGAAGCACCTCTGAGATTTGCACCGGAAAGATTAGCACCGCACAGGTTAGCTTCTATCAGTTTTACCTCTCTTAAATCGGCTTCCGTCAGATTAGCACGACTGAAGTTAGTTTGGCTGAGTTGGCAGCGGACTAATTCGCCTCTAATCAGCGATGCTCCGATTAATTGAGCCGCAGTTAAATCGGCTCTCACTAAGTTGGCTACGTTGAGATTAGCCCCGTTTAAGATTGCCCGCGAGAGATTGGTGCTGCTGAGTCTAGCCACATTTAGGTTAGCTTCGGTCAAGTCAGCATCGCTCAAGTTAGCGCCGCTGATGTTGGTGATAAATAAGCTAGCCCGCCTTAAAATTGATTGGCTGAGGTTGATGCGGCTGAGATTAGCTTCATTCAGATTGATTCCTGTGAAATCTCTGTCGCCTTCTGTGTATCTTTTGACGAGTTCAAATCGTTTGAGAAGTTCTTCAGCTCCCATTTTTTAACCTGAATGAAATGCCGATCGGCTAACTTATTTGGGGCGTAAATCTAAATTATTTCCACTTAATTTATATAGCAAACCCAAGGTTATTACATTTTTAATTGCTGAAATTATTGACGACAATTGCATTTACATTTTTCTTGATTCCTTCTTCCTTCTTCCGACGAACTTAGATCCGTTACATCCCGTACATTGCTCGTTGCCGAACTTCCTTTTTCCTTCTTCCTTCCTTCTTCCTTCCTTCGGCTATATTTACTCGCCGAGCTGATAAAAGCTTTTGACAAACTCAATCACCGTATTTAGGGGAGGGGTTGTGAATCTTTGGGCTTTAATTGCAGGACTGATCGAGGTTTTGGTGACTCCAGGCAAATTTGCCAAGTTTCTGCCAAAGTCTGGGTGATAGTGAACCATCAAACTTTCGGCGATGGAGTTAGCGAGTATGGTTTGGGTAGGCGATTGGAAAAAACTCGACATCAATTCGCGTTCGAGGCGAATCGGCTGAATTTTTAATTCCCCTATTTTTCTGATTGTTTTGGTCAGCATTACGTTCAATTGGACTACTAGATTTGCGACTCTGACTCCCTGGTTATTGCCATTTTGGGGTTGAATCATTTTGATCAAAGTAATGAGATTTTTTTGAGTAAATGCCGCGTCGCTAAAGGGAATAATGGCAACGAAAGCTGTGGAAAACAATTGCTCGTCCCGCTCTATTCTAAACGAAATGATTGTCCGCCTCGAGTTAACTTCTATGCTGGGAGGATGGCTCAAACCCGAGTATTGACGAGCAATTTGGCGGTAGGCAGCCGCGAGGGCAAAGTTAGCATCGGGGTCTAGGGGTCGATCGACAATAATTTGAACTGTCGGCGGTGTAGCATTAAAAAACCGTTGAGATTCTTGTGAGGTAAACCGCTGGATGTGGCTGCGATCGCCGTTGGGACTGAGGTCAACCCAATCGCAGGTAATATCATCTGCTTTCAGATCAAACCTCGACACCCCATAAATTTTTGCCCCCGTCAGCGCCGCCCCGGTCAAATCTGCGCCCACCCAATCAGCGTGAATCAAATTCGCTTGAGTCAAATCCGCGTGTACCAGAGTAGAGTTCAACAGATTGACATTGCTCAAATTTGCCCCGTACAAGTTAGCCCCGCTCAATCTCGCTTCATCGAGGTCAGCGCCGGTCAAGTTAGCCCCGCTGAGGTCGGCCCACCGCAGATTAGCGCCTCGCAAGTCAGCGCCGCTGAGGTTGGCTTGAGACAGATTAGCTTGTCTGAGTTCTGAATTACAGAGGTTTACTCCTCGTAAGTCCGCCCTGCTGAGGTCGGCTCTGTGCAAGTTAGCCCGTTCCAAGTTGGCCGCTGTCAAACAAGCACCTCTGAGGTGAGCCCCGCTGAGGTCAGTTTGCTCTAGATTGGCTTCTCTGAGGGTTGCTTCTCTCAAATCTGCTTCGCTGAGGTTCGCACCGCTCAAGTTTGCACCGCTGAGGTCGGCTCTGATCAATTCGGCTCTGATCAGTGTAGCTTCGACGAGTTGGGCTTCGCTGAGGTCGGCTCGAATCAGGTTAGCTACGTTGAGAATAGCGCCACTGAGGTTGGCTTTGTTGAGATTAGCACCGCTGAGTCTAGCAACATTGAGTTTGGCTTTTCTCATGTTGGCGTTTGACAGATTGGTGCCGCTCATGTTGGTTAGGCTCAAGATTGCCTCACTGAAATTAGCCCCAGCTAGATCGATTCTGCTGAGATTTGCCTCGCACAGGAGGATGGCAGTAAAGTCTCTTTCTCCTGCTGCATATTTGGCTATGAGTTCTTCGGCGTCCATGCTGTTCACTTTCCCTGATGTGTTAGCTAGAACAAAGCTTTGTTGTGCCAACCTTTAAATAGAATAAGCATTTTTTGTAACTTGATGCAATATGCTTAGACATCTATATTGTGGAAGCCTTTTATAAAATCCAAAATGCTGCTGATATTAGCTTGACCCAATTTTGTATTTTCGGTTAATTTGGCGGTGGTTGCATTGTTCGGAGCGTATTTTTTTTTGAGCTGGCGCTTGCCGAAGGCTGGGTGATGATATACGCTAATTTTTTGATCGCTGGAATTAATTAAAATCATCTGTGTAGGAATTTGAAAAAAATTGATGCTTTCGCCAATTTTTGGAAAAGAACTTGAAATTTTAATTTGGTCTACTTTGCTGATAGCTTGGTTGAGATCTTTGCTGGATAATTGGACGTGTTTGGATTCTTTAACGTTAAGTTTGCCTGCGTCGTGGGATTGAATCATTTTCATCAAAGCTATCAGGTTTTTTTGAGTTGTGGCGGCGTCGTTAAAAGGAATGATGGCAACGTAAGCGGTGGCAAATAATTTATCATCGCTGTCCATTTTAAAGGCGAGTACGGTGCGCCTGGAGCTGACTTCGATGGTGGGTGGCTGACTTAAACTCGGGTATTGTTGGGCAATTTGGTAATAAGTTGCAGCTAGGGCAAAATGAGCGCCTTGGTCTAGGGGCGAGTCAATTACAATCCGAACTGTGGGTAAGGTTTCGTGAAAAAATTCGTTGGTTCCTCCCGAATTTAACCAATAAATTTGGCTGTGGTCGCCGTTGGGGCTTAGATCTACCCATTTGCAGGTCATGCCTTCGGTTTTGATACCCAGCCGCGAAGCTGCGTGGAGTTTGGCTCCGGTTAAGGTGGCTCCGGTTAAGTCGGCTCCAATCCAGTCGGCGCGGATCAGATAGGCGTTTGACAGGTCGGCGTGAACTAAACTTGCATTGAGTAAGTTGGCGTGGCAGAGGTCGGCTCTGCTGAGGTCGGCTCCGCTCAATTTGGCTTCGCTCAAATCTGCCCAGCGCAGGTTGCAGCCACTGAGGATGGCCCAGCGCAAATTGACTCCGCTGAGGTCGGCTCCGCTGAGTATGGCTTGAGTGAGATTGGCTTGTCGGAGTTCCGTCCCTCGCAAGTCGGCGCTGCTGAGGTCGGCTCGACTGAGGTCGGCACCTTGCAGGTTGGCTTGTTCGAGGTTGGCTTCTGTCAAGTACGCGCCGCTTAGGTGAGCGCCTCGGAGGTTGGCTCCGCTGAGGTTGGCTCCTCGCAGGGTGGCTTCGGTGAGGGTGGCTCCGCTGAGGTTGGCTCCGCTGAGGTTGGCTCCGCTGAGTTCGGCTCGAATTAGCTCGGCTCTGATCAGTTTGGCTCCTGTGAGGTTGGCTCTTTTGAGGTCAACTCGCACTAGGTAAGCGACGTTGAGGTCGGCGTCGGTGAGGTTTGCACCGCCGAGATGGGCGCCGCTGAGTCTGGCGATGTTGAGTTTGGCACCGGTCAGGTCGGTTTTGCTGAGGTTGGCTCCGCTGAGGTTTGCTACACTCAGATTCGCACCCTTGAGGTTGGCTCCGCTCAAGTTGACGCCGCTGAGGTTGGCCTCAGTTAGGTTGATTCCGGCAAAGTTTCTTTCTCCGGCGGCATATTTTTTTAGGAGTTCCTCGACTGTCATGGGGGCGGCACCGTATCATTTATCCCCATTTTATTGCTATGAATATCGGTATTGTAGGACTTGGTTTAATTGGTGGCTCGATCGCTCTGGATTTGCGATCGCGCGGGTTTGATGTTTTTGGGGTTTCGAGTCGCCAGCAGACTTGCGATCGCGCGCAAGAAAGCGGTGTTGTCTCTGAAGCCAGCATACACCTGTCTCTGATGGCAAGAGCCGATTTGGTTTTTATTTGCACGCCGTTAGGAGCGATCGAATCGATCGTCCGAGAGTTGGTGCCCTATCTTTCCCGTGATACTATTCTAACCGATGTCGGTTCCGTAAAAACACCCATAGTACAAGCTGTGTCCTCTATGTGGCCGAATTTTGTGGGGGGACATCCGATGGCGGGGACTGCACAAAACGGCATTGAGGCGGCGGTAAGGGATTTGTTTGTGGGGCGGCCTTATGTGGTGACTCCGACTGCGGTGACTCCGGCGCTGGCGGTGGATAAGGTTGAGGAAATTGCGCGGTTGTTGGGTGCTAAAGTTTACCGATGTGAGCCGGAAGAACACGATCGAGCTGTGGCTTGGATTTCTCATTTGCCGCTGATGGCTAGCGCGACTCTGGTTGCTGCCTGCGCTGTTGAGGGCGATCGGGATATTGTTAATTTAGCCCAACATTTGGCGAGTTCGGGTTTTCGGGACACGAGTCGCGTAGGGGGCGGCAACCCGGAGTTGGGAGTGATGGTGGCGAAATACAATCGAGAGGAATTGCTGCGATCGCTCTCTATTTACCGCGACAGTCTTGACGAGTTTATCAACGATATCGCATCCGAAAATTGGCAAGCTCTCGAACATAAGCTAAAGCATACTCAAAAAGCCAGAAATAATTATAACTTGTGAGCCAAAAATTGCTTAAAACTGCTCCCATCTCGATTATGATTTGTGGACGCCTCTATATTGAGTTTTAATGTACACCTATTCTCGACTCAAGCGGGTTTTACTGGGTGAATCTTTGCCCACTAGCGCATCTGTTCACGAACGTCTGAGCAACGCTACAGGACTTGCTGTTCTTGCTTCCGATGCACTGTCGTCTGTTGCCTACGCTACTCAAGAAACTTTGCTGGTACTCTTACTAGCGGGGAGCAGTAGTTTGAGTTGGTCGTTACCTATTTCGGGCATTATTGTTTTACTACTGGCGATCGTGGCGCTGTCTTACCGACAGACGATTAAAGCTTATCCAAAGGGCGGCGGCGCTTACATTGTAGCGCGAGAAAATTTGGGTACTTATCCGGGTTTGATCGCAGCAGCTTCCCTAATGATTGACTACATACTCACAGTTACGGTGAGTATTTCTGCTGGTGTGGCAGCCTTGACTTCAGCGGTTCCCTCGCTGCTGCCCTATACGGTGGAAATATGCTTAGTTTGTATTGTCTTAATCATGTTTGCCAATCTCAGGGGCTTGCGGGAATCTGGCAAAATATTTATGGTTCCCACCTATGCGTTTATCGCGGGTATTTTTGTCTTGATTGGCTGCGGTTTATTCCAACAGGCAACAGGTCATGTTTTGCCGGCATTAGAAAATATTCCAGCTAAAGAACCTTTGGGATTGTTTCTGATCGCGCGCGCCTTTGCTGCTGGCTGTACGGCGCTGACTGGAGTTGAAGCGATATCGGACGGTGTGTTGGCTTTTAAACCTCCTGAATGGAAGAATGCGCGCCTAACTTTAACTTATTTGGGCGTAATTCTGGGGGTAATGTTTTTAGGAATTAGTTACTTGGCTCATATTTATCAAGTGATTCCTCAAGAAAATGAAACGCTGCTTTCTTTGTTGGGAAAAGATATTTTTGGAGTAGGCATATTTTATTACTATTTGCAGATTGCAACTCTGTTAATTTTGCTGTTGGCGGCGAATACGAGTTATGCGGATTTTCCGCGACTGTGTTATTTTTTGGCGCGGGACGGGTTTTTGCCTAGGCAGTTGTCGCTGTTGGGCGATCGGCTGGTTTATTCTAATGGCATTAATCTGCTCAGCTTCTGCGCGGCTTTGTTAATTATCATCTTCCAAGGCGATACCACTGCAATAATTCCGCTGTATGCGGTTGGAGTTTTTACTTCTTTTACTCTGTCTCAATCGGGAATGGTAATTCACTGGTTTAAGGAGCGAGGTAAAGGTTGGCAAGCTAGTGCTGTGATGAACGGTATTGGTGCAGTGGCAACCACGGGAGTTTTGGCTGTAATTGTCGCTACCAAATTCCTTTTGGGAGCTTGGGTTGTGGTAGTAACTATTCCGATCGTAGTCAGTCTATTTTTAGCTATTAACCGACACTATCGCTATGTAGCCGCTCGCTTAAGCATTCAGGGAATCGCACCTAAATCCTATCTTCGGAGACCTAAAGTTAAGGAGGTGAAACATCCGGCAGTGGTGCTAGTCGGACAGTTGCACCGGGGAACTTTGGATGCGCTGGATTACGCTCGTTTAATTGCTGATGAGGTTGTGGCGGTTCACGTAGATATTGGTTTGACAGACATAGCAAAATTGCAAGCGGCTTGGCAAGATTTGCAGTCTGACATTCCTTTGGAAATTCTGGAATCGCCTTACCGTTCTGTTGGTGAGCCTTTAACTCACTTTTTGGCTTTGTTTGAAGAGCGGCGGCCGGGAGTGTTTTTAACGCTGATTATTCCGGCGTTTGTGACGCGAAATTGGTGGGAGGGACTGCTGCACAATCAAACTGCTTTCTTTTTGAAGGCGGCTTTGCGGGCTAAAAAAAGTCTGGTGGTGACGACGGTGAGGTATTTTCTGTAAACTATGAAAACTGGAATTATTTAGGAGATGCTGGGAAAAAAAACCGGGTTTCTGACAAAAATTTTGTGTGTTTGCGAAGTATCTAAGCAGAAACCAGGTTTCTGATACTCGCTGGAAGTTGACATATAAAAAATTATGTGCAAGGATCGATATAAGTAGAAAAGTTGCCTTTCAACCTTTCTCCAAAAAGATTGCGGCTGCTGAACCAAAGTCTTTTACTAACTACAACATCTCTTCAATTTGTGGGGGTTGCATAGCAACCCGCAACAGACTATTTATGCAGCAGCCAAAAAACTTGAACCGGCTTTTGCGAGCTTTGTCTCGGCAAGGTCTGGATGTTAGTTACAGCAACAAAGTCTACTCTATTTCTCTCAAGAGTTCCCTGGAAAAATACTGGCAGGATGCTAGTGCTACAACAGCAGAAGTTTTGCTCCCAGAGGATTTTCCTGTGGAAGCAAAGGCGCTCAAACAGTTGGCAAATTTGGCGAATGTTCGACACCCTCAAGGTGGTTGCGTTTGTCGCGCCTGCGCTACTCCAGATTTCCATCCGGGGGATGCGGGAGTGGCAATTGGGTCGATCGTCCAAACAGCAGGAATGGTGATTCCGGCGGCTGTCGGTTCCGATATCAACTGTGGGATGCGGTTGCACGTTGCGGATTTGTCGATCGAACAATTCCTCAGTCAGCGCGATCGATTTGTAGAATTGCTCAAAGGCGATTATTTCTTCGGTACTCGCGATGTCAGCATGACTGCAAAAACTGCTCGCGCGATGTTCCAACACGGGATTCCCGGATGGCTGGATGCTTTGCGGGACAAGCCAACCGGCAGCGCGGCCAATTCGGATTTCGAGCAGTTGGCGACAGAGTGCAATCGCACTTTCGGAGGCGGTTCCATGAATGGCGATGTCAAATGGGCTCCCGAAGAATTAGTCCCAAATGACGGCTTAGTCAGGGATGGTGGCTTAGGTACCATCGGCGGCGGCAATCACTTTGTGGAAATTCAAGTGGTTGAGGAAGTTGTGGACAAGGCTACGGCTTATACTTGGGGAGTTCGATCGGGACAAATCGCTTTCATGATTCACTCCGGTTCGCGGAATGTCGGCAAATACATCGGCGGAATGTGGCGCGATCGAGCTTGCGAAGCCTGGCCAAAAACCCTAAAATATCCTGAATCCGGGCTTTTTCCGCTGTCTGTCGCAGCAAATCCCGAACTTGTGAGCAGCTACCTGCAAGCGGAAGCAACAGCCGCTAACTACGGTTTTATCAACCGTTTGCTGCTAGCAGAATTTCTGCGGTTGCGTTTGCGGCAAGTTTTCGGCGATGTCGAAGCTCCCTTAGTATACGATGTGCCTCACAATATTACCTTAGCTGAAGGTGCCGGCTGGGTAACGCGCAAAGGCGCTTGTCCCGCACATTCCGGCCAGCCTGTAATTGTACCGGGTTCGATGGGTGCGCCGTCTTATTTGCTAATTGGTTTGGGAAACGATCGATTTTTGCGATCGGCATCTCACGGTGCAGGAAGGGCGCGATCGCGCTTCGATATGAGTCGCAAAGGTGCTGACAAAACTGACTCCGCTTTGGGATTAACCGGCGTAGATTGCATTACCGGGCGCGAAGAACGCAGAATCGAAGAAGCACCGGCCGCTTACAAGCCAATTCAACCAGTAATTGACGCTCAAGTTGAGGCGCAAATAGTTGGTGTAGTCGCTAAAATGAAGCCCGTGTTAACATTTAAAGCGTAGCCTGGGGCTATTTTTCCATTCTCAATAACTGTGTCTAAAGCAGGCTAAAAGCCCGTTCTCAAAGACAATTTTTTAGTTGTGGAACGGGCATCTTGCCGAGTCGGAACAGGCTAAAAGCCCGTTCTCAAAGACAATTTCTTAGTTGTGGAACGGGCATCTTGCCCGTTTCTCAAACTGTGAGAATAAGTGAAAATCTAAAAATTACCCAATTACCCCCAATCCTCAATTGTCACCAGATCAATCAAAACCTGTCCATCCTCTGAAGCGGCTGCTGAAGTACGGCCGCCGCTACCGCCTGAAAACTTGGCTGGCAAGTATCTGTTCGCTGCTGAATAAATTCTTTGATTTAGCGCCGCCAGCATTAATCGGTATTGCCGTTGATGTAGTGGTGAAACAACAAGATTCTATGCTGGCTCAGTGGGGCATCAAAGATGTTTTTTGGCAACTGGCAATTATTACTATTTTGAGTTTAATTGTTTGGACGCTGGAATCTATTTTTGAATATGCTTACGATTATTTGTGGCGCAATTTAGCTCAGGATATCGAACACGATTTGCGTCTGGAAGCTTACAGCCATTTGCAAGAATTAGAATTAGCTTATTTTGAAGAACGCAGTACGGGCGGTTTGATTTCTATTCTCAATGATGATATCAATCAACTCGAACGTTTTTTGGACGACGGCGCTAATGAGGTAATTCAGGTAATGACAACGGTTGTTGTGATTGGCGCGGCTTTTTTTGCTGCATCTCCTCTTGTTGCTGGGCTGTCAATGCTGCCGATACCTTTTATTATTTGGGGTTCGCTCGCTTTTCAAGATCGCCTCGCTCCTCTCTATGCTGATGTGCGGGAAAAGGTGAGTTTTCTGAACGGGCAACTGTCGAATAATTTGATGGGAATTACTACTATTAAAAGTTTTACTTCCGAAGATTATGAAATTCAGCGCGTCGAAACACAAAGCCAAGCTTACCGCCAAAGCAACCGACGGGCGATCGCACTTTCTGCTGCTTTTATTCCGCTGATTCGGGTTGTGATTTTCTTGGGGTTTATTGCAACGCTATTTCTGGGCGGTTTGGAGGTGGTGGCGGGCCGATTGTCTGTGGGAACTTACAGCGTTTTGGTGTTTATGACCCAGCGGTTGTTGTGGCCGCTGACTCGCCTGGGAGATACTCTGGATCAATACCAGCGCGCCATGGCTTCTACTAATCGGGTGATGGATTTGTTGGATACTCCGATCGCAATTCACACGGGTGATATTCGGCTGCCGGTTAGTTCGATTAAGGGTGAACTGGAATTTAAAAATGTTACCTTTTCTTACAATCAAAGAAAACCGATTTTGCAGTATTTTTCTCTGACTCTGCCGGCGGGTAAAACTACTGCGATTGTTGGGGCGACTGGTTCGGGGAAAAGTACGCTGGTGAAACTAATTTTGAGGCTCTACGAGGTACAGTACGGCAATATTTATCTCGACGGGATAGAATTAAATAACCTGAATTTAAAAGATTTGCGGAGAGCGATCGGATTGGTGAGTCAAGATGTGTTTTTGTTTCACGGTACGGTGGCAGAAAATATTGCTTACGGCAGTTTTGAGGCAAGTAATCGAGAGATAGTAAATGCTGCTAAAATTGCTGAAGCGCACGAGTTTATCGCGCAATTGCCGGACGGTTACATGACTATTGTAGGGGAACGCGGTCAAAAGTTGTCGGGGGGACAGCGGCAGCGAATTGCAATTGCAAGGGCTGTTTTGAAGAATCCGCCGATTTTGATCCTTGACGAAGCTACTTCAGCGGTGGATAACGAGACGGAGGCGGCAATTCAGCGATCGCTCGAACGAATTACGAAGAATCGCACTACAATTGCGATCGCCCACCGTCTTTCTACTGTCCGCAATGCTGACTGCATTTTTGTGATGCATGAGGGGATAGTGGTAGAATCGGGGCAGCACGAACAACTTGTGGAACAGGACGGAGTTTATGCGTCGCTCTGGCGCGTGCAATCTGGTATAAAATAAAAACGCAGCGCTTTTTGGGAATTGGTAATTGGTAATTGGGAATTGGGAATTGGGAATTGGTATTTGGTATTTGGTAATATCATGTCTGGTAGCATCATAAGTATCTGGGCGGGGCGGGTTGAGATAATTAGTTTGACAGGTAGATTGTGGGTAAAACCCGCCCCTAGGAGATCGAAATTTATCCGATCGCGAATCAACCAGACATGATATATAGCAATCCTCGCATCAGTTTCAATAACTGGTTTAACTGGTTCCCTGGCTCTGCCTGGGAACCGATGTCCAGAGGCTCTGCCTCGGCTGCAACAATGGAGGCAGAGCCTCCGGATATGCGTTACCAGGCAGAGCCTGGTAACGAGTAACTTCCAGGCTCTGCCTGGTAACGAGTATAATCATTTGCTATAGTTGGTAATTTGAATCCTAACTAATGACAACTGCCAACTGCCAAGTGTCCACTGACTGCTGACTGCTGACTGTAAAATATTAGTTTATACAAACAAGAAGAGAAAATGTTTCTATTTGATAGCCCTGAGTCCAAACCCAACGAAAATAGCTGGAGTCGGAAATTAGATAAATTTGTGAAAGCTAATCAAAATGAATTGGCTGCTTTGGCTTGGGGGCTATTCCTGGAAAGGGGAGAGGAAAGCGAGGAGATTTTGGCAATTGATATTGCAGAAACTGCGCGTTTTGTGTATTGTAAGAAAGAGGCGGTTGAGGAGTTGAACCGTCAAGTGAGAAGTCATATTCAGGAAGTTGTAGGTGTGTTGAACGCTCACAAGCCTGAGAAGGAAGTGGCGATTTTGGCGATCGGTGAAGGTCAAATTAAGTTGATTCTTTTTGAACCTAAGCCTGAACCTCCTGTTTGTTTTGAGGAAGCGGCAACAGATGTTGATACATTGTTGGCTAAGCTGGAACAGCAGATGGTTGAATGTATGAAATGATAAGATTACTCGGAGCTTGAAATCGCGTCTACACAAAGGAAGTCCGAGCAGAGGGGACTAAGAAATGAAAGGAGTATTTAAGCCTCATTTAGTATCAGTTGTCCGAGGGCTTGGATGACGCTGGAACGGACTTCTGGCGAGGTGTCTTTCAAGGCTTTAACTAATATGGGGGCGATCGCGACATCTCCTATTTTTCCCAGTGCTTCTGCTGCTTTCGCCCTGACAGCGGGGCGGGCATCCTCTAGGGCGGTGCAAAAGGTGTCTAGCACCATCTGATAGTATGCGGGATTTTGAATCATGCTGTTAGCCTCGGGTTGGGATAGCGCTTACTTTTGTATCAAACTTTTGGCAAGACTTACGCACTCCGCCAAAGAAACCGGGTTTTTTACTTAATCTCTGGGTAACAACGAAGTATTTTGGTAAAAACCCGGTTTCTGACCTCCCGTGCGTAATTCCTATGGCTAGTTCACGTCTTCGGATATGCCTTCGAGGAAGCCAACAAATCCTTTTACCCAGGGGCTTGATTCGGCGAAGTGTTCGCCAACTTTCACCGCTGCATTTTTGCCACCGTTGTAAAGCCGTTTGACGCTGATTAGGTTTTGCCACTCGATGGGTTTTTGCTCTTTGATTTCCTTAAATTCTGCATCAATAATAATGCGTGCTTGTTGCTCGTCTTGCACATTAGTATATTTTTTTTCTAATGCCTGGATGATTTGCACTACTGCATTGAGTGCAGCTTCAGGGGAGGATTGCTGGGCGGCGATGTGGAGGTGGTGGGC
Source organism: Microcoleus sp. S1D4 (assembly GCF_036700765.1). Lineage (NCBI taxonomy): Bacteria > Bacillati > Cyanobacteriota > Cyanophyceae > Oscillatoriales > Microcoleaceae > Microcoleus > Microcoleus sp. S1D4. The sequence continues at coordinate 149,118 of NZ_JAUBPP010000009.1, forward strand.
TTGGTACCCGTGGTTGGTGCCGAAGTTGACGAGGGCCTGGAAGGTTGCATGGGAGAAGTCTTGGGTGGGTTGGTCAGCCATTTGTTTTGTTGTTTTGTGGATTTGCTGGGTGGTTTGGTCAATTTTAACAAGGAGCTCGGTTGGCTGGGATGGTTTGGCTGGGTGTGGTGCTAGGGGCAACTGACGAATCTCGTATTTGTAGTATTTGCAGGCGGCTTGGATGGCGAGGATGAGGCGGTGAAATTCTTTGCCCGATTCGGAGGGGATTAAGGTAAGGAGGTGGGGGAGATGGGGGGCGACTTTGTCTGCGTGCTGCTTAGCGATTTTGCCTAAGGCATCTGCCGCGCTACTACGCACATAAGAGTCTGAATCTTCAACGAGTTTAAGTAATCCCGGAATCGCCTGAATGTCACCGATATTGCCTAAGGCATCTGCCGCGCTACTACGCACATAAGAGTCTGAATCTTCAACGAGTTTAAGTAATCCCGGAATCGCCTGAATGTCACCGATATTGCCTAAGGCATATGCTGCCATCCTACGCATAGAATAGTCGGAATCTTCCATGAGTTTAAGTAATCCCGAAATCGCCTGAACGTCACGGATTTTGCCTAAGGTGTCTGCCGCGCTACTACGCACATTAAAGTATGAATTTTCAACGAGTTTAAGTAATCCCGGAATCGCCTGAACGTCACGGATTTTGCCTAAGGCATCTGCCGCGTTACTACGCACATCAGAGTCTGAATCTTCCACGAGTTTAAGTAATCCCGGGATCGCCCGATCGTTACCGATATTGCCTAAGGCAACTGCCGCGCTCCTACGCACAGAAGAGTCTGAATCTTCCACGAGTTTAAGTAATCCCGGAATTGCCCGATCGTCACCAATTTGGCCTAAGGCATCTGCCGCGCTGCTACGCACATCAGAGTCTGAATCTT